>NZ_JQJT01000006.1:0-370932 GCF_000745665.1 Burkholderia sp. WP42 | reverse complement strand
GCGGGTGGCGAGTCGGTCGAGATGACGTGTGGCTCGACAGGCCGCCGCTCGGGCAGATGTAAGCGCCGATCGCGCCGCAGGCGCGCGATGCTCGACCGCCAGTCGGCGAACCGGCGAACCGCCCGAACCGCCCGAACCGCCCGAACCGCCCGAACCGCCCGAACGCCCCAACGCCCAACGCCCAACGCCCAACGCCCAACGCCCAACGCCCAACGCCCAACGCCCAACGCCCAACGCCCAACGCGCCCCCCCGCCTCGCAACCGCCCCCGCTCGTCACCGCGCCGGCGCGCCGTCGATCGCCTGATACGCGGCCCGCACGGCCGCCGCGCCGTACTTGCGCTCGAGCCGGCGCACGGTGAAGTGGCCGTGCGCCATCTGCTGGAAGTGATCGATGAACAGCGTGTTGACGGTCGCGCCGAGCACCGCGCCGATCGCCGGGATCGACTTCGCGGCCATCTGCTCAGTCACCTGCACGGAAAAACGTGACGCGACCGTCTGCACCAGCTTGAACACCGCCGCCGAGCTGTGCGCGGCCACACCTTTCGTCGCGATGTCGGACGACGCCTTCGAGATCGCCTGCGCGAGCGCGCCGCGCAGCACGAAATAGCCGAGATCGGCGTCCTCTTCCCGCTTGTCCGTGTCGCCGCCCATGCCGAGCACGGCCAGGCACTGCAACTGCGTGTCGACCGCCGCGAGATCCTCGCCCTCGCTGCGCGCGATGTCGCACACCGAGCGGAAGATCAGCGTGGTCGTGACCGGCAGCTCGACCGGCAGCGCGAGGAAGCCGAACGCGCCGCCGGCCGCGCCGGTCGTCGCGACCGCGAGCTTGTGCAGCAGGTTGCTCGGCTTGTCGGGCTCGGCATCGGGCGCCGGCGGCTTGCCGAGCGTGCGCAGCGCGATGTTCAGGCACTTGCGCAGCGCGAGCTGCGTCGCATCGTTGATCTTGCCGGTCGCGAACGCCGGCAGCCGCCCGATCATCTTCTCGACCGGCGCACCGAGCACGCTGGTCAGCTTCAACGTCAGCGACGGGCTTTCCAGCACCTGCTTCGCGCGCCGCAGCGCGTCCTGGTCCTGCGGCGACAGCGTCGCCGCAGGCGTGATCGAAATCGGTTCCATCGTTCTCCCTGGCGGCACGCCGCCCATCCCATGCCCGCGTAGATTACTCCGACGTGCTACACTTTCGCGATTGTTTGACACGTCAAAGATTGCATCAACAAAAAATGCCGGTCCATACTGCCGCCCACCATTCCAGCGGGCAACTTCTGCCGTTTCGCGAGTCGCTGCTCGCGATGATCGGGATCTCGTTCGTCACCATGCTCGTCGCGTTCGACCAGACGGTCGTCGGCACCGCGTTGCCGACCATCGTCGCCGAGTTGCGCGGCTTCGACCTGTACGCATGGGTCGCGACGTCGTACCTGCTCAGCTCCGTGATCACCGTGCCGATCTTCGGCCGCCTCGGCGACTATTACGGCCGCAAGCCGTTCGTGATCGTGTCGATCGTCGTGTTCACCGGCGCGTCGGTGTTGTGCGGGATGGCCAACGACATGCTGTACCTCGTGCTGGCGCGCGGCCTGCAAGGGATCGGCGGCGGCATGCTGGTCGGCACCGCGTTCGCGTGCATCCCCGACCTGTTCCCCGATTCGGTCGTGCGGCTGCGCTGGCAGGTGCTGATGAGTTCGGCGTTCGGCATCGCGAACGCGATCGGGCCGTCGCTCGGCGGGTTCCTGACCCAGTCGTTCGGCTGGCGTTCGGTGTTCTACGTGAACCTGCCGATCGGCATCCTGTCGCTGTTCTTCGTGTGGCGCTACCTGCCGCACCTGCGGCACGTCGAGCACGACCGCAGCATGCGGCTCGACTGGCCCGGCGCCTTGCTGATCGCGCTGTCGCTCGGCGCGCTGCAGCTGTTCGTCGAATGGCTGCCGAAATACGGCTTGATGAGCTGGGCGTCGCTGCTGCTGGTGGTCGCGCTCGGCGCGGGCGTGGCGTTGTGGCACTGGGAGAAGCGCTGCGCGCAGCCGATCCTGCCGTTCGACATGTTCGGCAACCGCGCGCTGTCGGCGCTGTTCGTGCTCGCGATGCTCGCCGGCTTCTCGATGTTCTCGCTGCTGTTCTATGCGCCGCTGCTGTTCCAGGGCGGCTTCGGGATGTCGCCGAAGGCGGCGGGGCTCGTCATCACGCCGCTCGTCGTGTTCATCACGATCGGCAGCATCATGAACGGGCGCGTCGTCACGCGCATCCGCCATCCGAACGCGATGCTGCACGTCGGCTTCGGGCTGTTCGCGTTCACCTGCGCGGGTGTCGTCGTGTCGACCCACACGACGCCTGGCTGGATGCTCATGGTCTTGATGGTCGCCGGCGGGATCGGGCTCGGCTTCGTGCTGCCGAACCTCACCGTGTTCGCGCAGCAGACCGCCGGTCGCGAGCACCTCGGCATCGCGACCGCGCTCCTGCAATCGCTGCGCATGGTCGGCGGGATGATCGGCACCGCGCTGACCGGCACGCTCGTCAACCAGATGTATTCGAGCGGCGTGCACGATGCGCTGGCCGGCGACCGCGCGCTGCAGTGGCATGCGCAACTCGCCGATCCGCAGATCCTGATCGACCGTGCGGCGCAAGGCCGTCTGGTCGCGGAGCTGACGGCGGCCGGGCATAATGGCGCGCTGCTGCTGGAAGCGGCCCGCGAATCGCTCGTCGGCGCGATTCACCTGGGCGTCGCGATGGCGGCCGTCGTCGCCGTGGTGTCGGTGTGGCAATGCCGCCGCGTGCCGCCGATCGCGCTGCGACGCAAGGTCGAACCGCATGTCGCGGCCGATTGAAACGATTCACCGAATGAACGAGTAGGCATCAGCGCATGGAAGAACCGGACCGCATCGCGATCTTGCAGCAATTCGGACGCACGTATCGCGCGTTCATGAGCGCGTTCGAAACGCACGTCGGGCAGCCGATGCCGCGCTGGCGCATCATGGTGGCGCTGCACACGCTGGACGGCCAGGCGTCGCAGAAGAAGCTCGTCGAGGTGCTGCGCATCGATCCGGGCGCGCTCACGCGCCAGCTGAAATCGCTCGATGCGCTCGGCTGGATCGAGCGCGCGTCCGATGCCCGCGACAACCGGGTGACCAACGTCACGCTGACCGCCGCCGGGCGGGCGGCGTTCGACGCGTGCCTGCCGCGCCGCAAGGCGTTCCTCGACCGCACCGTCGCGCAGTTGCCGGACGACGTGCTGACCGCGCTGTCGGGCGCGCTGGCGATGCTGGAGTCGCGGATCGCGGAGGTCGGCTCGACGCCGTCTCCGCACTGAAGGGCGGCGACCGGCGCGGCGCGGCGGGCCCGAGAGCCCACCGCCCGGCGCCGGCCGGCGCTCGTCACATCACTTCATTTCCGTTCTACGGGCACGACGACTTCGCTCACAGCTCGATGCGCGTGCCGAGCAATGCGAGGAACTGCGCGAGCCATGCCGGATGCGCGGGCCACGCGGGCGCGGTGACGAACGGCGCGTCGGTCACGGCCGCATCGACCGGGATGTCCGCATATTCGCCGCCGGCGAGCTTCACTTCCGGCGCGCAGGCCGGGTAGGCCGAGATGCGCTTGCCGCGGATCACGTCGGCGGCCGCCAGCAGCTGCGCCGCATGGCAGATCGCGGCGATCGGCTTGCCGGCCTGCGCGAACGCGCGCACCAGCGCGATCACCTTCGCATCGAGACGCAGATATTCCGGCGCGCGGCCGCCGGCGATCGCGAGCGCGTCGTAGCTCGACGCGTCGACGTCGTCGAAGCTCGCGTTCAGCGTGAAATAGTGGCCGGGCTTTTCGGTGTAGGTCTGGTCGCCTTCGAAATCGTGGATCGCGGTCTTGACCTTGTCGCCGGCGCGCTTGCCGGGGCACACGGCGTCGACGCGATGGCCGACGGCCTGCAGTGCCTGGAACGGCACCATCGTTTCGTAGTCTTCGGCGAAATCGCCGGTCAGGAACAGGATCTTCTTCGCGGCCATGGCACTCTCCATTCAACGGTGTTGAAGGGCCGTTCGCGCGGCGAGCGGCGCACGGCCGCCGCGGCGGCGATGCGGCCCCGAGGACGAACGCGCAGTGTACTCCGCCCGCTCGAAGCGTGCGTGACGGCCGCCCGCGGCGGGCGGCGCCACGCGCGGACGGCGTGTCAGAAGAACGTTTCGACGACTTCCGTCACGCGGTACTGCGGATCGACGACGAGCAACTGCCGCCATTTGTCGAACGTGAGGCACGGGTGCGAGATGTCGAACGCGACCATGTCGCCGACCTTCACATCCGCGCCCGGCGGGATCTGCAGATACGCGTGCTGGTCCATCATCCCCGTCACGGCCCAGCCTTCGGTGGCGGCCAGCTCGCGCGGCGCGCTGTCGCGGCCGGGGCGGAAATGGCGCGCCGGCTCCGGCATGCCCGCGTCGAACGCCGCGTCGCGCTTGCCGAGCGCGACGATCGCGCGGTCCGGTTCCGGCACCGACTGCACGTACGCCCACAGCTGCAGCGCCGGCAGCAGCCCTTCGCCCATCCTGCGTGCGATCGGATTGCGCGCGAACACGTCCGCTTGCGCCTTCCTGTAGATGCCGACGTCATGCGTCAGATAGCAGCCCGGACGCAGCACGATCTCGGCGAAACCGGCGTCGGACGCCTTCGCGAATTCCTCCGCGACCACGTCGTACCACGCGGAGCCGGCCCCCGACAGGATCGCCGGCGTGCGCGCGAAGCGGCCGGCTTCGGCCAGTTCGCGCGTGAGTGCGACCGCGTGTTGCAGGAACGTGCGGATCTCGCCTTCTTCCTTCAGCACGCCTTCGTAGAGTTCGATGCCGGCCAGCTTCAGCGTGTCCGGATGGCGGGCGATCGCATCGAGCACCGCCTGGCGCTGCGCAGCGTCGCGCACGCCGGCGCGGCCACCCGGCACGCCGAGCTCGAGCAGCACGTTCAGCGTCTTGTTCGCCGCGCCGAAAAAGCGGCCGAGCTGCTCGACGCCGTCGACGGAATCGACGAGGCAGAAGAACTCGAATTCGGGATCGGACAGCAGCCCCGCGATGAGGGTCATGTTCTGGCGGCCGACCAGCTGGTTCGCCAGCAGCACGCGCCGCACGCCGCCGTGATACGCGGCCTGCGTCTGGTGCGCGGTCGCGAGCGTGATGCCCCACGCGCCGGCCGCGAGCTGGCGGCGGAACAGCTGCGGCGCCATCGTCGTCTTGCCGTGCGGCGCGAACTGCGCGCCGTACTGCTGGACGAACGCCTGCATCCAGTTCAGGTTGTGTTCGATCCGGTCGGCGTACAGCACGGCCGCGGGCAGGCTGACGTCCTCGGCGAGCAGGTTCCACTCGAGGCGGCCCGCTTCGTCGAGCGGCACGCTCGCGCTCGGCACGTTGCCGAGGCCCTTGCCCAGCGGATCTATTTTCGGCTCCTGATAGTTTGTAACTTTCATGTCGTCCCGCTCCATCATCACTATGCATTGCATCGAAGTTGACATGCCGATGGTACCGAAAGTAGCATCGGCGCGGTGATGTTATTTAGTAACACGACGCGCGCCAGCGCTTTTCACCGATGAATTCCCCCGTCTCGCGGGCCGCGTCACGCGCGGCCGCCCAGTCATCCGCGCAGCTTGCGCAGCCGGCCGTCGACATCGTCGCACGCATCACCGAATGCGCGCCCGAACTGCGCGACGCCGAGCGCAAGGTCGCCGCGTTCATCCTCGCCGATCTGGCGCGCGCCGCGCATGCCAGCATCGGCGCGCTCGCGCGCGATGCGCAGGTGAGCGTCGCGACGGTCACGCGGTTCGCGAAGGCCGTCGGCTGCCGCGACGTGCGCGAGCTGAAGGTGCTCGTCGCGCAGGCGGCGGCGGTGGGCCGGCGGTTTCTGGCGCCGTCCGACCAGCCGCACGCCGACGATACGAGCCCGGCATCGGTGGTCTACGACGAGATCTGCGTCGCGCTCGCGCACAACCACCAGCTGCTGCGCAACACGTCGTTCGACGCGGCGGCCGACCTGCTCGCCGGCGCGCAGATGATCTACGTGTACGGGCAGGGCGGCGGCTCGACCGCGCTCGCCGACGAGCTGCGCTTTCGCCTCGTGCGCTTCGGCCGGCCGGTCGCGAGCTACCAGGACAGCCTGCTGCAGCGGATGGTGTCGGCGACGCTGTCGCGCGACGCCGTGGTCGTCGCGCTGTCGGTGAGCGGGCGCGTGCCGGAGCTGCTCGACAGCTGCCGCGTCGCGAAGCGCTACGGCGCGACGCTGATCGCGATCACCGCGCCGGCTTCGCCGCTCGCGAAGCTCGCCGATCACCTGATCCCGGTGGTCGCGTTCGAAACCGATTTCATCTACAAGCCGTCGACGTCGCGCTACGCGATGATGATGGCGATCGACGTGCTCGTGACCGGCGTCGCGCTGCGGCTCGGCGATGCGGGCCGCGAATCGCTGCGCCGCATCAAGCATGCGCTCGACGCGCATCGCGGCGGCGGAGATCGTCAACCGGTAGGAGACTGACCATGCATTCGCATCCCGAAGCCGCCGATACGCTGATCGTCGGCGCGCAGCTGTACGACGGCACGGGCGCGCCGCCCGTCACGCGCGACGTCGCGATCCGCAACGGCGCGATCGCGGCGATCGGCAACCTGTCGAACTGGCTCGCCGAGAGCGTCGTCGATGCGAACGGCCGCGCGCTCGCGCCCGGTTTCGTCGACGTGCACACGCATGACGACACGCACGTGATCCGCGCGCCGCAGATGCTGCCGAAGATCTCGCAGGGCGTGACGACCGTGATCGTCGGCAATTGCGGGATCAGCGCGTCGCCGGTCACGCTCGCCGGCGACCCGCCCGATCCGATGAACCTGCTCGGCGAGCGCGACGCGTTCCGCTACCCGACCTTCGCCGCCTATGTCGCGGCGGTGAACGAAGCGCGCCCGGCGGTCAACGTCGCGGCGCTCGTCGGGCACACGGCGCTGCGCAACAACCAGATGGACCGGCTCGACCGCGCGGCGACCGACGGCGAAATCGCCGCGATGCGCGCGCAGCTCGACGAGGCGCTCCAGAACGGCGCGCTCGGTTTGTCGTCGGGCCTCGCCTACGGCTCCGCGTTCGCGGCGCCGACCGAGGAAGTGATGGCGCTCGCGGAGCCGCTCGCGAAGGCGGGCGCGCTGTATACGACGCACATGCGCACCGAGTTCGACGCGATCCTCGATGCGATGGACGAGGCGTACCGGGTCGGGCGGCACGCGCAGGTGCCCGTCGTGATCTCGCATCTGAAGTGCGCGGGGCCGTCGAACTGGGGGCGCAGCACCGAGGTGCTCGCGTCGCTCGACGGCGTGCGCCGCCTTCAGCCGGTCGGCTGCGACTGCTATCCGTACAGCCGCAGCTCGTCGACGCTCGACCTGAAGCAGGTGAGTGGCGACATCGACATCACGATCACGTGGTCGGCGCCGCATCCGGAAGTCGCCGGCAAATTGCTGAAGGCGATCGCGGCCGACTGGGGCGTGACCGAGCAGGAAGCCGCGCAGCGCATCCGTCCGGCCGGCGCCGTGTACCACAACATGTCCGAGGACGACGTGCGGCGCATCCTGTCGCACCCGGCGACGATGGTCGGCTCCGACGGGCTGCCGAACGATCCGCTGCCGCATCCGCGCCTGTGGGGTGCGTTCCCGCGCGTGCTCGGCCACTATGTGCGCGACACGAACCTGCTGCCGCTGGAGGAGGCGATCCGCAAGATGACGTCGCTGTCCGCGCGGCGCTTCGGGCTCGCGCGTCGCGGCGAGGTGCACGTCGGCTACCACGCGGATCTGGTGCTGTTCGATCCGGCCCGCGTGATCGATGCGGCGACCTTCGAGCAGCCGCAGCAGCCGGCGCACGGCATCGACGCGGTGTGGGTGAACGGCGTGCTGACCTACGAGAACGGCCAGCCGACCGGCGCGCGCGCGGGCGGCTTCGTGGCGCGTGGCGAGCGTTCTGCGGCCGCCGCCGATGCGGCTTTCTGAGCGCGGCAGGCAGGTCGAGATTCGGCGTGCGCCGCGAGCGGCGCGCGCCTTCGCAATGAAACGGAACTGAAACGGAGTGAAACGATGAAGCGATATGGCGTGGGCGAAGCGAAGGGGACGGGCGGCCAGGTGATGCCGTTCGCGCGGGCGGTCGAGGCCGACGGCTGGCTGTACGTGTCGGGGCAGACGCCGATGGTGAACGGCGAGGTCGTCGAAGGCGGGATCGTCACGCAGTCGAAGCAGGCGATCGAGAACCTGATCGCGATCCTGAAGGAAGCCGGCTACGGCGTCGAGGACGTCGTGCGCTGCGGCGTGTGGCTCGACGATGCGCGCGATTTCGCGTCGTTCAACAAGGTGTTCGTGTCGTACTTCGGCGCCAACCCGCCGGCCCGTGCGTGCGTGCAGTCGAGCATGGTGATCGACTGCAAGGTCGAAGTGGACTGCATCGCGTACAAGGCGCCGGCGAAGTAACGCGGCCGCGCTGCTGGTCGCAAGGCAAACAGCCCCGCCGGTGCAAACCGGCGGGGCTGTTGCGTTCAGGGCCGCGAGCAGCGGCCGGTGCGCGTCACTGCCGCGCGGTGCGCGCGTTGTCCGGCATCGGCTGGTTGTAGTTGGTGCGGAACGGGTTGATGTCGAGCCCGCCGCGGCGCGTATAGCGCGCATACACCGCGAGCTTCAGCGGTTTGCACGCCTGCAGGATGTCGAGGAAGATGCGCTCGACGCACTGCTCGTGAAAGCCCGTGTGGTTGCGAAACGAGATGATGTAGCGCAACAGCCCCGCGTGATCGATCTGCGGGCCGACGTAGTGGATCTGCACGCTGCCCCAGTCGGGCTGGCCGGTGACCGGGCAGTTCGAGCGCAGCAGGTCGGACACCAGCGTCTCCTCGACCGGCGCTTCGTCGGCGGCGGCCGACAGCAGCGACGGATCGGGCTCGTACACGTCGGTGTCGAGGTCGAGGCGGTCGAGCGACAGCCCGTCGAGCTCCTCCATCTGCAGCTTGCCGAAGTCGTGCGGCGACACCAGCTGCACCGACACGCTCGCGCCGCACGCGGCCGACACGTCGCGCTTGAGCACGTCGCGCACGGCATCGACGGAATCGAACTTCGATTGCGCGAACGAGCCGAGATACAGCTTGAACGACTTCGATTCGACGATGTTCGGCGATTCTGCCGGCACGTAGAAGGTCGCGACCGCGAGCTGGGGCTTGCCGCGCGCGTTCAGCCACGACAGCTCGTACGCATTCCAGATGTCGGTGCCGAAGAACGGCGGCGCGGCCGCGATGCCGAGCTGCTCGCGCGCGCCCGCGCGCGGGATCGGAAACAGCAGCGACGCGTCGTACTGCGCCGCGTAGACGGTGGCCTTGCCGAGCGGGGAATGTTCGGGGTTCATGGCACGCAACCTTTACGACAGGAACAGGCGGTAGGCCGGATTGGCGCTCTCTTCGACGTACGGATAGCCGAGCGCGGCCAGGAAGCGTTCGAACTCGGCGCGATCGGCCTGCGGCACCTGCAGCCCGACCAGGATCGAGCTGTAGTCGGCGCCCTGGTTGCGGTAGTGGAAAAGGCTGATGTTCCAGTCCGGCGCCATCGACGACAGGAACTTCATCAGCGCGCCCGGCCGCTCCGGAAACTCGAAGCGGAACAGACGCTCGTCGAGCGCCAGCGGCGAGCGGCCGCCGACCATGTAGCGGATATGCTCCTTCGACAGCTCGTCGTGCGTCAGGTCGACCGTCTTGAAGCCGTGCGCGTCGAAGTTCGCGGCGATCTCGGCCGACTCGCCGCGCCGGCGGATCTGCACGCCGACGAAGATGTGCGCCGATTTTTCGTCGGCGATCCGGTAGTTGAACTCGGTCACGCTGCGGTCGCCCACCAGCGAGCAGAACCGCTTGAAGCTGCCGCGCTCCTCGGGGATCGTGACCGCGAACACGGCTTCGCGCGCCTCGCCCACTTCCGCGCGTTCGGCCACGAAGCGCATCCGGTCGAAGTTCATGTTCGCGCCGGAGGTGACCGCGACGAGCGTCTGATTCTCGATCCCTTCGCGTTCCACGTAACGCTTGGCGCCGGCGACCGCCAGCGCGCCGGACGGCTCGAGCACGCTGCGCGTGTCCTGGAACACGTCCTTGATCGCCGCGCACAGCGCGTCGGTGTCGACGGTGACGACGCCGTCGAGGAATTCGCTGCACAGCCGGAAGGTCTCCTCGCCGACCAGCTTCACCGCGGTGCCGTCGGCGAACAGCCCGACTTCGCTGAGCTCGACGCGTTCGCCCTTCTGCAGCGACTGCGCCATCGCGCACGAATCCTCCGCCTGCACGCCGATCACCTTGATCTCGGGCCGCACGGCCTTCACGTACGCGGCGACGCCCGACGCGAGCCCGCCGCCGCCGATCGGCACGAAGATCGCGTGGATCGGCCCCTGATGCTGCCGCAGGACTTCCATCGCGATCGTGCCCTGGCCGGCGATCACGTACGGATCGTCGAACGGATGCACGAACGTGAGGTCGCGCTCCTGCTGCACCTTGAGCGCATGCGCGTACGCATCGCTGTACGACTCGCCTGCCTGGATCACCTCGACGCTCGGGCCGCCGTGCGCGCGCACTGCGTCGACCTTCACCTGCGGCGTCGTGACCGGCACGACGATCACCGCCTTCACGCCCATGCGCGCCGCCGAGAACGCGACGCCCTGCGCATGGTTGCCGGCGGACGCGGTGATCACGCCGCGCGTGAGCGCGTCGGCCGGAATGTGCGCCATCTTGTTGTACGCGCCACGCAGCTTGAACGAGAACACCGGCTGGTTGTCCTCGCGCTTCAGGTAAATGGGGTTGCGCAGCCGTGTCGACAGGTTGCGGGCCGGTTCGAGTTCCGTCTCGCGTGCGACGTCGTAGACGCGCGCGGTGAGGATTTTCTTCAGGTAGTCGTGGGATGCCATGGGCGCTCGCGGGCAGTGCGAAAAGCAGAGGGTAAAGGATCAATGATAGCGCCAAGGGTCCGCCTGCACGCAAGCGACGTGCCGGCGGCAGGTTCGCCGCGCGGCGCGCACGACGCCGTTTGCGGTTAGCCATGCCGTGCTTGCCGGGTCAACTGCGCGGCTAAACCGCGGTTTAACCGCGCGGTTACCGACCGGCCGGACGGCGAATGCCGGCGCGAAGCGGCGTCGAGCCAGGCCTGGCGCGGCTTGCGGCGAAAGCCCCACGACCTGTCCGGCGTGCCACGGACGGCCCGATCATGGGTTAGAATTCCGTTTTGAATCAAGGATCGGAAGATGCAGAGGCACCCTCGGATCGCCCCGTTGAAGCCGACGCCGCGCGCTGCCAGCCCCGCGGCGCAGCGGCATGCGCGCCGCGCGCGATCGTGCTGATGGCGCCGAGTGCCGCCAGGCCCTGCCGGCCCGGATCGGTGAGTCTCCACCCGTTCCGGCCCCATGCGAGATAGTCGCGCGCCTGGCACCAGAACAGATTTCCCCAAGATTGCGCCCACGCGCTTGCCGACGCCCGTGCACGGTGTATCGGCCCTCCGAGTCGT
The DNA here is from genome assembly GCF_000745665.1 of Burkholderia sp. WP42. Classification (NCBI taxonomy): domain Bacteria; kingdom Pseudomonadati; phylum Pseudomonadota; class Betaproteobacteria; order Burkholderiales; family Burkholderiaceae; genus Burkholderia; species Burkholderia sp. WP42. The sequence goes on along the minus strand of NZ_JQJT01000006.1, from coordinate 359,439 downwards.
CCGAACATGAACGCACCACAAGTTTTCGATCCGCATGGCGCGGCCGCCGCCGTCGCCGCCGACCCCGCGCCCCGTCTGCGCGAGATTCCCTACAACTACACGTCGTTCTCCGACCGCGAGATCGTGATCCGCCTGCTCGGCGAGGACGCGTGGTCGGTGCTCGACGAGCTGCGCGCCGAACGCCGCACGGGCCGGTCGGCACGGATGCTGTACGAAGTGCTCGGCGACATCTGGGTCGTGCGCCGCAACCCGTACCTGCAGGACGACCTGCTCGACAACCCGAAGCGCCGCGCCTTGCTGATCGAGGCGCTGAACCACCGGCTGACCGAGATCGGCAAGCGCCGCCGGGCCGACCTCACCGAGCATCGTGACGACGCCGGCCGCGAGCGCGCCGGCCGCGTCGAGATGCTCGAGGCCGCCGCGCAGCGCGCGGTCGACGAGTTTGCCGACGAATTCGACAAGATGGCCGACCTGCGCCGCCGCGCGACCAAGGCGCTCGGCCGCTGCACGCAGAAGGACAACATCCGCTTCGACGGGCTGTCGCGCGTGTCGCACGTGACCGATGCGACCGACTGGCGCGTCGAGTACCCGTTCGTCGTATTGACGCCCGACACCGAAGCCGAGATCGCGGCGCTCATCAAGGCCTGCTTCGAGCTCGGCCTGACCGTGATTCCGCGCGGCGGCGGCACCGGCTACACGGGCGGCGCGGTGCCGCTCACGCCGTTCTCCGCGGTGATCAACACCGAGAAGCTCGAGCAGCTCGGCGCGGTCGAGTTGACCGAGCTGCCGGGCGTCGCGCACAAGGTGCCGACGATCTTCTCCGGCGCGGGCGTCGTCACGCGCCGCGTGACCGAGGCGGCCGAAGCGGCGGGCTACGTGTTCGCGGTCGACCCCACGTCGCTCGACGCATCGTGCATCGGCGGCAACGTCGCGATGAACGCGGGCGGCAAGAAGGCGGTGCTGTGGGGCACCGCGCTCGACAACCTCGCCTGGTGGCGGATGGTCGACCCGGACGGCAACTGGCTCGAAGTCACGCGCCACGAGCACAACCAGGGCAAGATCCACGACATCGCGGTCGCGCGCTTCGAGCTGAAGTGGTTCGACGGCGCGTACGCGCCGGGCGAGAAGCTGCTGCGCACCGAAATGCTCGAGATCGAGGGCCGGCGCTTCCGCAAGGAAGGGCTCGGCAAGGACGTGACCGACAAGTTCCTCGCCGGCCTGCCGGGCGTGCAGAAGGAAGGCTGCGACGGGCTGATTACGTCCGCGCGCTGGGTGCTGCACAAGATGCCCGCGCACACGCGTACCGTCTGCCTCGAATTCTTCGGCCAGGCGCGCGAGGCGATCCCGAGCATCGTCGAGATCAAGGACTACCTGTTCGAGACGTCGAAGCAGGGCGGCGCGATCCTCGCGGGCCTCGAGCACCTCGACGAGCGCTATCTGCGCGCGGTCGGCTACGCGACCAAGAGCAAGCGCAACGTGTTCCCGAAGATGGTGCTGATCGGCGACATCGTCGGCGACGACGCCGATGCGGTCGCGCAGGCGACCTCCGAAGTGATCCGGATGGCCAACGGCAAGAGCGGCGAAGGCTTCGTCGCGGTCAGCGCCGAGGCGCGCAAGCGCTTCTGGCTCGACCGCAGCCGCACGGCCGCGATCGCGAAGCACACCAACGCGTTCAAGATCAACGAGGACGTCGTCATTCCGCTGAACCGGATGGGCGAATACACCGACGGCATCGAGCGGATCAACATCGAGCTGTCGTTGAAGAACAAGCTGCAACTCGTCGACGCGCTCGAGGCGTTCTTCCGCGGTGGCAACCTGCCGCTCGGCAAGACCGACGACGCGAACGAGATCCCCAGCGCCGAACTGCTGGAAGACCGCGTGCAGCAGGCGCTGGAGCTGCTCAAGCGCGTGCGTGCGCGCTGGGAGTTCGTGCGCGACCGGCTCGACCAGCCGCTGCGCGAGGCGCAGCACTACCTGGTGCAGCTCGGCTACGAGGCGCTCGCCGAGAAGTTCGCCGATCGCGCCGACGAGCAGCCGGGCGCGAGCGTGTTCCACGTCACGCAGGACCGCACGATCCGCATCTCGTGGAAGCAGGAGATCCGCGCGGAGCTGCGCGCGATCTTCAACGGCGGCGCGTTCAAGCCGATCCTCGACGAAGCGCAGGCGATCCACAAGCGCGTGCTGCGCGGCCGCGTGTTCGTCGCGCTGCACATGCACGCGGGCGACGGCAACGTCCACACCAACATCCCGGTCAACTCCGACAACTACGAGATGCTGCAGGACGCGCATGCGGCCGTCGCGCGCATCATGACGCTCGCGCGCTCGCTCGACGGCGTGATCTCCGGCGAACACGGGATCGGCATCACGAAGCTCGAGTTCCTGACCGACGACGAGATCGCCGAATTCCGCGCGTACAAGCAGCGCGTCGACCCGAACGGCCGCTTCAACAAGGGCAAGCTGCTCGACGGCGCGGATCTGCGCAACGCTTATACGCCGAGCTTCGGGCTGATGGGTTACGAGTCGCTGATCATGCAGCAGTCCGACATCGGCGCGATCGCCGATTCGGTGAAGGACTGCCTGCGCTGCGGCAAGTGCAAGCCGGTGTGCGCGACCCACGTGCCGCGCGCCAATCTTCTGTACAGCCCGCGCAACAAGATCCTCGCGACGTCGCTGCTGGTCGAGGCGTTCCTGTACGAGGAGCAGACGCGCCGCGGCGTATCGATCAAGCACTGGGACGAGTTCAACGACGTGGCCGACCACTGCACGGTGTGCCACAAGTGCGCGACGCCGTGCCCAGTGAAGATCGACTTCGGCGACGTCACGATGAACATGCGCAACCTGTTGCGCAAAATGGGCAAGAAGAAGTTCAACGCCGGCAATGCGGCGGGGATGTTCTTCCTGAACGCCACCAATCCGCAGACGATCAACGCGGCGCGCACCGTGATGATGGGCGTCGGCTACAAGGTGCAGCGCTTCGCCAACGACATGCTGAAGAAGGTCGTCACGAAGCAGACGCAGCATCCGCCGGCGACGACCGGCCGGCCGCCGGTGGTCGAGCAGGTGATCCACTTCGTCAACAAGAAGATGCCGGGCAACCTGCCGAAGAAGACGGCGCGTGCGCTGCTCGACATCGAGGACAACAAGATCGTGCCGATCATCCGCAACCCGAAGTCGACGACCGTCGATTCGGAAGCGGTGTTCTACTTCCCCGGCTGCGGCTCCGAGCGCCTGTTCTCGCAGGTCGGCCTCGCGACGCAGGCGATGCTGTGGGAAGCGGGCGTGCAGACGGTCCTGCCGCCGGGCTACCTGTGCTGCGGCTATCCGCAGCGCGGCTCGGGCCAGTACGACAAGGCCGAGAAGATCGTCACCGACAATCGCGTGCTGTTCCACCGCGTCGCGAACACGCTGAACTACCTCGACATCAAGACGGTGGTCGTGTCGTGCGGCACCTGCTACGACCAGCTCGCCGGCTATGAATTCGACAAGATCTTCCCCGGCTGCCGGATCATCGACATCCACGAGTTCCTGCTCGAGAAGGGGATGAAGCTCGACGGCGTGACGGGCACGCGCTACATGTATCACGACCCGTGCCACACGCCGATCAAGACGATGGACCCGGTCAAGCTCGTCAACGAGCTGATGGGCGCGGAGAAGGACGGCTACCGGATCGAGAAGAACGACCGCTGCTGCGGCGAGTCGGGCACGCTGGCCGTCACGCGTCCGGACGTGTCGACGCAGGTGCGCTTCCGCAAGGAAGAGGAGATCCGCAAGGGCGCGGCGAAGCTGCGCGGCATTCCCGTCATGGCCGACGGCGCGCCGGCGCCGGCGGCCGCGAGCGGCCCGGACGTGAAGATCCTGACGAGCTGCCCGTCGTGCCTGCAGGGCCTGTCGCGCTACAACGAGGACGCGAACCTCGAGGCCGACTACATCGTCGTCGAAATCGCGCGCCAGGTGCTCGGCGAGAACTGGATGGCCGATTATGTCGCACGTGCGAACAATGGCGGGATCGAGCGCGTACTGGTCTAATGCGGGCATGCAACGAGAGCGGGCGCCGGCGTTGACGAGCCGGCGCCCGTGCACAGGGAGCGACGATGGAATGCGTGTTTTGCCGTGAAGACGGCGGCGAGGTGCTCTGGCAGGACGACGTGCTGCGGGTCGTCCTCGCGACGGCCGAGCACGACTACCCGGGCTTCTGCCGCGTGATCTGGCGCGCGCACGTGGCCGAGTTCTCCGATCTCGGCGAGCCCGAGCGGGCACATCTGATGCGCATCGTGTATGCAGTGGAGCGCGCGGTGCGCCGCGTGATGCAGCCGAACAAGGTGAACCTCGCGAGCCTCGGCAACATGGTGCCGCACGTGCACTGGCACGTGATCCCGCGCTTCTCGAACGACGCGCACTTTCCGCAGCCGGTGTGGGCGCCGCGGCAGCGCAGCGTGTCCGAGGCGTTGCTGCGCGCGCGCGCGGCCCAGGCGTCGCTGCTGCACAATGCGGTGCGCGAAGAAATTCAACGAACCCCCGATTCGAGGCAGGCATGAGCGGTTTGACTTCCACGACGCCGATTCCGTCCGGCGTCGTCGTGCACGCGGTGTCGCGCGTGCTCGAATTGCAGTACCCGAACGGCGAGAGCTACCGGATTCCGTTCGAGCTGATGCGCGTCTATTCGCCGTCGGCCGAGGTGCGCGGCCACGGGCCCGGCCAGGAGACGCTGCAGACCGGCAAGCGCGAGGTGACCATCACCGCGCTCGAGGGCGTGGGCAACTACGCGCTGCAGCCGACCTTCTCCGACGGCCATTCGACCGGCATCTATTCGTGGGATCTGCTGTATGAACTGGCGACGCAGCAGGATGCGCTGTGGCGCGACTATTTCGACAAACTGAAGGCGGCGGGCGTCGAGCGCGATGCGCCGATGCAGGCGGCCCCCGCGCCGCACGGCCACTGCCACTGAAATCGACGGCGCCCGCTCGGCGCCGTCTTGCCATTTACTGAGGATCAACGCGATGAGCAAAACCCACTTCGGCTTCGAAAGCGTCGAGGAAACCGAAAAAGCGAAGAAAGTGGCGGGCGTGTTCCATTCGGTCGCGAGCAACTACGATCTGATGAACGACCTGATGTCGGCCGGCATGCACCGCGCGTGGAAGGCGTTCACGATCGCGCAGGCGAACGTCCGCCCCGGCTTCAAGGTGCTCGACATCGCGGCCGGCACCGGCGACCTGACCCGCGCATTCGCGAAGGCGGCCGGCCCGACGGGCGAAGTCTGGCACACCGACATCAACGAATCGATGCTGCGCGTGGGCCGCGACCGGCTGCTCGACAAGGGCGTCGTGACGCCGTCGCTGCTGTGCGATGCGGAAAAGCTGCCGTTCCCGAACAACTACTTCGACGTCGTCACCGTCGCGTTCGGGCTGCGCAACATGACGCACAAGGACGCCGCCCTCGCCGAGATGCGCCGCGTCGCGAAGCCCGGCGGCCGCGTGATGGTGCTGGAATTCTCGAAAGTGTGGGAGCCGCTGAAAAAGGCCTACGATCTTTATTCTTTCAAAGTATTACCGTGGCTTGGCGACAGGTTCGCGAAAGATGCCGACAGTTATCGGTATCTTGCTGAATCTATCCGGATGCATCCCGATCAGGACACCCTCAAGACGATGATGGAACAAGCGGGTCTCGACGCCGTCAAATATTACAATTTGTCAGGTGGCGTGGTAGCTTTACACGTAGGATCCAAGTACTAAAGGGTTCTATCCCTACATTCGTCTTACATCTGGAGAAGCTGATGTCCGAGTCGCGTTCGTTGTTCAACCGTAGCAAGCCGTCGAAGCCGTGGGCTCGACGGGTCGGCGCGCTGCTGATGGTCGGCCTGCTCACGGCCGGCACGTTCGCATCGCTCGACGCCGAGGCACGGCGCATGGGCGGCGGGCGCAGCATCGGCCGCCAGAGTTCCACCGTCACGCAGCGTCAGGCCACGCCGCCCGCCCAGCAGCCGATGCAGCAGGCCGCGCCGGCGCAGCGCACCAACCCGGCCGCTCCGGCGCCGGCCGCGCAGCCGAACCGCTCGCGCTGGCTCGGGCCGATCGCCGGTCTCGCGGCCGGCCTCGGCATCGCGGCGCTGCTGTCGCACTTCGGCCTCGGCGGCGCGTTCGCGAGCATGATGGCGAACGTCATCGTGATCGCGCTGCTCGCGATGGTCGGCATCTGGCTGATCCGCAAGTTCATGAACCGTCGCCGCCCGCACGAGCCGGCGTATTCGGCCGGCGGCTCGGCGTCGTCGGCGGGCGGCTATGCGCAGGGTTCGTCGTTCCAGCAGGGCAGCGGCGGCAACTACGCGGGCAGCGGCAGCAGCTATGCGAACGAAGCGCAAAGCGTGTTCGGCGGCGGTGCAGCGGCCGCGGGCGCGGCAGGCGCGCTCGGCGCGGCGCCGCTGCAGGTGCCGGCCGGCTTCGACACCGAAGCGTTCCTGCGCAGCGCGAAGGTCTACTTCGTGCGCCTGCAGGCGGCATGGGACCAGGGCAACATGGCCGACATCCGCGAGTTCACGACGCCCGAAATGTTCGCCGAGATCAAGATCGACCTCGATTCGCGCGGCAACGAAGCGAACCAGACCGACGTCGTGCAGCTCGACGCGGAACTGGTCGCGATCGAGGATCGCGGCATCGAGCAGGCGGCGAGCGTGCGCTTCCATGGGTTGATCCGCGAATCGGCGAACGCGTCGGCGGCGCCGTTCGAAGAGGTGTGGAATCTGTCGAAGTCGGGCGGTCAGGGCTGGCTGCTCGCGGGCATCCAGCAGCTGAACACGCACTGAACGCAGCCGGCGGCCGGCTTGCCGGCTGCTGGCGACGGTCGCCGCAGTGCGGCCGCTTGCCGCCGGCGCGTGCGGTCGAGCGCAGTCTGCCGACGATCCGACGTTACAATAGAAACCCGCGTGGGCGCCCGGCCTGCGCGGGTTTTTTCTTTCCCAGCCCGATGACCTTTGCCGCCAAGCCTTTTGCTGCTGCCGTCAATCACCTGCTCGCGCGCGAATCGTGGGCGCGTGACCGCCTGATCCCTTACGCGGGCAAGACCGCCCGGCTCGTCGTGCCGCCCGTCACGCTGACGCTGCTGGTGCAGCCCGACGGTTATCTGTCCGCGGTCGACGCGCACGATGCGCAGCGCGTCGACGTGTCGATCGCACTCGCCGGCGATACGCTCGCCGCGTTCCTGCAGGGCGGCCAGGCCGCCGTGATGAAGCACGTGAAGATCGAGGGCGACGCGGAGTTCGCGACGCAGATCGCGAAGCTCGCCGAGCACCTGCGCTGGGAGCCTGAGGAAGATCTCGCGAAGCTGGTCGGCGACGCGGCGGCGCACCGGATCGCGACGGTCGTGCGCGACGCCGGCGCACGCGCGCGCCGCACCGGCCGCAACGTGCTCGATTCCGTCGCCGAGTACTGGCTCGACGAGAACCCGCAAGTCGTCCGGCGCACCGCGCTCGGCGGCTTCGACGCCGAACTGGCGCGGGCGCGCGATGCGCTCGCGCGCGTCGAGAAACGGATCGAGCGACTCGAACAAAAAATCGGCGCGCGTGCGGGTTCCAGCCTGCGCGGCGCGCACTGAGGGCCGCAGCGCATGCGCATTTTACGTTTCATCAAGATTGTCTATACCGTCATCCGTTTCGGCCTCGACGAGGTGATGCTGTCCCGGATCGACGACCGACGCGTGAAGCTGCTGCTGCGGATCACGACGATCGGCCGCCGCTATTCGTCGCCGCCCGCGGTGCGGCTGCGTCACGCGCTCGAGAGCCTCGGCCCGATCTTCGTGAAGTTCGGGCAGGTGCTGTCGACGCGCCGCGATCTGCTGTCGGTCGATTTCGCGAACGAACTCGCGAAGCTGCAGGACCAGGTGCCGCCGTTCGACTCGGCGGTCGCGATCGCGATCATCGAAAAGTCGCTCGGCGCGCCGGTCGACGAGCTGTTCGACGAATTCGAGCGCGAGCCGGTCGCGAGCGCGTCGATCGCGCAGGTGCATTTCGCGAAGCTCAAGCAGGGCGTGCACGCGGGCAAGGCCGTCGCGATCAAGGTGCTGCGTCCGAACATGCTGCCGGTGATCGATTCCGATCTGGCGCTGATGCGCGACATCGCGACGTGGGCCGAGCGCATGTGGGCCGACGGGCGGCGCCTGAAGCCGCGCGAGGTCGTCGCCGAGTTCGACAAGTACCTGCATGACGAGCTGGACCTGATGCGCGAAGCCGCGAACGGCAGCCAGCTGCGCCGCAACTTCGCCGGGCTCGACCTGCTGCTGGTGCCCGAGATGTTCTGGGATTTCTCGACGTCGCAGGTGCTCGTGATGGAGCGCATGACCGGCGTGCCGATCAGCCAGGTCGAGACGCTGCGCAGCGCGGGCGTCGACATCAAGAAGCTCGCGCGCGAAGGCGTCGAGATCTTCTTCACGCAGGTGTTCCGCGACGGTTTCTTCCACGCCGACATGCATCCGGGCAACATCCAGGTGAGCCTCGATCCGAACACGTTCGGCCGCTACGTCGCGCTCGATTTCGGGATCGTCGGCGCGCTGTCCGATTTCGACAAGAACTACCTCGCGCAGAACTTCCTCGCATTCTTCAAGCGCGATTACCATCGCGTCGCGACGCTGCACCTCGAATCGGGCTGGGTGCCGCCCGAGACGCGCGTCGAGGAGCTCGAAAGCGCGATCCGCGCGGTGTGCGAGCCGTACTTCGACCGCGCGCTGAAGGACATCTCGCTCGGCCAGGTGCTGATGCGCCTGTTCTCCACGTCGCGCCGGTTCAACGTCGAGATCCAGCCGCAGCTGGTGCTGCTGCAGAAGACGATGCTCAACGTCGAGGGGCTCGGCCGTTCGCTCGACCCCGAGCTCGACCTGTGGAAGACCGCGAAGCCGTATCTCGAGCGCTGGATGACCGAGCAGATCGGTCTGCGCGGCTGGTACGAGCGCTTCAAGGTCGAGGCGCCACAATGGAGCAAGACGCTGCCGCAGCTGCCGCGCCTGATCCACCACGCGCTGGCCGAACGACAAGATGGCACGCGCGCGGCGAGCGACGATCTGATGCGTCAGATCCTCCTCGAGCAGAAGCGCACCAACCGGCTGCTGCAGGCGCTGCTGATCTTCGGTCTGGCCGTCGGCGTCGGCGCGCTCGTCGCGCGCGTGCTGCTCGCGCTCACGTACGGCGCATGACCGACAGGAGCCGAGCGATGTCCAACCCGACCCAACCGCCGCCGCCGAGCGCCGCCGACTTCGCGACGCGCGATCCGGCCAATGCTTCGTTCTGGGACGAGCGCTTCGCGCGCGGCGTGACGCCGTGGGAATTCGGCGGCGTGCCCGCCGGGTTCCGCGCGTTCGCGCAGCGCCGCGCGCCGTGTACGGTGCTGATTCCCGGCTGCGGCAGCGCGCAGGAGGCCGGCTGGCTCGCGCAGGCCGGCTGGCCGGTGCGCGCGATCGATTTCGCCGAGCAGGCTGTCGCCGCCGCGAAGGCGACGCTCGGTGCGCATGCGGACGTCGTCGAGCAGGCGGATTTTTTCGCGTACCAGCCGCCGTTCGTCGTGCAGTGGGTGTACGAGCGCGCGTTCCTGTGCGCGCTGCCGCCGAGCCTGCGCGCCGGCTACGCGGCGCGGATGGCCGAACTGCTGCCGGCCGGCGGATTGCTGGCCGGCTATTTCTTCGTGATGAAGAAGCCGAAGGGGCCGCCGTTCGGCATCGAGCGCGCCGAGCTCGACGCCTTGCTGGCGCCCTCGTTCGAACTGATCGAGGAGCTGCCGGTGACCGATTCGCTGCCCGTGTTCGATGGGCACGAGCGCTGGCTCACGTGGCGCCGTCGCTGAACGCCGCGCGTCGCTGCCGTTGCCGGAGCGCGCCGGGGTTTCGGCTATAATTCAAGGTTTTGCAAGCCGTTTCCAGTTTCTGCGGGAAAAATATCATGCCGATCTACGCCTATCGATGCGAAGCGTGCGGTTTCGCGAAAGACGTGCTCCAGAAGATGAGCGATGCGCCGCTGTCGCAATGCCCCGAATGCGGGAAGGATGCTTTTCGCAAGCAGGTCACCGCCGCCGGCTTCCAGCTGAAGGGTTCCGGCTGGTACGTCACCGATTTCCGCGGTGGCTCGGGCGGCACCAGCGCGCCGGCGTCGACGTCCGGCGAAGCGGGCAGCGCCGCGGGCGGTGCAGCCCCGGCTGCGGCCGCGCCGGCTGCCGCGAGCACCGAAAGCACGACGACGAGCGCCGCGCCGGCCCCGGCCGCGACGCCCGCCGCCGGCACTTGACAGTCGCGGCCCGGCCGGGCCGCGCTCACACCGCGCTCGAGGCGCGGTTCATTGACGGCAGATGATGAAAAAGACGACCCTGAAATCGGTGTTTCTGACCGGCCTGCTGGTCCTCGTCCCGCTTGCGATCACGCTGTGGGTGCTCGGCCTCATCATCGGCACGATGGACCAGACGCTGCTGCTGCTGCCCGAGTCGTGGCAGCCGGAGCGGCTGCTCGGCTTTCACCTGCCGGGCATCGGCGCGGTGCTGACGCTCGCGTTCATCTTCGTCGTCGGGCTGGCCACGCGCAACTTCATCGGCCAGAAGCTCGTCACGTGGTGGAACGCGGTGGTGCGCCACATCCCGGTGGTCGGCCCGATCTACACGAGCGTCAAGCAGGTGTCGGACACGCTGCTGTCGAGCAGCGGCAACGCGTTCCGCAAGGCGCTGTTGATCGAATACCCGCGCCGCGGCTCGTATACGATCGCGTTCCTGACCGGCACGCCGGGCGGCGACGTGGTCAACCATCTGACGGAAGAATTCGTGAGCGTGTACGTGCCCACGACGCCGAACCCGACGTCGGGCTTCTTCCTGATGCTGCCGAAGAGCGAAGTCATCGAACTCGACATGTCGGTCGATGCCGCGCTCAAGTACATCGTCTCGATGGGCGTCGTGGCGCCCCCGGCGCCGGTTCCTGCGCCCGCCCGCCGTCCCGTCGAGCCGCCGCTGTAACCAACGTATCATCGCCCGGGCCGCGCGCTGCGGCGCCCGTTGATCAAACCGAACGAAAGCAAACATCATGTCGATGCGTACTGAATACTGCGGTCTCGTGACCGAACACCTGCTGGGCCAAACCGTGTCGCTGTGCGGCTGGGTGCAGCGCCGCCGCGATCACGGCGGTGTGATCTTCATCGACCTGCGCGATCGTGAAGGCCTCGTGCAGGTGGTCTGCGACCCGGATCGCGCGGAAATGTTCGCGACCGCCGAAGGCGTGCGCAACGAGTTCTGCGTGCAGATCAAGGGGCTGGTGCGCAACCGTCCGGAAGGCACGGTCAACGCGGGGCTGAAGAGCGGCAAGATCGAAGTGCTGTGCCACGAGCTGATCGTGCTGAACGCGTCGGTCACGCCGCCGTTCCAGCTCGACGACGACAACCTGTCGGAAACGACGCGCCTCACGCACCGCGTGCTCGACCTGCGCCGCCCGCAGATGCAGCACAACCTGCGCCTGCGCTACCGCGTCGCGATCGAAGCGCGCAAGTACCTCGACGAGCAGGGCTTCATCGACATCGAAACGCCGATGCTCACGAAGAGCACGCCGGAAGGCGCGCGCGACTACCTGGTGCCGTCGCGCGTGAACGCGGGCCAGTTCTTCGCGCTGCCGCAGTCGCCGCAGCTGTTCAAGCAGCTGCTGATGGTCGCGAACTTCGACCGTTACTACCAGATCACCAAGTGCTTCCGCGACGAGGACCTGCGCGCCGACCGTCAGCCGGAATTCACGCAGATCGACTGCGAAACCTCGTTCCTCGGCGAGCAGGAAATCCGCGATCTGTTCGAAGACATGATCCGTCACATCTTCAAGACGACGATCGACGTCGAGCTCGACGCAAAATTCCCGGTGATGCCGTACTCGGAAGCGATGGCGCGTTTCGGCTCGGACAAGCCGGACCTGCGCGTGAAGCTCGAATTCACCGAGCTGACCGACGCGATGAAGGACGTCGACTTCAAGGTGTTCAGCACGCCGGCCAATGCGAAGGACGGCCGTGTCGCGGCGCTGCGCGTGCCGAAGGGCGGCGAGCTGTCGCGCGGCGACATCGACGGCTACACGGAATTCGTGCGCATCTACGGCGCGAAGGGCCTCGCGTGGATCAAGGTCAATGAGAAGGCGAAGGGCCGCGACGGCCTGCAAAGCCCGATCGTCAAGAACCTGCACGACGCGTCGATCGCGGCGATCCTCGAGCGCACCGGCGCTGAAGACGGCGACATCATCTTCTTCGCGGCCGACCGCGCGAAGGTCGTGAACGACAGCCTCGGCGCGCTGCGCCTGAAGATCGGCCATTCGGAGTTCGGCAAGGCGAACGGTCTCGTTGAGGCCGGCTGGAAGCCGCTGTGGGTCGTCGACTTCCCGATGTTCGAATACGACGACGAAGACGCGCGCTACGTCGCCGCTCACCACCCGTTCACGAGCCCGAAGGACGAGCACCTCGAGTACCTCGAGACCGATCCGGGCCGTTGCCTTGCGAAGGCGTACGACATGGTGCTGAACGGCTGGGAAATCGGCGGCGGCTCGGTGCGGATCCACCGCGAGGAAGTGCAGAGCAAGGTGTTCCGCGCGCTGAAGATCGGTGCGGAAGAAGCGCAGGCGAAGTTCGGCTTCCTGCTCGACGCGCTGCAATACGGCGCGCCGCCGCACGGCGGTATCGCGTTCGGTCTCGACCGCATCGTCACGATGATGGCCGGCGCCGACTCGATCCGCGACGTGATCGCGTTCCCGAAGACGCAGCGCGCGCAGGATCTGCTCACGCAGGCGCCGAGCCCGGTCGACGAGCGCCAGCTGCGCGAGCTGCACATCCGCCTGCGCCAGCCGGAACAGCCGAAGGCGTAAGTTCGCAGTCATGCGTGTGCGCGGCGACGCGCACACGCGCACCCGATGAAAGAGGCGCATCCGATGCGCCTTTTTCGTTTTTTGCGGTACAGTCGCAGCACTTGCCGCCCGTTCCGGCACAGGCCCGGCGCACGGCCCTGTGCCGCATGAAACAACGATGACGAAGCCGCCGAAAATCCCCGAATCCGTTCTCGTCGTGATCTACACGCCCGAACTCGACGTGCTGGTGATCAAGCGCGCCGATCAGCCCGACTTCTGGCAATCGGTGACCGGCTCGAAGGACACGCCCGACGAGCCGCTCGCGCTCACCGCCGCGCGGGAAGTCGTCGAGGAAACCGGCATCGCGGTCGGCTCGCACGACGTGCCGGCCGCCGCGCTGACCGATTGGCGCCATCGGATCGAATACGCGATCTATCCGCAATACCTGCATCGCTATGCGCCGGGCGTCACGCGCAACGTCGAGCACTGGTTCGGGCTGTGCGTGCCGCGGCGTGTCGACGTGACGCTGTCGCCGCGCGAGCACGTCGACTACGCGTGGCTGCCGTACCGTGAAGCGGCCGCGCGCTGCTTTTCGCCGTCGAACGCCGAGGCGATCCTGCAACTGCCGGTGCGCGTCGCGCTCGCCGGCGCGACGCACGGCTCGTCCGCATGAATGGGCAGGCCCGCAAGCGCTTCGCGCAATTGCGGCAGATGTTCCTGCAGGAGCGCGGCTCCGCATCGCGGCTCGCGTTCACGACCGGCAACACGGTGCGGCTGTGCGAAACCGGCGCCGAATTCTTCCACGCGCTGATCGAGCGGATCGACGCGGCGCGCGAGCAGGTGATGCTCGAAACCTACATCTTCTGCGACGACGCGGCCGGCCGGCCGGTGTCGGACGCATTGATCCGCGCGACGCAGCGCGGCGTGCGCGTGCGCGTGATCACCGACGGCGTCGGCACCGCGCGCCTGCCGCTGTTCGACGCCTGGGCCGCGGCCGGCGTCGAGCACAGCATCTACAACCGCTATCTGTTCGGCCGCTTCGGCTTCTCGCGCACGCACCGCAAGCTCGCGGTGATCGATCATGCGGTCGCGTTCTGCGGCGGCATCAACATCGTCGACGACTACACGCAGGGCAGCGCGACGCTGCCGTTTCCGCGCTGGGATTTCGCGGTCGAGATGGCCGGGCCCGCGGTGGCCGACGTGCGCGCCGCGTTCGAGCTGCAATGGCACCGCATCCGCTTCGGCCACAAGCCGTATGCGCAGTACGCGGCCGGGCTGCATGGCGGCGAAGCGTTCCCGGACATGTTCCGGCGCTGGATGCGCAACCATCGCTGGATCAAGGCCGGCGCGCTGCGGGTCGTGACCGAGCCGAGCGTCGCGTTCGTCGCGCGCGACAACGTCGTGAACCGCCGCGCGATCGAGAAGGCGTATCTCGCCGCGATCGGCAAGGCGCGCGCGCAGATCCTGCTCGCGAATCCGTATTTCATGCCGGGTCGCAAGCTGCGCCGCGCATTGACGCGCGCGGCGCGCCGCGGCGTCGACGTGCGCATCCTGATCGGCCGCAAGGAGTTCACCGCGCTCGACGCCGCGGTGCCGTTCCTGTACCACGCGCTGCTGCGCGCCGGCGTGCGCGTGGCGGAATACGACAAGACGATCCTGCATGGCAAGGTGGCCGTGATCGACGACAATTGGGCGACGGTCGGTTCGTCGAATCTGGACGCGTTGAGCCTGATGTTGAACAATGAGGCCAACGTGGTGCTGGTGCGCTACGACAAGGTCACCAACGAGCTGCGCGACGCGATCGGCGCCGCGTTCGCCGAAGGCCGCGAAATCGACGCCGCGCTGTACGCGACGCGGCCGCGCATCGAGCGTATCCTGAACTGGCTCGCGTACAACACGTACCGCCTCGTGATGAAGGCGCTGACGGTCGGCGGTTACGACTAAGCGCCCGCTTCAAAAATCTGTCCGCACGTTCGTGCGGAAAAGCCGCTCCGGTCCCGCCGGAATCGCGCAAAATAGCGGCTCGGTTAGACACCGGTTTCTAATAATTTCCTTGTTTCACGAGCGGCCGCACTCAATAATAGTACGGCCGTTCGATTTTATTCGACCCCCCGAACGGTTACAGAAAAAGCTATGCGAAAAGGCGAACAGACGCGTGCCGCGATACTCGAAGCTGCTTTGGATCTCGCCAGCCGTGACGGGCTGGAGGGGCTGACGATCGGCCTGCTGGCCGAGCGCATGCAGATGAGCAAGAGCGGCGTGTTCGCGCACTTCGGATCGCGCGAGGATCTGCAGGTCGAGGTCGTCCGCGAATATCACCATCGTTTCGAGAACGAGGTGTTCTTTCCGAGCCTGCGCGAGCCGCGCGGTTTGCCGCGCCTGCGGGCGATGCTGGCGCGCTGGATCGAGAAGCGCATCCAGGAGGTGACGACTGGCTGCATCTACATCAGCGGGGCCGTCGAGTACGACGACCGGCCGGACAGCCCGGTGCGCGAGCAGTTGATCGCGAGCGTGACCGCCTGGCGTGCCGCGTTGCTGCGCGCCATTTCGCAGGCGAAGGAAGAGGGTCATCTGCGTGCGGATTCCGATCCGGACCTGATGCTCTTCGAGTTGTACAGCTTCACGCTCGGCCTGCATCACGACGCACGCTTCCTGCATTCGCCGGATGCCGTGCGCCTCACGTGGGCCGCGCTGGAAAAGACGATCGTTTCGTATCAGAGCGAGAGCCGTTAGCGGCGCGGGAACCGCCGCCAGGAGCTCGAGCCGTTTTGCCCACCTTTGGAGAGAGTCATGGGACAGTACGCCGCGCCGCTGCGCGACATGCAATTCGTGTTGCACGAGCTTCTGAACGTCGAAGCCGAGGTCAAGCAAATGCCGCGGCATGCGGACCTCGACGCCGACACGATCAACCAGGTCCTGGAGGAAGCGGGCAAGTTCTGCTCAGAGGTGCTGTTCCCGCTGAACCAGGTCGGCGATCGCGAAGGCTGCACCTATGAAGGCGACGGCGTCGTGAAGACGCCGACCGGCTTCAAGGAAGCGTACCGCCAGTACGTCGAGGCCGGCTGGCCCGCGCTCGGCTGCGACCCGGAATACGGCGGCCAGGGCCTGCCCGCGTTCGTCAACAACGCGCTCTACGAAATGCTGAACTCGGCGAACCAGGCCTGGACGATGTATCCCGGCCTGTCGCACGGCGCGTACGAATGCCTGCACGCCCACGGCGCGCCGGAGCTGCAGCAGCAATATCTGCCGAAGCTCGTGTCCGGCGAATGGACCGGCACGATGTGCCTGACCGAGCCGCACTGCGGCACCGACCTCGGCATCCTGCGCACCAAGGCCGAACCGAACGGCGACGGCTCGTACTCGATCAGCGGCACGAAGATCTTCATCTCGAGCGGCGAGCACGACATGTCGAAGAACATCGTCCACCTCGTGCTCGCGCGCCTGCCGGACGCGCCGCAAGGCACCAAGGGCATCTCGCTGTTCATCGTGCCGAAGTTCATTCCGGACGCGTCGGGCGAGCCGGGCGAGCGCAACGGCATCAAGTGCGGTTCGATCGAGCACAAGATGGGCATCCACGGCAACTCGACGTGCGTGATGAACCTCGACGGCGCGAAGGGCTGGATGGTCGGCGAGCCGAACAAGGGCCTCAACGCGATGTTCGTGATGATGAATGCCGCGCGCCTGGGCGTCGGCATGCAGGGCCTCGGTCTCACCGAAGTGGCGTACCAGAACTCGCTGACCTACGCGAAGGAACGCCTGCAGATGCGCTCGCTGACCGGCCCGAAGGCGCCGGACAAGCCGGCCGACCCGATCATCGTCCACCCGGACGTGCGCCGCATGCTGCTCACGCAGAAGGCCTATGCGGAAGGCGCGCGCGCGTTCACGTACTGGTCGGCGCTGCAGATCGACAAGGAGCTGTCGCACGCCGACGAAGCGGTGCGCAAGGAAGCCGCCGACCTCGTCGCGCTGCTCACGCCGATCATCAAGGCGTTCCTGACCGACAACGCGTTCGAGTCGACCAACCACGCGATGCAGATCTACGGCGGCCACGGCTTCATCTCCGAGTGGGGCATGGAGCAGTACGTGCGCGACGCGCGGATCAACATGATCTACGAAGGCACGAACTCGATCCAGTCGCTCGACCTGCTGGGCCGCAAGGTGCTCGGCGACATGGGTGCGAAGCTGAAGAAGTTCGGCAAGCTCGTGACCGAATTCGCGGAAGCCGAAGGCGTGAAGCCGGAGATGGCCGAGTTCATCAACCCGCTCGCCGACATCGGCGAGAAGGTGCAGAAGCTGACGATGGAAATCGGCATGAAGGCGATGCAGAACCCGGACGAAGTGGGCGCGGCTGCCGTGCCGTACCTGCGCACCGTCGGTCATCTGGTGTTCTCGTACTTCTGGGCGCGCATGGCGCGCATCGCGCTCGATCACGAAGCGTCGGGCGACCCCTTCTACAAGTCGAAGCTCGCGACGGCCCGCTTCTACTTCGCGCGCCTGCTGCCCGAAACGGCCGCGACGATCCGCGCCGCGCGCGCCGGTTCGAAGACGCTGATGGAAGTCGACGAATCGCTGTTCTGACGCGAGTCCGGGCGGTGCGCATCGCGCGCCGCCCGAACGCAACGGTTCCTGGTACTCACTTCGCCGCGCAGCCCTCATAACCCGCGCTGCACGGCACTATCCGGAGACATCCCGTGAGCAATTTTCTGATTCGCAAGGTCGCCGTGCTCGGCGCCGGCGTGATGGGCGCGCAGATCGCCGCGCATCTCGTCAACGCGCGCGTGCCGGTGCTGCTGTTCGACCTGCCGGCCAAGGAAGGCCCGAAAAACGCGATCGCGCTGAAGGCGATCGAGAATCTGAAGAAGCTGTCGCCCGCGCCGTTCGGCGTGAAGGACGACGCGAAATACCTCGAAGCCGCGAACTACGAGGACGACATCGCGAAGCTGGCCGAATGCGACGTCGTGATCGAAGCGATCGCCGAGCGGATGGACTGGAAGCACGACCTGTACAAGAAGGTCGCCCCGCATATCGCGCCGAACGCGATCTTCGCGACCAACACGTCGGGCCTGTCGATCACGAAGCTGTCCGAAGGTTTCTCCGACGAGCTGAAGGCGCGCTTCTGCGGCGTGCACTTCTTCAACCCGCCGCGCTACATGCACCTCGTCGAGCTGATCCCGACCGCACATACGCGCCCGGAGATCCTCGACCAGCTCGAGACGTTCCTGACGAGCGTCGTCGGCAAGGGCGTCGTGCGCGCGAAGGACACGCCGAACTTCATCGCGAACCGCGTCGGCATCTTCTCGATCCTCGCGGTGATCGCCGAGGCCGCGAAGTTCGGCCTGCGCTTCGACGAAGTCGACGATCTGACCGGCGCCCGCCTCGGCCGCGCGAAGTCGGCGACGTTCCGCACCGCGGACGTGGTCGGCCTCGATACGATGGCGCACGTGATCAAGACGATGCAGGACAACCTCGCCGACGATCCGTTCTTCCCGGTCTACGAAACGCCCGCGGTGCTCGCCGAACTGGTGAAGCAGGGCGCGCTCGGCCAGAAGACCGGCGGCGGCTTCTACAAGAAGGAAGGCAAGGCGATCAAGGTGCTCGACGCGAAGACGGGCGCCTACGTCGACTCGGGTGCTAAGGCGGACGAAACCGTCGGCCGCATCCTGAAGCGCCCGCCGGCGGAACGCCTGAAACTGCTGCGCGAGACGGACCATCCGCACGCGCAGTTCCTGTGGTCGATCTTCCGCGACGTGTTCCACTACATCGGCGTGCACCTCGAGTCGATCGCCGACAACGCGCGCGACGTCGACCTCGCGATCCGCTGGGGCTTCGGCTGGAACGAAGGTCCGTTCGAAGGCTGGCAGGCCGCCGGCTGGATGCAGGTCGCCGAGTGGGTGCAGGAAGACATCGCGGCCGGCAAGGCGCTCGCCAACGTGCCGCTGCCGTCGTGGGTGCTCGAAGGCCCGGTCGCCGAGAAGGGCGGCGTGCATACGGCCGAGGGCTCGTGGGCGCCGGCGTCGAAGCGCTTCGTGCCGCGCTCGGATCTTGCCGTCTACGGCAAGCAGGTGTTCCGCGCGCCGCTGCTCGGCGAAACTGGCGCGGACCCGAAGACCTACGGCAAGACGCTGTTCGAAACCGATGCGGTGCGTGCATGGGTCGACGACCGCGCGGGCGAGGACGACGTCGTGATCGTGTCGTTCAAGTCGAAGATGAACACGATCGGGCCGAGTGTGATCGACGGCCTCGTGCAGGCGATCGAGCTCGCGGAGCAGGATTACAAGGGCGTCGTGATCTGGCAGCCGACGTCGCTGAAGCTCGGCACGCCGGGCGGTCCGTTCTCGGCCGGCGCGAACCTCGAGGAGGCGATGCCCGCGTTCATGATGGGCGGCGCGAAGGGCATCGAGCCGTTCGTGAAGAAGTTCCAGGAAGGCATGCTGCGCGTGAAGTACGCGAACGTGCCGGTGGTCGCGGCCGTGTCGGGCATCGCGCTCGGCGGCGGTTGCGAGCTGATGCTGCACAGCGCGAAGCGCGTCGTGCACGTCGAGAGCTACATCGGGCTCGTCGAAGTGGGCGTCGGCCTCGTGCCGGCCGGCGGCGGCCTGAAGGAAGCGGCGCTGCGCGCGGCGGACGCCGCCACGGCCGC
This sequence comes from Burkholderia sp. WP42, assembly GCF_000745665.1. NCBI lineage: Bacteria > Pseudomonadati > Pseudomonadota > Betaproteobacteria > Burkholderiales > Burkholderiaceae > Burkholderia > Burkholderia sp. WP42. The sequence goes on along the minus strand of NZ_JQJT01000006.1, from coordinate 339,983 downwards.
GAACGCGACGACCGACATCCTGAAGTTCGTCACTAAGTCGTTCGAGAACGCGGCGATGGCGAAGGTGTCGAGCTCCGCGCACGACGCGCGCGCGATGGGCTACGTGAAGCCGTCCGACACGATCGTCTTCAACGTGTTCGAGCTGCTCGACACTGCGAAGAAGGAAGCGCGCGCGCTGGCCGCGACCGGTTATCGCGCGCCGTTGCGCGCGAAGGACGTGCCGGTCGCCGGCCGCTCGGCGATCGCGACGATCAAGGCGTCGCTCGTCAACATGCGCGACGGCCGCTTCATCAGCGACCACGACTTCCTGATCGCGAGCCGCATCGCCGAAGTGGTGTGCGGCGGCGACGTCGAAGCCGGCAGCCTCGTCGACGAGCAATGGCTGCTCGCGCTCGAGCGCCGCGCGTTCGTCGAGCTGCTCGGCACGCAGAAGACGCAGGAGCGGATCATGGGCATGTTGCAGACCGGCAAGCCGGTGCGTAACTGAGTGAGCGAGCCGACAAGGAGCTTCAAATGAGCAAACAACTGCAAGACGCATACATCGTCGCCGCCAGCCGCACCCCGATCGGCAAGGCCCCGCGCGGTGTCTTCAAGAACACGCGCCCCGACGAGCTGCTGGTTCACGCGATCAAGTCGACGATCGCGCAGGTGCCGGGCTTCGACACGAAGCTGATCGAGGACGCGATCATCGGCTGTGCGATTCCCGAAGCCGAGCAGGGACTGAACGTCGCGCGCATGGGCGCGCTGCTCGCCGGGCTGCCGCAGACGGTCGGCGGCGTGACGGTCAACCGCTTCTGCGCGTCGGGCATCACGGCGCTCGCGATGGCGGCCGACCGCATTCGCGTCGGCGAGTCGGAGGCGCTGCTCGCGGGCGGCTGCGAATCGATGAGCATGGTGCCGATGATGGGCAACAAGCCGTCGATGTCGCCGCACATCTTCGATCGCAGCGAAGACTTCGGCATCGCGTACGGCATGGGCCTGACCGCCGAGCGCGTGGCCGAGCAGTGGAAGGTGAGCCGTGAAGACCAGGACGCGTTCTCGGTCGAATCGCACCGCAAGGCGCTCGCCGCGCAGCAGGCCGGCGAATTCGGCGACGAGATCGCCGCGTACACGATCACCGAGCGCTTCCCGAACCTCGCGACCGGCGAAGTCGACGTGAAGACCCGCGAGATCGCGCTCGACGAAGGCCCGCGTGCCGATACGTCGCTCGAGGGCCTCGCGAAGCTGCGCACGGTGTTCGCGAACAAGGGCTCGGTCACGGCCGGCAACAGCTCGCAGACGTCCGACGGCGCGGGCGCGCTGCTGGTCGTGTCGGAGAAGGTGCTGAAGGAGTTCAACCTGACGCCGCTCGCGCGTTTCGTGAGCTTCGCGGTGCGCGGCGTGCCGCCGCAAATCATGGGCATCGGGCCGAAGGAAGCGATCCCGGCCGCGCTGAAGGCAGCGGGCCTGAAGCAGGACGACATCGACTGGATCGAGCTGAACGAGGCGTTCGCCGCGCAATCGCTGGCGGTGATCCGCGATCTCGGCCTCGATCCGTCGAAGGTCAACCCGGTGGGCGGCGCGATCGCGCTCGGCCATCCGCTCGGCGCGACCGGCGCGATCCGCGCGGCGACCGTCGTGCACGGGCTGCGCCGCCGCAACCTGAAGTACGGGATGGTCACGATGTGCGTCGGCACCGGCATGGGTGCGGCGGGCATCATCGAACGCCTGTAAGCGGGACGCGACGAGCAGCGACGACGGTGCGCGGGCCACGAGCTCGCGCACCGTTTTTCATTCCGGTAGGGGAAAGTCAAAGGAGACGGTTGTGGCCGAAATTCAAGTGGAGCGCGCCGACGGCGTGATCACGATCACGATCGCGCGGGCGGCGAAGAAGAACGCGCTGACCGCGGCGATGTACCAGACGATGGCCGATGCGCTCGCCGATGCGCACGAGGACAACGCGATCCGCGCGATCCTGCTGCGCGGCAGCGACGGCAATTTCAGCTCGGGTAACGATCTGGAGGATTTCCTGAAGGCGCCGCCGACGGACGAGCACGCGCCGGTGTTCCAGTTCCTCGGCCGCATCAGCGGCGCGGCGAAGCCGATCGTCGCGGCGGTGCCGGGCATCGCGGTCGGCGTCGGCGTGACGATGCTGTTGCACTGCGATCTCGTCTATGCGGCCGACACCGCGACGTTCTCGCTGCCGTTCGCGCAGCTCGGGCTGTGCCCGGAGGCCGCGTCGAGCGTGCTGTTGCCGCGGCTGGCCGGACATCAGATCGCCGCCGAAAAGCTGCTGCTCGGCGAGCCGTTCGACGCGCTGGAGGCGCACCGGATCGGCATCGTCAATCGCGTGCTGCCGGCGGCCGAACTCGACGCGTTCGCGGCGAAGCAGGCCGCGAAGCTGGCGGCACTGCCCGCGTCGTCGCTGCGCGTGACGAAGGCGCTGCTCAAGGATACCGGCGGCGTCGCGGTGGCCGCGCGGATGGCGGAGGAGGCTGCGCATTTCTCGGCGATGCTGCGCGCGCCGGAAGCGCGCGAGGCGATGACGGCCTTTTTCGAGAAGCGGAAGCCGGATTTTCGGCAATTCGACTGATACGCGGCGCGAACGCTTCGCGATCCAGAACGAGCGCGCGGCCCGGCGCGGCCGAGCGGGACGCTCGGGCCGGCCGGCGGCTCGCCGCGCGGCCCGTCATCGGCGCGTAGGGAAGACGCGCCGAGCGGCATCTCGGTTCGATCCCGCATCGCCGCGCGTTCGCGTGGCACGCCATACCGCGGCAATCGTCGCCGATCGCCGCGCGCGATCGTCCCCCATATCTACTACCGTGCTCCCCGCCGACACTCACGTCGCGGTGTAGCGCCTTCGCTCCTGCCCCCAGCCTGAACGCGGCCCCACGCCGCGCCGCGAGCCCCGGCAACAGCGACAACCACCAAAAATCCCGCCCCGCCTACCGCGACCCGCTCCCGCTCGCAACGGCAAACCTTGTCCGCCGTCAAGTTGCGCTGCCGCAAATTTCCGTACAGTTCGCGGTCGGGTCGCCGCGGCCGGCTGCGTCGCGCGACGGCGGCGCGCGACCGGTGGTACTCCTCAACGACAATCAGGCGAACGAACAATGATCGGACGAATCACCGGCGGGGCGCGTGCGGCACCCGCCATCGGGCTGCTGGCTGGACTCGCCGGATGCAGCGACCTCCACGTGCTCGATCCGAAGGGCGCCGTCGGCGTCGCGGAAAAGTCGCTGATCGCGACGGCCACGTGGACGATGCTGATCGTCGTGGTCCCGGTGATCCTGCTCACGCTGTGGTTTGCATGGCGCTATCGCGCATCCAACCGCAACGCGACCTACGCGCCGAACTGGTCGCACTCGACCGCGATCGAAGTCGTGATCTGGACGGTCCCGACGCTGATCATCCTGTTCCTCGGCGTGCTCACGTGGCGCACGACGCACGAACTCGACCCGTACCGGCCGCTCGAGTCGTCGGTCAAGCCGATCGACGTCGAAGTCGTCGCGCTCGACTGGAAGTGGCTGTTCATCTATCCGCAGCTCGGCATCGCGTCGGTGAACCAGCTCGCGATTCCCGTCGGCACGCCGGTGAACTTCCGCATCACGTCCGATTCGGTGATGAATTCGTTCTTCATCCCGCAACTCGGCACGCAGGTCTATGCGATGGCCGGCATGCAGACGCGCCTGCACCTGATCGCCGACGAAGCCGGCGACTACGCCGGCGTGTCCGCGAACTACAGCGGTCGCGGCTTCTCGGACATGAAGTTCCGCACGCTCGCCGAGCCGCGCGAGCAGTTCGACGCGTGGGTGCAGAAAGTGAAGGCGTCGGCGGACCGGCTCGACATGACCGCGTACGGCACGGTCGCGCAGCCGAGCGAGAAGGCGCCGGTGCGCTATTTCTCGTCGGTGGACCCGAAGCTGTTCCACAACATCATCGCGAAGTACAACAACGGCCATGTCCTCGATCCGAAGGACGCCGCCTGCACGACGAAGGGGTAACGCATGCTAGGCAAACTCACACTATCGGCGATCCCGTTCGATCAGCCCATCATCATGGGCGCGAGCGCGTTCATGGGGCTCGTCGTGCTCGGCATCGTCGCCGCGCTGACGGTGACCGGACGGTGGAAATGGCTGTGGAGCGAGTGGCTGACGTCGGTCGACCACAAGAAGATCGGCGTGATGTATCTGATCGTCGCGGTGCTGATGCTGCTGCGCGGCTTCGCGGACGCCGTGATGATGCGCCTGCAGCTCGCGCTCGCATACAACTCGCCCGGCTATCTGCCGCCGCATCACTATGACCAGGTCTTCACCGCGCACGGCGTGATCATGATCTTCTTCATGGCGATGGCGCTGCTGGTCGCGTTCTTCAACCTGATCGTGCCGCTGCAGATCGGCGCGCGCGACGTCGCGTTCCCGTTCCTGAATTCGCTGTCCTTCTGGATGACGGCGGTCGCCGCGATCCTGATGAACATCTCGCTCGTGATCGGCGAATTCGCGCAGACGGGCTGGCTCGCCTATCCGCCGTTGTCGGAGCTGCAGTTCAGTCCGGGGGTAGGGGTCGACTACTACCTGTGGGCGCTGCAGATCTCGGGCGTCGGCACGCTGATCACCGCGATCAACTTCTTCGTGACGATCGTCAAGATGCGCGCGCCCGGCATGACGCTGATGAAGATGCCGGTGTTCACGTGGACGGCGCTGTGCTCGAACGTGCTGATCATGGCGACGTTCCCGATCCTGACGGTCGCGCTCGCGCTGCTCGGGCTCGATCGCTACCTCGACATGCACTTCTTCACGAACGATGCCGGCGGCAACGCGATGCTGTACCTGAACCTGATCTGGGCGTGGGGCCATCCGGAGGTGTACATCCTCGTGCTGCCCGCGTTCGGCATCTATTCGGAAGTGATCGCGACCTTCGCGAAGAAGCCGCTGTTCGGCTACAAGACGATGGTCTACGCGTCGTGCGTGATCATGGTGCTCGCGTTCCTGGTGTGGCTGCATCACTTCTTCACGATGGGCTCGGGCGCCGACGTCAACGCGTTCTTCGGGATCATGACGATGGTCATCGCGATCCCGACCGGCGTGAAGATCTTCAACTGGCTGTTCACGATGTACCGCGGCCGCATCGAATTCACGACGCCCGTGCTGTGGACGATCGGCTTCATGGTGACGTTCACGCTCGGCGGGATGACCGGCGTGATGATGGCGATTCCGGGCGCCGACTTCGTGCTGCACAACAGCCTGTTCCTGATCGCGCATTTCCACAACGCGATCATCGGCGGCGTCGTGTTCGGCTACTTCGCAGGCGTGCATTACTGGTTCCCGAAGGTGTTCGGGTTCCGGCTCGACGAGAAGTTCGGCAAGCGCGCGTTCTGGTGCTGGTTCCTCGGCTTCTACGCATCGTTCGTGCCGCTGTACGTGCTCGGCTTCATGGGCATGACGCGCCGTCTGAACCACTACGACAACCCGGCATGGCATCCGTGGCTGGTGGCCGCCGCGTGCGGCGTCGTGCTGATCGCGCTCGGCGTGCTCTGCCAGGTCGCATCGGTGTGGGTCGGCTGGCGCAATCGTCACCAGCCGCAGTATCGCGACGCGACCGGCGACCCGTGGAACGGCCGCACGCTCGAATGGGCGACGTCGTCGCCGCCCGCGGTCTACAACTTCGCGGTGATCCCGAACGTGCACGAACTCGACGAGCTCGCGTATCGCAAGGCGAAGGGCCTCGGGCTCGGCCTCGGCAAGAACGTCCGCTACGACGACATTCACATGCCGTCGAACACGAGCGCGGGCTTCTTCGTCGGCATCTTCAGCCTGCTGCTCGGCTTCGCGCTCGTCTGGCACATCTGGTGGCTCGCGATCGCCGCGCTCGTCGGCATCGTCGCGACGGTGGTGCTGTACAGCGCGCAGGACAACGACGGCTATTACATTCCGGCGGACACCGTCCGCCGCATCGAGGAACAACGCGCGGGCGTGCAGCTCGGCGCCGCGGCGCCGGAAGTTGAACTGGAGACGAACTGATGTCGTATCAATCTCTGTCGGGCGCCGCCCCTCATGCGGCCGCGCACCACCATCCGCCGTCGCATTCGGTGTTCGGCTTCTGGCTGTACCTGATGACGGACTGCGTGATCTTCGCGTCGCTGTTCGCCACGTTCGCCGTGCTCGGCAACCAGTTCGCGGGCGGTCCGACCGCGAAGGACCTGTTCGACATTCCGGGCGTCGCGCTCGAGACGGCCGCGCTGCTGCTGTCGAGCATCACGTACGGCTTCGCGATGCTCGGCGCGCAGCGCCGCCGGCGCGGCGCCGTGTTCGTGTGGCTCGCGGTGACGTTCGTGCTGGGCGCCGCGTTTCTCGCGATGGAACTGCGCGAGTTCTCGCACCTGATCGCCGACGGCGCAGGCCCGCAGCGCAGCGCGTTCCTGTCGGCGTTCTTCGCGCTGGTCGGCACGCACGGGCTGCACGTGGCGGTCGGCCTGTTGTGGATGGTGGTGCTGGTCGTGCAGATGGCGCGCGGCTCGGGCATGACCGAGCGCGACGTGCGGCGTCTCACGTGCCTGAGCCTCTTCTGGCACTTCCTCGACATCGTCTGGATCTGCGTGTTCTCCTTCGTCTACCTCGCGAGCGTGATCTAAATGGCTCATTCGGAACTCATCCACCACGACGAAGCGCACGGCACGGCCCGTGGCTACGTCGTCGGCTTCGTGCTGTCGGTGCTGCTCACGGCAGCGTCGTTCGGGCTGGTGATGGCAGGCGTGCTCGCGCCGAAGGCGGCGGTCATCGCGCTCGCGGTGCTCGCGTTCGCGCAGATCCTCGTGCATCTGGTGTGCTTCCTGCACATGAACACCGCGTCGAGCCAGCGCTGGAACGTGATGGCGTTCAGCTATACGGTGCTGACCGCGCTGATCCTGATCGTCGGGACATTGTGGGTGATGCACAACGTCAGCATGAACATGATGTCGCGCTAAGCGGCGCGGCTTCCCCTTTTCAGGCGCGCGTACCGCGCGCCTTCTCCGCATCATGAACAATCACGATACTCATACTCCGGTTCGCGCCGACGAGCCGATCCCGCATCGCAAGGTCATCCGCGCCTGGCTCGTGCCGTTCGCCACGCGCGAGATCGCGCGCCCGATCCTGCTGCTGGTGCTCGATTACCTGCTGCTGTTCGCCGCGTTCGCCGGCGCGCTGCTGCTCGGCTCGATCGTCGGCAAGATCGTCTGCGGGATGGCGGCCGGCTTCATCACCGGGCGACTGTTCATCATCGGGCACGACGCGTGCCATCAGAGCCTCACGCCGAACCGCGGGCTGAACCGCTGGCTCGGCCGCATCGCGTTTCTGCCGTCGCTGACGCCATACAGCCTGTGGGAAGTCGGGCACAACGTCGTGCACCACGGCTATACGAACCTGAAGGGCTTCGACTTCGTCTGGGCGCCGCATACGCCGGCGGAGTTCGCCGCGCTGTCGCCGACGCGCCGGCTGCTCGATCGCATCTACCGGAGCGGCTGGGCGCCGGGCCTCTACTATCTCGTCGAGATCTGGTGGCTGCGGATGTACTTCCCGAGCCGCGGCTATATCGGCGCGTCGCGGCCGGTGTTCCGGCGCGACTGCCTGCTGGTGACGGCCTTCGCGGCCGTGTGGATCGCCGCCGTCGTCGCGGTCGCGCTGCGCACGCATCAATCGGTCGCGCTGCTGCTCGCGACCGGCGTGCTCGTGCCGTTCCTGTTCTGGTGTTCGATGATCGGCTTCGTCGTGTACGTGCACCATACCGACCCGCGCATCGCATGGCACGCGAACCGCGCCGAATGGTCGAACGCCGCGCCGTTCGTGTCGACCACGCTGCACCTGACGTTCCCGTTCGGCATCGGCGGCCTGCTGCATCACATCATGGAGCACACCGCGCATCACGTCGACATGAGCGTGCCGCTGTACCGGCTCAAGCCGGCGCAGACGAAGCTGGAAGACATGCTGCCCGGCCGGATCGTCGTGCAGCGCTTCAGCCTGCGCTGGTACTTCGACACGGCGCGCCGCTGCAAGCTCTACGACACCGACCTCAAGCTGTGGACCGACTATCGCGGCAAGCGCACGAGCGATGCGGCGCCCGAGGTGCGCACGGTGCAGCGTGCGGCGTCCGATGCGGCCGACACGGCGAACCATGCGCCGGCCGCGACCGCTCACGCGGTGCCGTAATCCACGTGGCCGGTCTCGCGGCAGAAGCTCACCAGCCGCAGGCCGGCCGTCTTTGCGATCGTGACCGCGAGCGACGACGGCGCCGAGATCGTCGCGACCATCGGAATGCCGACGCGCGCCGACTTGCGCACCAGTTCGTAGCTCGCGCGGCTCGACAGAAACACGAAGCCGTCGGTCAGGTCGGCGCGCGCGAGCACCAGCGAACCGATCAGCTTGTCGAGCGCGTTGTGGCGGCCGACGTCCTCGAACGCGGTGCGGATCGCGCCCGTTGCATCGCACCACGCGGCCGCATGCAGGCCGCCGGTCAGCTGCGTGAGCGCCTGATGGGCCGGTAGCGCGCGGGCGGCGCGCGCGAGCGCGTCGGGCGCGACGCGCGCGAGAAAGCCGGTGTCGGGCACGCGCTCCGGCGCGAGATCGAGCAGGTCGATGCTTTCGATGCCGCACACGCCGCAGCCGGTGCGGCCGGCGAGCGCGCGGCGCCGCTCCTTCAGCGCGGCGAACGCCTGCTGGACCACTTCGAGGTGCACCTGCGCATACGGCAGCGGCGCGTCGGCGTGCACGCTCACGTCGATGTCCTTGATGTCGCTGCCGCGCTCGACGATCCCTTCGGAGATCGCGAAGCCGACCGCGAACGCCTCGAGGTCGCGCGGCGTACACATCATCACCGCATGCGAGATGCCGTTGAAGACGAGCGCGACCGGCCATTCCTGGCCGACGTAATCGTGCGCGGCCTCGACCGCGCCGCCGCGCGTGCGACGCACCGGCAACTCGATCGCGCCGCGCGGTTCTTCTGTGTCAGTCGGATTCACGGGCACTCCGGTGGATGGGGCGGTTGCGGCGTCGATCATGTCGGCCGCGCGCGCCCGGAGGTTCTAAAATACCTCAGGCAGGCCGGCCGCGCCGGCATCCGACACTCAGGTAACGACCATGGGACTCAGCGACGCTCCGCTGCTATTCGATTTCGAACACGATTCGTCGGAAAACCTGACGTACATCCCGATGATCGTGCGCTTCAATCTCGACCGCTTCGGTCTGCGCATCTCGCTCGAGCAGTGGCAGCTGCTGCCGCTGGAGGACCGCAAGCTGCTCGCACGCTTTCCCGCCGACGACGATACCGCGATCGAGCCCAATTTCGATCACGCGCTGTTCGAGATGCTGCGCACGCATGCCGATCTCGAGCCGTCGTGGTTCCAGCCGGACGAGCAGCCGGGCTGGCGCGACACCGGCTCGGTGCCCGACGCGCTGGTGCAGCAAAGCGCGCTGGCCGGGCTGCTGCCGCCCGCGCTGGCGCAGTGGCAGCAGCTCGCGCCGTTTCAGCGCTACGTGCTGATGAAGCTGTCGCGCAAGCCGACGCTGAACCACGATTTCGTGCCGGCGATGCGCGAGTTCGGGCTGGCGGCCGCGCGCTGACGCGCCTGCTGCGGCCCGTCGGCGCGGCTGCCGGTCACAGCGGCGGCAGCGGCCGCGGCTTGCGGTCGGCGCCGGTTGCGACGTAGGTGAGCGTGGCTTCGGTGACCTTCACGATTTCGCCCATCAGCCGCATGCGCTGCGCGTACACCTCGACGTCGACCGTCACCGACGTGTTGCCGGTGCGCATGATCGTCGCGTAGAAGCTCAGCACGTCGCCGACGAACACCGGCTGCTTGAACACGAACGAATTGACCGCGACCGTCGCGACGCGGCCGTTCGCACGCTGGCTCGCCGGAATCGAGCCGGCGATGTCGACCTGCGACATGATCCAGCCGCCGAACACGTCGCCGTGGACGTTGGCGTCGTGCGGTTGCGGGACGACGCGCAGGGCGGGCTGTTTCTGCGGGAGCTCGAGGATCGGATCGGTCATGGCGGGGGCTTTCATCCTGTAATAAATGCGCCGCCGCGCGCAGCCCGGCCGGCCGGGCCGCCGGCAGCGGCGCGTAGCGGCTTCTGCGACAATACAACGACCATAAATTGTACGAGAAAGCGGGCGAGCGGGCCGCCGCAGCCATGCGCCTCACGCCGCCGCCGATCCTCCCCATGCGCCGATATTCCGCTTCCGGCGAGCCCGCGCCGGCTCCCACCGGGCCCCGCAACGACTGGCAGACCATCCGCTCGCTGCTGCCTTACCTCGCGACCTACAAATGGCGCGTCGCGCTCGCGCTCGGCTGCCTGATCGGCGCGAAGGTCGCGAACCTCGGCGTGCCGGTCGTGATGAAGCGCATCGTCGATCATCTGTCCACCGTGCAGCAGCTCACCGCGCTCGGCCGCGCCGAGCAGTCGGCCGGCATCGTGCTCGCGGGCGGCGTCGGGCTGCTCGTGGTGGCCTATGCGCTGGTGCGGCTGTCGACGTCGCTGTTTACCGAGTTGCGCGAAATTCTGTTCTCGAAGGTGACCGAGAGCGCGGTGCGCCAGCTCGCGCTGCAGGTGTTCCGGCATCTGCACGGGCTGTCGCTGCGGTTCCATCTCGAACGCCAGACGGGCGGCATGTCGCGCGACATCGAGCGCGGCACCCGCGGCATTCAGCAGCTGATTTCCTATTCGCTGTACAGCATCCTGCCGACGCTCGTCGAGGTCGGCCTCGTGCTCGGCTTCTTCGTGGTCAAGTACGAAGCGTATTACGCGTACGTGACGTTCGCGGCGCTCGTCACCTACATCGTGTTCACCGTGAAGGTCACCAACTGGCGCACACACTTCCGCCGCACGATGAACGAGCTCGATTCGCGCGCGAACTCGCGGGCGATCGACTCGCTGATCAATTACGAAACGGTCAAGTACTTCGGCAACGAGGAGTGGGAGACGCAGCGCTACGACGAGAACCTGAAGCGCTACCGCCGGGCCGCGATCCGCTCGCAGAATTCGCTGTCGCTGCTGAACTTCGGGCAGCAGGCGATCATCGGCACGGGGCTCGTGTTCATCCTGTGGCGCGCGACGCAGGGCGTGCTGGCCGGCAAGCTGACGCTCGGCGATCTGGTGCTGATCAACACGTTCATGCTGCAGTTGTACATCCCGCTGAATTTTCTCGGCGTCGTCTATCGGGAGCTCAAGCAGAGCCTCACCGACATGGACCGGATGTTCGGGCTGCTGTCGGCCGCGAAGGAAGTCGCGGATCTGCCCGACGCGCGCGCGCTCGCGGTGGCCGGCGCGCAGGTGCGCTTCGAGCACGTGAACTTCGCATACGAGCCGGCGCGGCCGATCCTGCACGACGTGTCGTTCACGATCGATGCGGGCACGACGACCGCGGTGGTCGGCCATAGCGGGTCGGGCAAGTCGACGCTGTCGCGGCTGCTGTTTCGCTTCTACGACCTCGACCGGCACACGGGCGGCGCGATCCGGATCGACGGGCAGGACATCCGCGACGTCACGCAGGACTCGCTGCGCGCGTCGATCGGCATCGTGCCGCAGGACACCGTGCTGTTCAACGACTCGATCTACTACAACATCGCGTACGGCCGCCCGAGCGCGAGCTGCGACGAAGTGATCGCGGCCGCGCGCGCCGCGCACATCCACGACTTCATCGAAAGCCTGCCGAAGGGCTATGACACGCCGGTCGGCGAGCGCGGGCTGAAATTGTCGGGCGGCGAGAAGCAGCGCGTCGCGATCGCGCGCACGCTGCTGAAGAACCCGCCGATCCTGCTGTTCGACGAGGCGACTTCCGCGCTCGATTCGCGTTCGGAGCGCGCGATCCAGCAGGAGCTCGACCAGATCGCCCGGCACCGGACCACGCTGGTGATCGCGCACCGGCTGTCGACGGTCGTGCACGCGCAGCAGATTCTCGTGATGGACCACGGGCGCATCGTCGAGCGCGGCACGCACGACGAACTCGTGCAAGCGGACGGGCTGTATGCGCAGATGTGGACGCTGCAGCAGCAGCGTGCGGCGACGGGTGGGGAGGCGGCGGAGGCTGCTTGAGTTGTTGCTTGAGGTGTTGTTTGCGAGCGCGGATGTTGCGGTGCGTGCCGAGGGCGCGCGCTACGCTGCGGGCGGTGAGGCGGTGAGGCGGTGAGGCGGTGAGGCGGTGAGGCGGTGAGGCGGTGAGGCGGTGAGGCGGTGAGGCGGTGAGGCGGTGCGCCGTTATCGCCGCGTTGCCCGGCGCGGCGATCCGCGCCGATTCAAGGCCTGCCGGTGGTCGTCGACCGCCGGGACGATGCCGCCGCATGCGGCACCCGCCCACCGCGTCGCGTCATGCCGCGCCGCCCCGCGTATCGATCAACCCGCGGCCCGCAGCCGCGCATCGAGTTCACCGAGCTGCGCCGGCGTGCCGACGTTCTCCCACACGCCGTCGTACCGTTCGCCGGTCGCGCGGCCCGCTTCGATCGCCGCACGATAGTACGGCGTCAGCGCGCGCCGCGTGCCGGGTTCGAGATCGCGGAACATCCGCGTGTCGTACAGCCCGATGTTGCCGAACGTGAGCCGCGCGGGGCCGTCGAGCGACAGGCGGCCGTCGTCGCCGAGCGCGAAGTCGCCGGCCGGATGGAACGGCGGGTTCGGCACCATCACCAGGTGCATCGCGGGCGCTTCGAGCGCGGCCATCGGCGCCGCGCGCGACGCGAGCGTGCGGTAGTCGAATTCGCAGAACACGTCGCCGCTGACGGCGGCGAACACCGTCGGCCGGCCGTCGCGCTCGAGCAGCGGCAGCGCCTGCGCGATGCCGCCGGCGGTCTCGAGCGCTTCGCGCTCGGCCGAATACGCGAGCCGCACGCCCCAGCGCGAACCGTCGCCGAGCGCCGCCTCGACCTGGGCGCCGAGCCACGCGTGGTTGATCACGATCGTGTCGATGCCGGCGCGCGCGAGCGCCTCGATCTGCCAGACGATCAGCGGCTTGCCGCCGGCTTCGAGCAACGGTTTCGGGCGGGTGTCGGTCAGCGGGCGCATCCGTTCGCCGCGCCCGGCGGCGAAGATCATCGCGGTGGTCAGGGTCGTGCTCATGTTCGGCAGGTCGTGCGGGCGCTCAGAACGTGTAGCCGACATCGGCCGCGCCCTTGCCCTCGAGCTCGTCGAGCAGCTTCGCGAACGGTACGAGCGGACGGTAGCGCAGCGCGACCTTGCGTGCATAGGCGACGAAGCGCGGCAGGTCGGCCAGGTAATGCGGCTTGCCGTCGCGATAGTTGATCCGCGCGAACAGGCCGAGAATCTTGATGTGGCGCTGCAGCCCCATCCATTCGAGCTGGCGGTAGAACTCGCCGAAATCCGGATCGACCGGCAGGCCGGCCTTCTTCGCCTTTTCCCAGTAATACGCGAAGCAGTCGAGTTCGAACTCCTCGTCCCAGCTGATGAACGCGTCGCGCAGCAGCGACACGACGTCGTAGGTCAGCGGCCCGTACACGGCGTCCTGGAAGTCCAGCACGCCGGGGTTCGGCTCGCACACCATCAGGTTGCGCGGCATGAAGTCGCGCAGCATGAAGCCCTGCGGCTGCGCGCGGGCGCTCGCGATCAGCAGCGCGAACGTGCGGTCGAGCGTGCCGCGCATCGCGTCGTCGACCGGTTTGCCGAGGTGCCGGCCGATCAGCCATTCGGGCAGCAGCTCCATCTCGCGGCGCAGGAACGCCTCGTCGAACGGCGGCAGCACGTCGGGCGCCGACGCCAGCTGGAAGCGGATCAGCGCGTCGAGCGCGGCGCGCATCAGCCCGCGTGCGGCAGCCGGGTCCGCCGGATCGAGCACCGAGATGTACGACGTGCGGCCGAGGTCGGTCACGAGCATGAAGCCGGCGTCGAAGTCGTGGGCCAGTACCTCGGGCACGTGGTTGCCGGCCGCGGCGAGCAGTTGCGCGACCTGGACGAACTCGCGGCACTTCTCGGGCGGCGGCGCGTCGACCGCGATCAGCGAGCCGCCCGGGCTGTTTGCCGACGCGACGCGGAAATAGCGGCGGAAACTGGCGTCCGAAGACGCGGGCGCGAGGGTGGACAGATCGAGCGCGTGGCGCTCGGCGAGCGGGCGCAGCCACGCGGTGAGCGCGTCGAGGCGGGCGTCGGGCTGGGATGCGGCGGATGGGGGCGTCATGAAACTCGGCGGAGGGGGGAACGTCTTGCCATATAATACCCCACGACTTTTTTGACGCGCCCCGCGTCAGCTTCCGCCGCACCGGCCAGTTGCCTGTCGCGCCGTCCGCCCGCTCGCCTTCCCGGTTTGCGCTCAGCCGCAGTCGCGGTGCGACGGTGCGGCCCGCCGAGCGCGGCGGTGCCGTGCAGCGACGGTTGACAAGGGGCGATTCGCCAAACGATAGATGCCGCCCAAACCGCTATTCCCGAATGTCTTCCCCGGTGACGGGGCGCCGCGCAAAAGGCGGCTCGCGCTCGCGCTCCTGGCCGTGCCCGGCCTCGTGCCGGCCGTGTCGTACGCGCAGTTGTCGGGCGCGGCCGCGCAACCGCAGCCGCTCGGCTCGCCGTGGGACCTGCGCCTCGCCCCGCAGCTCGAGGATCACCCGCTGAAGGACGGCGCGAAGCCGGCCGCCTTCGTGATCGCCGACCACACGAGCGGCACGGCCGAGCAGGATCTGGCCGCGAAGGGCTCGGCCGAGCTGCGCCGCGGCGACGCGGTCGTGAAGGCCGACGCGATCCACTACGATCAGGACACCGACATGGCCGACGCGTACGGCCAGGTGAGGGTGATCAACGGCGGCACGTCGTTCGCTGGCCCCGAGGCGCATCTGAAGGTCGAGGCGAACCAGGGCTTCATGACGGCGCCGAAGTACCACTTCAACGTGACGGGCGGCTCGGGCAGCGCGGAGCGCGTCGACCTGCTCGACAGCGAGCGCTCGGTGTTCGTGAACGGCACCTACACCGCGTGCCAGTGCGCGACCGATCCCGCGTGGTACATCAAGGGCAGCCGCTTCGACTTCGACACCGGCGCCGACGAAGGCACTGCGCGCAACGGCGTGCTGTTCTTCCAGGGCGTGCCGATCTTCGCGAGCCCGTGGCTCACGTTCCCGCTGTCGGGCGACCGGCGCAGCGGCCTGCTGCCGCCGACCTTCTCGATGAACTCGAACAACGGGTTCGAGCTGTCGCTGCCGTACTACTTCAACATCGCGCCGAACCGCGACCTGACGATCACGCCGCGCATCATCTCGCGGCGCGGCGTGCAGACGGAAGCGACGTTCCGCTATCTGTCGCCGTCGTACTCGGGCACGTTCACGGCCAACTACCTGCCGGACGACCGCCTCGCGCACCGCAACCGCTACGCGATCTACTGGCAGCACCAGCAGAACTTCGGCAGCGGTTTCGCCGGCTACGTCTATTACAACAAGGTCTCGGACAATACCTATCCCGAAGACCTTGGGTCGATGAACCAGTTCATCAACGGGACGCAGACGCTGTACCAGCAGGAAGCCGGCATCACGTACAACAAGGGTCCGTGGTCGGTGCTCGCGCGCTACCAGCACTGGCAGACGCTGCCGCCGTCGATCTCGCCGTACAGCCGCGAGCCGCAGTTGAACGTGAAGTACACGAAGTACAACGTCGGCGGCTTCGACTTCGGCGCGGAAGCCGACTATTCGCGCTTTCGCATCACGACCGCCGATTCGACCGAAGGCGACCGGATCGTCTTCAATCCGTACATCGCCTACGGCGTGTACGGGCCCGGCTACTTCGTCGTGCCGAAGGTCCAGTACCACCTCGCGTCGTACGACCTGAACCATCTGTCGTCGAGCACGCCGAACAGCCCGAAGCACTTCACCGAGTCGATCCCGACCGTGAGCTTCGACTCGGGCCTGATCTTCGACCGCTCGGTCCATCTGTTCGGCCAGGACTTCATCCAGACGCTCGAGCCGCGCCTGTACTACGTCTACACGCCGTATCGCGACCAGTCGAACGCGCCGCTGTTCGATACCGCCGAGTCGGACTTCGGGCTCGCGGAGATCTACCAGCCGAACACGTTCGTCGGCAACGACCGGATCGCGGACGCGAACCGGATCACGGCCGGCCTGACCTCGCGCTTCATCGATCCGCGTACCGGCGACGAGCGCGCGCGCTTCGTGGTCGCGCAGCAGTACTACTTCGCGAATCAGCGCGTGGCGCTGAACTCGAACCAGAGCGGCGTGCTGGCGCGCCATTCCGACCTGATCGTCGGCGCGGCGCTGAAGCTCGGCTCCGGCTTCATGTCGGAGACGGCGTTCCAGTACAACCAGAACAACAACCAGCTCGTGAAGTCGAGCATCGGTTTCGGCTTCAGCCCGGGCGAGCGCCGCGTGATCAACGTCGGCTACCGCTATACGCGCTCGAACACGACGCTCGACAACCAGCCGATCAACCAGTTCCTGGTGTCCGCGCAATGGCCGCTCACGCGGCGCCTGTATGCGGTCGGTCGCTTCAACTACGACCTGGCCGCCGATCGGGTCGTCGACGGTCTGCTCGGCTTACAATACGACGCGGATTGCTGGGCGCTCGGCGTCGGGATCCAGCGGTACGCGAACGGCGTGAACACGTCGGGGCAGCAGAACTCGTCGACGCGCTTCATGATGCAGCTCACGTTGAAGGGGCTGTCGAGCATCGACAACGGGCTCGTCGCCGCCTTCCGCGCCGGCGTGCCGGGCTACCAGCCGCTGCCGTCCGCGCCGCCGCCGATGTCCCGCTTCAGCAACTACGAGTAACGCCGGCTTGTCCGCACCGGTCAGCACGCTTTCAATGGAGTATCAGTGGCAATGAAGAAAACCCTTCGTTTCGCGGCAGTCGTGTCCAGCCTCGCCGCGTCCGCCGCGCTGCTCGCCGCTGCGCCGGCCGCGGCGCAGGCGCTCGGTTCGCAAGGCGCGCAACTGACCGACGAAGTCGTCGCGGTCGTCAACAACGACGTGATCACGGGCCGCGAACTCGACCAGCGGGTCGGCCTGATCGCGCGCCGGCTGCAGCAGCAGAACGCGCCCGTGCCGCCGGCCGAACAGTTGCGTGCGCAGGTGCTGAACCAGATGGTGCTCGAGCGCATCCAGGTGCAGAAGGCGAAGGACGACGGCATCCGCATCGACGACGCCACCGTGCAGTCCACGCTGCAGCGCCTCGCACAGGCGAACGGCATGACGCTCGACCAGTATCGCGCGCGCCTGGAGGCGCAAGGCGTGCCGTGGAGCGTCTTCACGAGCGATGCGCGCACCGAGCTGATGCTGTCGAAGCTGCGCGAGCGCGAGGTCGACGGCAAGATCACCGTGTCGGACGCCGAGGTCGCGAACTACATCGCGAGCCAGCGCGGGCCGAACGCGTCGCAGCAGCAGGATCTGCGCTTCCAGCACATCTTCATCAAGGCGCCCACCAACGCGCCGCAAGCCGACATCGAAGCCGCGCAGAAGAAGGCCGAGGCGCTGCTGCAGCAAGCGACGTCGGGCGCCGATTTCGAGAAGCTCGCACGCAACAATTCGGAAGCGAACGACGCGAAGAAGGGCGGCGACCTCGGCTTCAAGGCACCGAGCACGCTGCCGCCTGACGTCGTCGCGGCCGCGTCGAAGCTGCGTCCCGGCCAGGTCAATCCGACGCTGATCCGCGTGCCGGACGGCTTCGAGATCATCCGGCTGGTCGATCGCCGCCAGAGCCAGGGCGCGAGCGCCGCGGCGCCGAAGATCGTGCAGACGCACGTGCGCCACATCCTGCTGCGCGTCGGCGAAGGCAAGTCGGAAAACCAGGCGCGCCAGCAGCTGCTCGACATCCGCAAGCAGGTCGAGGCCGGCGGCGATTTCGCGAAGTTCGCGCGCACTTACTCGCAGGACGGGTCGGCGTCGCAGGGCGGCGATCTCGGCTGGATCAGCCCGGGCGAGACCGTGCCGGAATTCGAGCGCGCGATGAACAACCTGCAGGACGGCCAGATCAGCCAGCCGGTGCGCACCGAGTACGGCTATCACCTGATCCAGGTGATCGACCGGCGCGAGGCCGAAGGGTCGGTGCAGCAGCAGATGGACATCGCCCGCCAGGCGATCGGCCAGCGCAAGGCCGAGCAGGCATATGCCGACTGGCTGCGCGAGCTGCGCGACTCGTCGTACGTGCAGTACAAGATCGACGGCGTCGGGCCGGCGAACTGAGCGAGCTTCAGATGACGGCAGCCGCGTTGCAGATCGCGATCACGACTGGCGAGCCCGCGGGCGTCGGCCCTGAGCTGACCGTGCAGGCGTTGCAGGATGCCGCGCGGCGCTGGCCGGACGCGCAGTTCACCGTGCTCGGCGACGCCGCGCTGCTCGACGCACGCGCGGCGGCCGTCGGCGCCGACCGTGCGGTGCTCGCGGGCGGCCCGGTGTCGGTGCAACATCATCCGCTCGCGGCGCCCGCGCACGCGGGCACGCTGGACGCGGCCAACGGCCGCTACGTGCTCGCGCTGCTCGATGCGGCGATCGACGGCGCGCTGGCCGGCCGCTACGACGCGATCGTCACGGCCCCGCTGCAAAAGAGCACCATCAACGATGCCGGCGTACCGTTCACCGGCCATACCGAATACCTGGCCGAACGCACGCACACGCCGCGCGTCGTGATGATGCTGGCCGGTACCGGCGAGCGGCCGCTGCGCGTCGCGCTCGCGACCACGCATCTGCCGCTGAAGGACGTGTCGGCCGCGCTGACGATCGACGGGCTCGTCGACACGCTCGCGATCATCGATCGCGACCTGCGGCGCGACTTCGGCCTCGCGGCGCCGCGCATCCTCGTGACGGGGCTGAACCCGCACGCCGGGGAGAACGGCTATCTCGGCCGCGAGGAGATCGACGTGATCGCGCCGGCGCTGGCCCGCGCGAGCGAGCGCGGCATCGATGCGCGCGGCCCGTATCCGGCCGACACGCTGTTCCAGCCGCGCTATCTGGCCGGCGCCGATTGCGTGCTGGCGATGTTCCACGATCAGGGCCTGCCCGTGCTGAAGTATGCGACCTTCGGCGAGGGCATCAACGTCACGCTCGGGCTGCCGATCATCCGCACGTCGGTCGATCACGGCACCGCGCTGGATCTGGCCGGCACCGGCCGCGCCGATCCTGGCAGCATGGTCGCCGCGCTCGACACGGCCGTCACGATGGCGCGCCATCGCCGCGCATCCTGACGCGCGCAGTCCCACCTCATTCGTCGCATTTTTGGTTTTTCTCAGTCGATGTCGAACAGCAGACAGCACCAAGGCCACTTCGCGCGCAAGCGCTTCGGGCAGAACTTCCTCGTCGATCACGGCGTGATCGACTCGATCGTCGCGACGATCGGCCCCGTGCGCGGCCAGCGGATGGTCGAGATCGGCCCGGGCCTCGGCGCGCTGACCGAGCCGCTGATCGCGCGCGTCGCCACGCCGGAGTCGCCGCTGCACGCAGTCGAGCTCGACCGCGACCTGATCGGGCGCTTGCAGCAGCGCTTCGGCGCGCTGCTCGAACTGCACGCGGGCGATGCGCTCGCGTTCGACTTCGGCTCGCTCGCGGCGCCGGGCGACGCGCCGTCGCTGCGAATCGTCGGCAACCTGCCGTACAACATTTCGAGCCCGCTGCTGTTCCATCTGATGACGTTCGCGCCTGTCGTGATCGACCAGCATTTCATGCTGCAGAACGAAGTGGTCGAGCGGATGGTCGCGGAGCCGGGCACGAAGGCGTTCTCGCGGTTGTCGGTGATGCTGCAGTACCGCTACGTGATGGACAAGATGCTCGATGTGCCGCCGGAATCGTTCCAGCCGCCGCCGAAGGTCGATTCGGCGATCGTGCGGATGATTCCGTACGCACCGCACGAACTGCCGGACGTCGATCCGGTGCTGCTCGGCGAACTCGTCACGGCCGCGTTCTCGCAGCGCCGCAAGATGCTGCGCAACACGCTCGGCGAGTATCGCGACACGATCGATTTCGACGCGCTCGGCTTCGATCTGGCGCGGCGCGCGGAGGACGTGAGCGTGGCCGAATATGTCGGCGTCGCGCAGGCGCTTGCCCGCGCGCGCAACGTCGCGCAGTGACGCAAGCGCACGGTCGCCCGTGCGCGGGTTCGGGGTTCGGAAGGTTGCCTTTGAGGGTGGCCTTTTTGTTTTTGGGGCGGATGCGGCGTGCTGGCTGCGGCGTTTGCGGATGCAGATGGGGTGGCGGGTGTGGTCGCGGCTACTGTTGAGGCTGCGGATGCGATGACGCATGCGGCTGAGCTACCGTTCCAGTTCCAGTTCCAGTTCCAGTTCCAGTTCCAGTTCCAGTTCCAGTCGTGGTCGTGGTCCCAGTCTTGGTCGTCGCCTCCGCCTTCGCCTTCGTCGCGACCGGCGCGATCAGCGCCTTTGACCCCTCCGGCTCGCCGCCAAGCCCCGCTACGCGCGCCGACGCGCCGGTGCGTTGACCAGCGCGATGCCCGTCAGCACGAGCGCCGCGGCCGACATGAAGCGCCAGCCGACCGATTCACCGAGCAGCAGCACGCCGAACGCGACGCCGAACAGCGGCGACAGGAACGTGAACACCGACAGCCGCGACGCGCTGTAGCGGGTCAGCAGCCAGAACCACGACAGATAGCTGACGAACGCGACGATCACCGACTGATACGCGAGGCTCGCGAGCGCGAGCGGTGTGACGCGCGCGAACGAGATCTGGCCGAGCAGCGCGGCGAGCGCGAGCAGCGCGGCAGCCGACACCGCGAGCTGGTAGAACAGCGTCTTGCTGGCGCTGACGCGGGCGAGCGACGTCGAGCGCACGACGACCGTCGTCGCGGCCCACATCGCGCCGCCGAGAATGCCGAGTGCATCGCCGGCCAGCCCCGCGAGCACCGACGTGCCTGGCGCGCGCGGTTTCAGGAAGCCGTCCGCGAACGCGAGCGCGATGCCGGCGAACGCGAGGCCGACGCCGGCCCACTGCATCCGCTGCAGCCGCTCGCCGGGCGCGAACAGATGCAGGCCGAGGGCCGTGAAGCACGGCGCGGTGTACAGGAAGATCGCCATGTGCGACGCGCTCGTCAGCGTCAGCCCGAAGAACACACAAACGAACTCGCCGGCGAATAGCGCGCCGGCCGCGATGCCGGGCCCGAGCGTGCCGTCCGCGCGGAACAACGGCGTGCCGCGCGAGCGTGCCCAGCCCCATAGCAGCAGCGCGGCGATCACCGAGCGCAGCCCGGCCTGGAACATCGGCGCAATCGCGGCGTTGGTGCTCTTGATGGCGACTTGCTGGAAGCCCCAGATCGCGCACAGCAGCAGCATCACGCCGACCGCGCGTGCGTCCAGCGCGCCGCGCGTCGGCGATGCGGCGAGCGCGCTCATCGGCGGACCTCGCCGGCGTGACGCAGGACGGGCAGCGAACGAGACGGGCAGACGGCGCGTTGTTGGCGAACGAGTTGGCGATTTCGCACGGCGGGCAATGTGGCTGAATGGGAAGAGGCGGCGCGGGCCGGCGGCGGGCGGATGCCCACGTTTGGTGCGACGTGCGACGATGTTACCCGATCGATGGACTTGCCGGCGAGCCTCCGGCGGAGCGGTGCCGGTCCGCGCGTGGGCGCAGGCGGTCGGGTGATGGTCTCAAGCACGTCCGAACGCCGCCCAAAATCCCGCCCGATCGCCCCGGAACCGTGACAGCACCGCCCGCAAACCACCCCCAACCCCGCGCCTCCACCCCCGGCGGGATTCACCCGTCTCCGGTAGAATTTCCGGTTCCGGAAAGTCCCCACAGGAGTACACAGATGCGTTTGCTGCATACGATGCTGCGAGTCGGCGATCTCGACCGCTCGATCAAGTTCTACACCGAATTGCTCGGCATGAAGCTGCTGCGTCGCGACGATTATCCGGAAGGCCGGTTCACGCTCGCATTCGTCGGCTACGAAGCGGAAAGCACGGGCACCGTGCTCGAGCTGACCCACAACTGGGATACGCCGTCCTACGATCTCGGCAACGGCTTCGGCCATCTTGCGGTGGAAGTCGACGATGCGTACGCGGCTTGCGAGAAGATCAAGGCGCAGGGCGGCAAGGTCACGCGCGAAGCGGGCCCGATGAAGCACGGCACGACCGTGATCGCGTTCGTCGAGGATCCGGACGGCTACAAGATCGAGTTCATCCAGAAGAAGGCGCACTGAGCGCAGTGCGCGCCGCGAGCAATGAAAAACGGGCGATGCCGCAGGATGCGCATCGCCCGTTTCGCTTCGCGGTGCGAAGCTCGGCGTTACAGCGATGGCAGCAGCTCGGGCGGATGATGCTTGAGCGTGTGCCGCGCTTCGCGGAATTCGGGGAAGATCGATTCGACGGTCTGCCAGAACGCCGGGCTGTGGTTCATTTCGCGCAGATGCGACAGCTCGTGCGCGACGACGTAGTCGATGATCGACATCGGGAAGTGGATCAGCCGCCAGTTCAGCCGGATCCTGCCGTCGCTCGAGCAGCTGCCCCAGCGCGTCGCAGCCGACGACAACGCGTAGGTCGAATACGTGACGCCGAGCCTTTGCGCATAGACGGCGAGGCGCTCGCCGAAGATCCGCTTCGCTTCGCCTTGCAGCCAGCCCTGCACGCGATCCTTGATCTGCTGCATGTCGGCCTGCGCGGGCAGCGGCAGCGACAGCCGCAGCGTGTCGGTATCGAAGGCGACGGCGCTCGCGCCGAGCGCGATCGTCACCGTCTTGCCGAGATACGGGAGTTGCGCGCCGTCGCGCCAGTCGATCTGCGGCAGCGCCCGCTGTTCGGTGCGGGTCTTCCACTCGGCGAGCTTCGCGAAGATCCAGCGCTGCTTTTCGGCGATCGCCGCTTCGATGTCGGTGAGCGTGACCCAGCGCGGCGCGGTGATCGACAGCCCGCTGCCGTCGATCGTGAAGCCGATCGTGCGGCGCGCCGAGCGCTTGAGCCGATATTCGAGCACGCGGCTGTCGATCGCGAACGTGCGCACGCGCGAGCGATCGCGCGCAGGCCCCGGATCGAGCGGCGCGGCAGGCGTGCCTGCTGCTGGCGTGGCCGGCGGTGCGGCGGCGGGAGCGGGCGTGGCAGGTGTAGCCGGCGCGGGCGACGCGGCTGCCGGCCCGTCGAACAGCGGCAGGTCCATCTGGCGATGATCGAGGGCCACGACGGCAGGCCGTGGCCGCGGACGCTTCTTCATCAGTTCGCTTCGTTTCGTCGTACGCAACGGCTGCAGTCCGCGGGAGTCAGACGCGCGCGGCATCGCGCGTGCCGGCATTGCCCGCCTGCCGATAGGCATCGGGATCGATGCGGCGCATTTCCGCTTCGATCCAGGCTTCGACCTGCGAGTTCAATACGTCGGGCGTCTTGCCTTCGACCGGAATCGGTTTGCCGATCGACACCGTGACGACGCCCGGAAATTTCGTGAACGAGTTGCGCGGCCACACGCGACCCGCGTTGTGCGCGATCGGCACGACCGGCGTGCCGGTCTCGATCGCGAAGCGCGCGCCGCCCGTCTTGTACTTGCCCTGCTTGCCGACCGGCGTGCGCGTGCCTTCCGGAAACATGATCATCCACGCGCCTTCGGACAGGCGCTTCTTGCCCTGGCGGATCACCGACACGAACGCGTTCTTGCCTTCCTTGCGGTTGATGTTGACCATGTGCAGCAGCCCGAGCGCCCAGCCGAAGAACGGCACGTACAGCAGCTCGCGCTTGAACACGTAGCAGAGCGGCTTCGGCATCAGCGCCGGAAACGCGAGCGTTTCCCAAGCGGACTGATGCTTCGACAGCAGCACGGCCGGCCCGTCGGGCAGGTTCTCCATCCCTTCGATCCGGTAGCGGATGCCGTTCAGCCAGCGCACGACCCACAGCGTCGACTTGCACCAGCCGGCCGCCATCCAGTAGCGGGCGTCGGGGCGCATGAACGGAAAGGCGATGAAGCACGCGGTCGCGTACGGCACCGTGTACAGGATGAAGTAGATCAGCAGCAGCAGGGAGCGGACGAAGCGCATCGGCGTGGGTCTGACAGTAGGGAGGATGCGCGCGGCCGCCGCATCACTCGTGTTCGTGTGAAAGGAAGTCGAGCGCGAACGCGCGCAGATCGTCGTGGACCTTCGTGCCGGCCGGCAGGTTGCCGGCGGCGAGCGTCTTCTTGCCCTTGCCGGTCAGCACCAGGTGCGGCCGGAAGCCGGACGCGACGCCGGCCTGCAGATCGCGCAGCGAATCGCCGACTGCCGGCGTATGACCGGGATCGATCTCGAAGCGCTCGGCGATCATCTGCATCATGCCGGGCTTCGGCTTGCGGCAGTCGCACTGATCCTCGGCCGTATGCGGGCAGAAGAACACCGCGTCGATGCGCGCGCCGACCGCGGCCGCCGCGCGATGCATCTTCAGATGCATCGCGTTGAGCGTGGCCATGTCGAACAGCCCGCGGCCGATGCCGGACTGGTTGGTCGCGACCACCACGCGGTAGCCCGCGTGATTGAGCCGCGCGATCGCCTCGAGGCTGCCGGGCAGCGCGACCCACTCGTCGGGCGTCTTGATGAACGCATCCGAATCGACGTTGATCACGCCGTCCCGGTCGAGGACGACGAGCTTGCGGTTGGGGCTGGTCGGCATCGTCGGGCCTTAAGCGGCGAGCTTCGAGATGTCGGCGACGCAGTTCATCTGCTGATGCAGCGCGAACAGCAGCGCGAGACGGTTCGCGCGCAGCGCCGGATCTTCCGCGTTGACCATCACGTCGTTGAAGAACGTGTCGACGGGCGCGCGCAGCGCGGCGAGCGCCGACAGCGCGCCCGTGTACGCCCGCGCGTCGAGCTGCGACTGCACGTGCGGCGTGACCGCGGCGAGCTGCTCGTGCAGCGCCTTCTCCGCGGCCTCGACGAGCAGCGCCGGCTGGACCGCGCCGTTCACGCCGCCTTCCGACTTCTTCAGGATGTTCGAGATCCGCTTGTTGGCGGCCGCGAGCGCTTCGGCTTCCGCGAGGCGCGTGAATTCGCGCACCGCGTCGAGGCGCGCGACGAGATCGTCGACGCGCGTCGGATTCAGGCTCAGCACCGCGTCGACTTCGCCAGCCGTGTAGCCGCGTTCGCGCAGCAGGCCGCGCAGGCGGTCCATGAAGAACGCGAAGATCGCGTCCGTCGCTTCGGCGACGCCCGGCACCTGCTCGAAGCGCGCATGCGCGGTGCGCAGCAGCGACACGAGATCGAGCGGCAGCTGCTTCTCGAGCAGCAGGCGCAGCACGCCGAGCGCGTGGCGGCGCAGCGCGAACGGGTCCTTCTCGCCGGTCGGCGCGAGGCCGATGCCCCAGATGCCGACGATCGTCTCGAGCTTGTCGGCCAGCGCGACGGCGGTGGACACCGGCGTGGTCGGCAGCGCGTCGCCCGAGAAGCGCGGCTGGTAGTGCTCCGCGCACGCGAGCGCGACGTCGTCGGGCTCGCCGTCGTGGCGCGCGTAGTAGGTGCCCATCGTGCCCTGCAGCTCCGGGAACTCGCCGACCATGTCGGTCAGCAAGTCGGCCTTCGCGAGGCGCGCGGCACGCTTCGCATGCGCGACGTCCGCGCCGATCGCGGGCGCGATCTCGCCGGCCAGCGCCTCGAGGCGCTCGACGCGCGCAAGGGCCGAGCCGAGCTTGTTGTGATAGACGACGTTCGCGAGCAGCGGGACGCGCTCCGCGAGCGGCTTCTTCTTGTCCTGCTCGAAGAAGAACTTCGCGTCGGCCAGGCGCGGGCGCACGACGCGCTCGTTGCCTTCGATGATCTCACCGGGCGTCTTCGTCTCGATGTTCGACACGATCAGGAAACGCGAGCGCAGCTTGCCGGCGATATCGGTCAGCGCGAAGTACTTCTGGTTCGTCTGCATCGTGAGGATCAGGCATTCCTGCGGCACCTGCAGGAATTCGTCCTCGAAGCGGCACGGATAGACGACCGGCCATTCGACCAGCGACGTCACTTCGTCGAGCAGCGCGTCGGGCATCACGACCGTGTCGCCGTTCGCGTGCTCGTTCAGTTGCGTGCGGATCGTCTCGCGGCGATCGGCGAAATGCGCGATCACGCGGCCCTTGTCGCGCAGCGTGTCCGCATACGCGCGCGCATGCTGGATCGCGACGAGGCCGTCGGACAGGAAGCGATGGCCGAGCGTGGTGTCGTCGGCGTCGACGCCGAACGCGGCCACCGGCACGACGCGATCGTCGTGCAGCACGGTCAGGCGATGCACCGGGCGCACGAACTTGACGTCCGTGCCGTCCGGGCGCTGATAGGTCATGACCTTCGGGATCGGCAGCTTCTCGAGCGTTTCGTCGAGCGCGGCCTGCAGGCCGTCGGCGAGCGTCGCGCCGGCCGCCGAGTAGTTGACGAAGAACGCCTCGGCCTTGCCGTCGTGCGCGCGCTCGAGCTCGGCGATCGTCAGGTCCGGGTGGCCGAGGGCCGCGAGCTTCTTCGCGAGCGGGGCGGTCGGCTTGCCTTCGGCGTCGAGCGCGACCGACACGGGCAGCACTTTTTCGCGGACCTGCCGGTCCGGCGCGACGGCGCGCACGTTCTGCACGACCACCGCGAGGCGGCGCGGCGTCGCGTAGCGTTCGAACACGAGTTCGCCTTCGACGAGGTCGCGCGCCGCGAGGCGTTGCGCGAGACCTTCGGCGAATGCGTCGCCGAGGCGCGCGAGGGCCTTCGGCGGCAGCTCTTCGGTCAGCAGTTCGACGAGCAGGGGGGCGGGATGGTTATGCGTCATGTCTTGAATGAGTCTCGTCTCGTCAGTCCTGATCGATCTTGCGTTCGACCTTCAGCGGCGGCGCCCATGCCGGCTGCGCGGCGTCCTGGGCGTCGGTGGTGAGGCCCGGCACGCCCGGCGGATTGCCGAGCATCGGGAAGCCGAGCTTCTCGCGCGAGTCGTAGTAAGCCTGCGCGACGAGACGCGACAGCGCGCGGATGCGGCCGATGTACGCCGCACGTTCGGTGACCGAAATCGCGCCGCGCGCGTCGAGCAGGTTGAACGTGTGGCCGGCCTTCAGCACGAGCTCGTACGCGGGCAGCGCGAGCTGCGCGTCGATCATCTTCTTCGCTTCCGCTTCGTAGCTGTTGAAGAACGTGAACAGCAGATCGACGTTCGCGTGCTCGAAGTTGTAGGTCGACTGCTCGACCTCGTTCTGGTGGTACACGTCGCCGTACGACAGGCGGCGCAGCTCGGGGCCGTTCGGGCCTTGCTCCTCCCATTCGGTCCACACGAGGTCGTACACGTTCTCGACCTTCTGCAGGTACATCGCGAGGCGTTCGAGGCCGTAGGTGATCTCGCCGAGCACCGGCTTGCAGTCGAGGCCGCCGACCTGCTGGAAATACGTGAACTGCGTGACTTCCATCCCGTTCAGCCACACTTCCCAGCCGAGGCCCCACGCGCCGAGCGTCGGGTTCTCCCAGTCGTCCTCGACGAAGCGGACGTCGTTCTGCTGCAGGTCGAAGCCGAGCGCTTCCAGCGAGCCGAGGTAGAGATCGAGGATGTTTTCCGGCGCCGGCTTCAGCACGACCTGGTACTGGTAGTAATGCTGCAGGCGGTTCGGGTTCTCGCCGTAGCGGCCGTCCTTCGGGCGGCGCGACGGCTGCACGTACGCGGCGCGCCACGGCTCGGGGCCGACCGCGCGCAGGAACGTGTGGACGTGCGACGTGCCCGCGCCGACTTCCATGTCGATGGGCTGGAGCAGAGCGCAACCCTGCTTGTCCCAGTAGGACTGCAGCGTCAGGATGATTTGCTGAAACGTAAGCATGAAGAGCCTTCGTGGCGCTGGCGCTCCGTTGCGGGCGGCGCTCCGGGCAACGCCCGGAGGGTCGGCTCGCGCGGCGGCGCGGCTTGTTAGTGTGCTGAAACGTGCAATTTTACCGGATCGGCGAGCGGATGCGGCCGGAACGCCGCCGATGCGCTGCCGATGCGCTGCCGGCGGGGTTCCGGCGCGCCGGGCGCGGCGTGTCGATACGCGCGGCGCGCGCGGTCGTACGGCGTCGCGACGCGCATGCCGCGCCGGCTTCTGCGCGCCGTTGCGCGACGTCTTGCGGGCGTTAAGATGCGCGTATTGCGGCGCTCGCCGCATGTCCGCTCGCCTATCCCGATCGCATGCAAGACTCGAACGAACTCCTGATTCCGCTGCTGCCGCCGCTGCTCGCGCTGCTCGGCCACGCCGCCGACGCGCGTGCGCGCGGCGATGCCGATGTGCACGCACTGTGGCTGGCCGCGGCCGGCCAGCTGCACGCCGCCGATAGCGCGGCGCTCGCGCAGCTGACCACGACGCTCGTCGCGCGGCAGCGCATCGCCGACGCGCTCGCGCTGGCAGAATGCGCGGCGCGCGTGCATCCCGGTGTCGCGGCGCTGTTCAACCACGGCTACGCGCTGCAGATGGCCGGCCGTCACGCGGACGCGGTCGCGCCGTACCGCGCGGCCTATGCGCTCGATCCGCGCTGGCCGTCGCTGCGCAACAACCTCGCGATCGCGCTGCGGCTGTCGGGCGGCGATCGCAACGAGGAAATCGCGCTGCTCGACGCGGCCGTCGAGGCCGATCCGTACGACGTGCAGGCGTGGATCAACCTGGTCGTCGCGCGGCTCGCGGCGCTCGACCTCGACGGCGCGCTCGCATCCGCGGCGCGGCTCGCGGAGATCGCGCCCGACAACGCGCTCGCGCTGAACAACATCGCGATGGCGATGAAGGAGGCGCAGCGCTGGGACGACGCCGAGCGCTACGCGACGCGTGCGTGCGAACTCGCGCCCGACGACGCATCGTTCCGTTTCAACCTCGCGATCATCCAGCTCGTGCGCGGCAATTACGCGGCCGGCTGGCGCGGCCACGAGGCGCGCTGGGACGGCGCCGGCGAGCTGCGCGGCCGCCGCCCGGCGCTGCCGGGCCCGCGCTGGCAGGGCGAGCCGCTCGCCGGCAAGACCTTGCTCGTCTGGGGCGAGCAGGGGCTCGGCGACGTGCTGCAGTTCGCGCGCTTCGTCGCGCCGCTCGCCGAGCGCGCGCACCGCGAAGGCGGCCGGCTCGTGTGGAACACGTTTCCGCAGCTCGGCACGCTGATGCAGCGCAGCCTCGGCGCGCACGTGGACGCGTTCAGCGCCGGCGGCGGTGTCGACACGCTGCCGCCGTTCGATTACGAGGTGCCGCTGATCGGCCTGCCGTTGATGCTCGGGATGGAGACGTCGACGCTCGGCGCGTCGGTGCCGTACCTGCATGCGGAGCCACATGCGCGCGACGCGTGGCGCGCGCGGCTCGCGGGCGAGCGGCGGCTGAAGGTCGGGCTCGTGTGGACGGGCAGCGCGGGGCACCAGCGCAACCCGTTCCGGCGCGTCGGGCTCGCGCGCTATGCCGATGCGTTCGGCGGCATCGACGGCGTCGCGTTTTATTCGCTGCAGCCGGGCGCGGATGCCGATGTCGCCGCGGCGCGCGCGGCCGGTTTCGCGATCGAGGACTTTACCGCCGAGCTGAAGAGTTTCGACGACACGGCGGCGTTCATCGGCGCGCTCGATCTGGTGATCACGGTGTGCACGTCGGTTGCGCATCTGTCGGGCGCGCTCGGCGCGCGCACCTGGGTCGCGCTCGACGTGAATCCGCATTGGCCGTGGCTGCTCGATCGCACCGACAGCCCGTGGTATCCGAGCGCGACGCTCTACCGCCAGCCGACGTTCGGCGCGTGGGCGCCGGTGATGGACGCGCTCGCGCGCGATTTGCGTGGGCTCGCGGCTGGGCGGGGTTGAGCGGCTGGCAGTCGTTGGGTCGCGGCTCGCAGACGGCTGGCCTGAGCGATCAGCCTGAACGACTCGCCTGAGGGATCAGACGGATCGGCCGGTCCGAGCGGCCACCCCCCGCTCACACGTCGCCGCCCCCGTCGCGCATCGCCCGCTCGCGGCGGCGCAGCCCCGGCCCGAACGTGAAGCCGAACGCGAGCAGCATCAGCGACACGGCGAGCACGACGGCGTTGCCGCTCGTCACGTACGGCGTGAAGCCGCTGGTGCCTTCGATCCGCACGTCGAGCGAGCCGATCGTGTATGGCTTGAGCTGGCCGAGCACGCGGCCGCGTGCGTCGATCGCGGCCGTCATCCCGGTATTGGTCGAGCGCAGCATCGGCCGGCCGGTTTCGAGCGCGCGCATGCGGGCGATCTGCAGATGCTGGTCGAGCGCGATGGTGTCGCCGAACCACGCGAGGTTCGTCACGTTGACGAGCACGCCGGGCGGCTGCGGGTTGTCGCGGATCGTCGCGGCGATCTCCTCGCCGAACAAGTCCTCGTAGCAGATATCGGCCATCACCGGCTGGTTGTGAACGAGGAACGGCTTCTGCACCGGTGCGCCGCGCGCGAAGTCGCCGAGCGGCATCTTCATCAGGTCGACGAACCAGCGGAAGCCCCACGGAATGAACTCGCCGAACGGGACGAGATGGTGCTTGTCGTAGTGGTAGATGTCGCGCGAATGCGGCGTCACGCCATACAGGCTGTTCGTGTAGTCGACGTAATGGCCGTCCGGCGTCACCGATGCGCCGACCGCGCCGAACAGCACGGCCGAGCCCGTCGTGTCGCTGAACTTGCGGATCGCGACGGCGAACGGCTCGGGCAGCTCCTGGATCATCACCGCGATCGCGGTTTCCGGCGTGACGATCAGGTCGGCCGGCTTCTCGACGATCATCTGCGTGTACATCTTGATCGCCGCGTCGATGCCTTCCTGCTCGAACTTGATGTCCTGCTTCACGTTGCCCTGCAGCAGCCGCACCGTGAGCGGCGCGTTCGCGGGCACGGTCCAGCTCGCCTGCGACAGCCCGATGCCGAGCGCCGCCAGCGCGACCGCCAGCATGGCCGGCGCGGCCGCCCGGATCGCGGGCGCGCGTGCAGCGCCGGGAGCACCAAGCTCGGCGGTGCGCGGCCGGCGCGCGGCGACGAGCGCCTGCACGGCCAGCGCGGCGAACAGCGCGAGCACCCATGCGATCCCGTACACGCCGACGACCGGCGCGAACCCGGCGAGCGGCCCGTCGACCTGCGCGTAACCGCTCGCGAGCCACGGAAAGCCGGTGAACACGGTGCCGCGCAGCCATTCGCCGAGCGCCCATGCGCTCGCGAACGCGAACGCGCCGTGCCACGTCGGCGCGAACGGCCGCGGGTCGGGCGCGCGGCGATGCCACGCGTGGCCCGCGCAAAACGACCACAACGCGGCCGAAAACGCCGGGTACAGCGACAGGTACAGCGCGAACAGCACCAGCGCGCCGCCCGCGAGCGGCGCGGCCATCTCGCCGTACACGTGCATGCTGATGTACAGCCACCAGATGCCGCTGATGAAGTTGCCGAACCCGAATGCGCCGCCGGTGAGCGCGGCGCCGCGCCAGCTCGACGTGCGCGTGAGCTGCGCGAAGAACCAGACGAATACGGCGAGCTGCAGCCAGCCGCCGTGCGGCGTCGGCGCGAAGCTGAGCGTATTGGCCGCGCCGGCGAGCAGCGCGGCCGGATAGTGCCAGCGCGGCAGCGCGCGCCCGGGGGCGGGCGCGAGGAGGCCGCCAGCCGGGCGGGACGGGATCGGATCGTCCATGTGAAGCGAAAGAGGGCGAGCGGTTGAGGAAGGCGCGGCCGGCGCGGACGGTCAGTCGTCGTGCGAGGTTTCGGCGCGCCGGCTCGCGAGCGGGTTGCGGCGCACCAGCAGCACGTGGACCTGCCGCGCATCGCCGCGCTGGATCTCGAACACGAGGTTGCCGAGCTGCAGCTTTTCGCCGCGATGCGGCACGCGGCCGAAATGATGGGTGATCAGCCCGCCGATCGTGTCGACCTCGTCGTCCGGGAAGTCGGTGCCGAAGGTCTCGTTGAACTGTTCGATCTCGGTGAGCGCGCGCACGCGGTAGCGGCCGTCGGGCGCCGAGATGATGTTGCCGGCCTCTTCGTCGAAGTCGTATTCGTCCTCGATGTCGCCGACGATCTGCTCGAGCACGTCCTCGATCGTGATCAGGCCCGCGACGCCGCCGTATTCGTCGACGACGATCGCCAGATGATTGCGGTTCACGCGGAAGTCGTGCAGCAGCACGTTCAGGCGCTTCGATTCGGGGATGAACACCGCCGGGCGCAGCATGCCGCGCACGTCGAATTCTTCCTCGGCGTAAAAGCGCAGCAGATCCTTCGCGAGCAGCACGCCGATCACGTTGTCGCGGTTCTCCTCGAACACCGGATAGCGCGAGTGCGCCTTCTCGAGGACGAACGGGATGAAATCTTCGGGCTTGTCGGTGATGTTGATCGCGTCCATCTGCGCACGCGGCACCATGATGTCGCGCGCACACAGGTCGGACACCTGGAACACCCCCTCGATCATCGACAGCGAATCGGCGTCGATCAGGTTGCGTTCGTGCGCATCCTGGAGGATTTCCAGCAGTTCCGTCCGGGATTCCGGCTCGGGCGAGATGAAGTCGGTCAGGCGCTCGAGCAGCGAGCGCTTTTCTTGCGGTTTGTCGATTGGCTTACGACTGGGATACGAATCGTTCATGGTGGTGCGCCCGGATCATGCCGGGGCGCGCGGTCACGGAGTAGGGAAGGATACACCAAGGGCATGGCGCGGCCGTGTCACCGGCCGTCCGGCCAGGCCGGGCGGCCCGCGCGTCGGCCGGGACTCGACCGCGCGCGGCACGGCGGCCCTGCTTCGGGTCCATCCTATCTCAGAAAGGGCCGGCAGCGCAGCGAAGGCAAAAATACCCGGGCGGGAGCGGGTGCGGCCGGCGGCCCGAGGCCCGAGGCCCGAGGCCCGCGCGGCGGCATTTCGTCGCGCCGGCCCCGCCGGCGCCGCGTCAGAAGCGCATGCCGGCCGAGCAGCCGCCCGCGGCCGCGCCGTTGGTCGCGGCGCCGCCGCAGCCGAACATTCCGCAGCCCGACACCGCGACGCTCGCGGCGATCAGCAGCGCGGCGACGATGCAGCGCGATCTGGTTGACGGTTTCATCGTGGCCATCCTGGTTCGAATGCAGGGGCGCGGCGGCGCGCTCGCCCGGCGCGGACCGGCGTGCGGCGCCTCACCGGCATCGCGAGAGCAGCGCTTCCAGCGCGCGATCGGGGATGCCGCTCGCGCGCAGCGCGTCGACGGTGCGGCTCACGTAATCGAGCGTCGTGCCGTAGCGGCCCGCCGCGCTGTCGAACACCGCCTTCACGACGGGGTCGGGCAGCTTGCCCGTGTAGGTGGGCGCGTCGCGGCGCATCACGAACGCGAGCGCCTGCACGCGTTCGCCGGTCTCGAGCGAGCACGGCAGCCAAGCGGGCCGGTACGAGCCCATCGGCATTTCGCGTTTCCACAACGTCTCGAGATGCGGCTGGGCGGTCGGGCCCGCGATCCGGAATGCGATGCCCGCGCAGGAGCCGCCGCGATCGAGCGCGAGCACGAGGCCCGGATGCTCGGGCGTGCCGCGGTTCACGCGCGACCACAAATAGAGCCCGCGGTGATAGCCGTGCACCTTGCCGCGCACGGCGGCGACCGTCGGCAGCCCGGGGTTCCAGATCAGCGACCCATAGCCGAACAGCCACAGGTCTTGCCGGCCGTCCCAATCGCGCATCGTGTGCGCGAGCGACGCGGCGAGTTCCTCTTCCGTCAGCAGCCGGCCCTCGCCGATCGACGGCGGGTAGGCGGGCGGCAGCAGCGCGGCGTGGTGCATGGTGCGGACGGCGTTTACTGGTACGGGTTCGGGAAGCCCAGCTTCGCGAGAATGTCGATTTCGAGCGCTTCCATTTCGGCGGCGTCAGCGTCGCTCGTCTCGTGGTCGTAGCCTTGCGCGTGCAGCGCGCCGTGGACCAGCAGGTGCGCGTAGTGGGCCGCGAGCGGCTTGTTCTGCTCGCGCGCTTCCTTTTCGACGACCGGGCAGCACAGCACCAGATCGCCGATCACGGTGCCGTCCGGCGCCGGATCGTAGGCGAACGTCAACACGTTGGTCGGATAGTCCTTGTGGCGATAGCCGGCGTTCAGCGTGCGGCCTTCTTCCTCGCCGACGAAGCGCACGGTGAGCTGCGCGCTCGCGAACAGCGCCGGCTCGATCCATTCGGCGATCAGCTTGCGCTTCGGCAGCGTCTTGCGCAGCTCGGCGGTGATTTCGTCGCCGTATTGCACGGACAGTTCGAACTCCAGTTCGCGGCCGCCTTCATCCATTTCTTCGTCGCGCGGCGCGAGTTCGGTGCCGACGTGCAGCGTCACGCTGTCGTAGTGCTCGGGCTGCAGCGCGAGCTTCGCGCGCATGGTCGGATCGTTGTGCTGAGCGACGATCGCGACGGCCGCGTCGCCCGAGCTGCCCGACAGGTCGAACATCAGGCTGCGGCCATCCGGGAAGTCGATTCGCAGCCCTTGCGCGTTGACGCTCCGGGCCTTGCCCTTCGCGTCGAACAGGGAAACACGGGGGGATTCTGGCGCGGCAGACTGTGCGCGCCCGGACTTGCGAGAACGGGATGATTTCATGACTGGGGCGGCGATTGGAACGCGTTGAGGATACACCAAACGGCCGATCGCACCCGAATGCGCCGCGTCCGGACGCGGGTGAAAAAATGCCCGGCGCGCCGTCGGGCGGGCCGGGCCGGTGGCTGCTGCGGCGCGCGGGCGCCGCAGCAGCGTCACGCGTCGTCAGGCGTCCTCATGCGTCCTTGTGTTGCGCGTGGAAGTCGTCGTACGCCTCGACGATGCGCGCGACGAGCGGATGGCGCACGACGTCCGCGCTCGTGAAGCGCGTGAGCGCGATCCCGCGCACGTCGCCGAGCACCTGCTGCGCCTCGACGAGCCCGCTCTTGTGCCCGCGCGGCAGGTCGACCTGGCTCGTGTCGCCGGTGACGACGGCCTTCGAGCCGAAGCCGATCCGCGTGAGGAACATCTTCATCTGCTCGGGCGTCGTGTTTTGCGCCTCGTCGAGGATGATGAACGCGTGGTTCAGCGTGCGTCCGCGCATGTACGCGAGCGGCGCGATCTCGATCATCTGGCGCTCGAACATCTTCGCGGTCTTGTCGAAGCCGAGCAGGTCGTACAGCGCGTCGTACAGCGGCCGCAGATACGGGTCGACCTTCTGCGCGAGGTCGCCCGGCAGGAAGCCGAGCCGCTCGCCGGCCTCGACGGCCGGGCGCGTCAGCACGATCCGCTTGACCTGGTCGCGCTCGAGCGCGTCGACCGCGCATGCAACCGCGAGGTAGGTCTTGCCCGTGCCGGCCGGTCCGATGCCGAACGTCACGTCGTGCTGCAGGATCTGCTTCAGGTATTCGCGCTGCGCGGGCGTGCGGCCGCGCAGGTCGGCGCGCCGCGTGTACAGCTTCGGCGCGGGTTCCTCGTCGGGCGCGGCGTCGTCGAGCGCCGCCGCCGGTTCGTCGAACGGATGATCGGGATCGCCGCGAAAGCGCACGTCGACCGTGTGCTGCCGGCCGTTGCCGGCGGTGTGACGCACTTCGACCAGCGCGAGCTGGATGTCGTCGACCGACAGCGGATCGCGGGCGCGGTTGTAGAAGTTCTCGAGCGCCGCGAGCGCGAGCTTCGCGCCGCGGCCGCGGATCGTGATCCGGTGGCCGCGCCGCGCGAGCGTCACGTCGAGCGCCTGTTCGATCTGCCGCAGATTCTCGTCGAGCGGGCCGCAGAGGTTCGCGAGGCGCGCGTTGTCGTCGCGCGGTGCGGTGAATTCCAGTGCTTGGACGGTCTTCAAAGTAGCGTCGGGCTCCTGTGGAACGTCAGTCGGTCAGTGGGTGGCCGCGCTCGCGTCGTCGCTCACGAGCAGCAGCTCGCCGCGCAGCGAGTGCGGGTACGCATGGTTGATCTTCACGTCGATCATCTGGCCGATCAGGCGCGGGTGCGAGGCGAGCGGCGCCGGGAAGTTCACCACGCGGTTGTTCTCGGTGCGGCCCGACAGTTCGTTCGGATCCTTGCGCGACGGGCCTTCGACGAGAATGCGCTCGACCTTGCCGACCATCGACTGGCTGATGCGCGCGACGTTCTCCTCGATGGTCGCCTGCAGATGTTGCAGGCGTTTGAGCTTGACCTCGCGCGGCGTGTCGTCGTGCAGGTTGGCGGCCGGCGTGCCGGGCCGCGGGCTGTAGATGAACGAGAAGCTCGTGTCGTAGCTCATCTCGTGGACGAGCGCCATCATCTTGTCGAAGTCGTCTTCGGTCTCGCCGGGGAAGCCGACGATCATGTCGGTCGACAGCGACAGGTCGGGGCGGATCGCACGCAGCTTGCGGATCACCGACTTGTATTCGAGCACCGTGTAGCCGCGTTTCATCGCCATCAGGATCCGGTCGGAGCCGTGCTGGACCGGCAGGTGCAGGTGGCTCACGAGCTTCGGCACCTTCGCGTAGGTGTCGATCAGGCGCTGCGTGAACTCCTTCGGATGCGACGTCGTGTAGCGGATCCGCTCGATGCCCGGAATGTCGGCGACGTATTCGATCAGCGTCGCGAAATCGGCGATGTCGGCCGAGCCGGCGCTCAGCGCGCCGCGGTACGCGTTCACGTTTTGGCCGAGCAGCGTCACTTCGCGCACGCCCTGGTCGGCGAGGCCGGCCACTTCGGTCAGCACGTCGTCGAGCGGGCGCGACACTTCATCGCCGCGCGTGTACGGGACCACGCAGTAGCTGCAGTACTTCGAGCAGCCTTCCATGATCGACACGAACGCGCTCGGGCCTTCGACGCGCGCGGGCGGCAGATGGTCGAACTTCTCGATCTCGGGGAACGTGATGTCGACCTGCGCGCGGCCGCTCGCGCGGCGCGCGTCGATCATCTGCGGCAGGCGGTGCAATGTTTGCGGGCCGAACACGAGGTCGACGTACGGCGCGCGCGACACGATCGATGCACCTTCCTGGCTCGCGACGCAGCCGCCGACGCCGATCAGCAGGCCGGGCTTCGCTTCCTTCAGCTCGCGCACGCGGCCGAGATCGGAGAACACCTTTTCCTGCGCCTTCTCGCGCACCGAGCACGTGTTGAACAGGATGATGTCCGCGTCTTCGGGCGTGTCGGTCTTCTCGAGGCCTTCGGCCGCATTCAGCACGTCCACCATCTTGTCCGAGTCGTACTCGTTCATCTGGCAGCCGAAGGTCTTTACGTAAACTTTCTTGGTCATGGGGTTCGCCGTTCGCAGTGGTTGACCTGGGGGCGTCGTCAAGGGTGAATCGGGACGGCCGCGCGCTGCATGCACGCTGCATGATATGGCGCGCATTGGACAGGAAAGGCCGTCGGGAAAGCTTTCCATTATAGCTTTTCGCGGCCCGCCGGACCGGTGGCCGGTTGCGGGCGCGCGCCGCCGTGCCGGTGCGTTCCGGCCCCTTGCTGGCCCCATCCCGGCAAGGGGCGAGCACAGACGTCGCGCGGAACACCCATTGCGTCGCGCTGCTGATAACGGTGTGAAGATAACTTCGTTTGCCCGCTCCGGGCCCGGTGATAGCGTGTCGATACGCGCCGTGCATGGCGCACTCCGATTCCGGCTTACCCCATTGCAGGGCCGCATCGCGGCCCGGAGGTCATGCTATGTCTACACCCCTGGCGCTGGTGCGCGACGTGTCTTCGTTCGAGTCCGGCGACGCCGCCGGCGCGCGGACGTCCGCTTCGCTCGACGCGCTCGAGCACGTCGTCGGCGTGAATCTCGCGCGCCTGCGTGCCGAGCGGCAACTGTCGCTCGATGCGCTCGCGCGGTTGTCCGGCGTGTCGCGCGCGATGCTCGCGCAGATCGAATCCGCGCGCAGCGTGCCGTCGATCAAGGTTCTCTGCAAGATCGCCGCGGCCCTGAAGGTGTCGGTCGCCGCGTTCCTGCGCCGTCACGCGGTGAACGGCTTCGAGCATCTGGCGGCCGAGCGCGCGGTGCGCGTCGTCAGCTCGAACGGCCGCTTTTCCGCGCGCGCGCTGTATCCGGAAGGCGAACCGGCCGCGGCCGAGTTCCACGAGCTGCGCATCGCGCCGCTGCATACGGAGCCTGGCACGCCGCGTGCGCCCGGCACGACGATCAATCTGGTGGTCAGCGAGGGCACGCTCGAAGTCAGCGTGCATGACCGTCGCCAGCTGCTCGCGACCGGCGACGCGATCGTGTTCGACGCCGACCAGCCGTACAGCCTGCGCAACCCCGGCGACAGCGATGCGCGCGCGTTCCGCGTGACGGTCGGCCCCGAGGCGCCGCCGCGCTGGCACGTGCGCGATGCGGCCGCGGCCGGCTCGGCGGCCGGCTGATTGCGCGCGAACGCCGCGATTGCCGCGGCGGGCGGCGGGCCGTAGCGGCGACTTCGTTAGACGGTGTCGCCGGTAAGGGTATAGCCGCGGTTCGCTGCGCGGCGTTTGCAGCTGAGGTATGCTTTGCCCGCTGGTTCCGGGATCGATGTCCCGGCCGGCAATCAGTGCGTCTTCAGGGCGGGGCGAAATTCCCCACCGGCGGTAGGCTGGCGAAAGCCGGCGAGCCCGCGAGCGCCCGCGCAGCTGCGCGGGGTCAGCAGATCTGGTCGAATGCCAGAGCCGACGGTCATAGTCCGGATGAGAGAAGATGTGCAGATAGTCATGTCCGTCAGGGCCGCTTCGCCGTGCGTGCGTAGCGGATTGTCGTTCTGTCTGTTTGCAATGCCCTGAAACGTTTTTCGCCCAAATCGTAATTGCGAGGAGCGTTTCACATGTCCTTCAAGTCCGTTTCGTCGGCACCCGCCGACGCCTTTGCCGATCTCCCGTTGCTCGAATCCGAACCGGTGCCGCCGCGCATCGCCGCCGCGCTCGACGCGTTGCGCGCGGGCCGCGCGGTCGTGTTGCAGGACGATCACGACCGTGAGAACGAGGCCGATCTGATCGTCGCCGCCGAGCGCATCACGCCCGAGACGATGGCGCTGCTGATCCGCGAGTGCAGCGGCATCGTGTGCCTGTGCCTGACCGACGACAAGGTCCGCGCGCTCGAGCTGCCGCCGATGGTGCAGACCAACGAGAGCCGCAACGGCACCGCGTTCACCGTGTCGATCGAGGCGCGCGAAGGCGTGCATACCGGCGTGTCCGCGGCCGACCGCGTGACGACGATCCGCGCGGCGATCGCCGACGATGCGAAGCCGTACGACATCGTTCGCCCCGGCCATGTGTTCCCGTTGCGTGCGCAACCGGGCGGCGTGCTCGCGCGCCGCGGTCACACCGAAGGGACGATCGATCTGTCGATCCTCGCGGGCCTGAGGCCGGCCGGCGTGCTGTGCGAGCTGATGAACCCGGACGGCACGATGACGCGCGGCGACGACGTCGAGCGCTTCGCGCAGCAGCACGGGCTGCCGATGCTGACGATCGCCGAACTCGTGGAATTCCGCGAGGCGCTGGCGGCCGCGCGCGAGCGCTGCTGCGAGCCGGCCTGAGCGTGGCGCACGGGCGCGTCGTTGCGCCCGGCGCACCGCGTGCGCGCAGCCGCGCGCACCAGTCGATTTATCGCGCGGCGGCCAACCGTCAGGACTGCACGTCGCCGAATTCGCCGCGTACGCCGGCCGCGACGAGCGCCGGCAGTTCGTCCATCCGGCGCATGATGCGCGTGATGCCCATCGCGCGCAGCGCGTCCGCGTAGTTGTCCGGGATGTGGCTCGCGCCGACGAACGCGATCGTCTTCATGCCGGCCGCGCGCGCCGCGTTCAGTCCCGACACGCTGTCCTCGACGACGACGCAGCGCGTCGGCTCGACGCCGAGCGTCTGCGCCGCATGCAGATAGACGTCGGGGTAGGGCTTCGGTCGCGCGACCTGCTCGGAGCTGAACACGCGATCGCCGAAGATCTCGGTGAGTGCCGCGCGCTTGAGCGAGCTGCGCACGCGCACGAGCCGGCTGTTCGATACCACCGCGGCCGGCAGGCCGACCTGCATCAACGCGTCGCGCACGCCGGTGATCGGCGCGAGCGATTGCGCGAGACCGGTCTCGATGTTGTGCTCGACGGTTTCGATGAAGTTCTCCGGCATCCTGATCCCGAACCGCGCTTCGAGCCCCGCGAGAAAGCGTGACGTCTGCTGGCCGAAGGCCGACTTTGCAGCGTCTTCGAAATCGAGGTGCGGGAACGTGGCGGACAGCGTGTCGAACAGGACGCGGTCGGCGATGACTTCGCTGTCGACGAGCACGCCGTCGCAGTCGCAGATAAGGTGATCGAGCATGATGAAGAAGAGGCGGGGTGTCGGCGACGCCGAACGTGCCGCCATGATACGTGTTTTCGCGATGCGGCCAGCGGGCTTGGGGGATGTGCCGGCGGCGTGCGGCTGACAGATTCGGCTTCGGTGCAGATGATTGGCCGTCGCGGCGAGTGGCTTCGGCCGCGTGTCAGGATGCGCGTCGTCGCGCAGGCGGAGCCAATGCGCAGCCGCTGTGGCGCGACGCGGTTCGCCACCAGCCGATGCGGGCCGCAAGCTGCGGCGGCGGCCGTCACCGGCGCACCGCGCCGTGACGCCGGGTGAGAAGTTCATGAGGCGTGCGGCGGCTGCTGCCGCCGCGCGCCGTTTCGAAACCGCGAGCCGCCGCAGCGGCGCTCAGGCCATCGCGTGCAGGCGCAGATACAGGCCGGCAGCCGCGGCGCCGCCGAGCAGCGGGCCGATCACCGGCACCCACGCGTAGCGCCAGTCGCTGTCGCGCTTGCCGGGAATCGGCAGCAGCGCGTGCATGATGCGCGGCGACAGGTCGCGCGCCGGGCTCATCGCATAGCCGGTCGGGCCGCCGAGCGAGATGCCGATGCCGAGCACCAGCAGGCCGACGGGCAGCGCGTCGAGCGCGCCGAGGCCGACCTGCGGCGACGCAAGGTACAGCACGCCGAGGATCAGCACGAACGTGCAGATCGCTTCGGTCAGCACGTTGTGCGTGGTGCTGCGGATCGCGGGCGCCGTGCAGAACACCGCGAGCTTCAGGTCCGCGTCGGCTTCGTTCGCGAAGTGCTGGCGATACGCGAGCCACACGAGCAGCGCGCCGGCCATCCCGCCGAGCATCTGCGCGATGACGTAGCCGGCGACCTTCGACCACGCGAACTTGCCCGCCAGCGCGAGACTGATCGTGACGATCGGATTCAGGTGCGCGCCGCTGAACGACGCGGTCACGTAGACGGCGACGAACACCGCCATCGCCCAGCCCATCACGATGACGATCAGGTCCGCGCCTTTGCCCTTGGTCTTCGCAAGCAGCACGTTTGCGACCGCGCCGTTGCCGAGCAGCACGAGGATCGCCGTGCCGATGAATTCCGCAATATAAGGTGACATGTTGTCTCTCTTGGAGTGCGGCGGACTCGCGCATTGCGCGGCCCGCCGGTGTTGTTGTATTTCGTTTGGACGTGTTGCGGCCAGCGCCGCGCTTACTGCGTGTCGTCGGCCCACGCCTTGGCCGCGCGCACCGCGCGCTGCCAGCCGGCCATGCACTGCTTGACCTGCTCCTTCGGCATCGACGGCGAGAAGCGGCGATCGAGCTGCCACTGGCTGCGCACTTCGTCGAGGTTCTTCCAGTAGCCGATCGCGAGGCCCGCGAGGTAGGCCGCGCCGAGCGCGGTCGTCTCGGTGATCTGCGGACGCACCGCGTCGACGCCGAGCAGATCGGCCTGGAACTGCATCAGCAGGTTGTTCGCGCTCGCGCCGCCGTCGACGCGCAGCTCGCCGATGCTGATCCCCGAGTCGGCTTCCATCGCGGCCAGCACGTCGAGCGACTGATACGCGATCGCGTCGAGCGCCGCGCGCGCGAGATGGGCGGACGTCGTGCCGCGCGTGACGCCGAACACCGAGCCGCGCGCGCGGGCATTCCAGTGCGGTGCGCCGAGGCCCGCGAACGCCGGCACCAGATAGACGCCGTCGGTATGCGGCACGCGCGCGGCCAGCGCTTCGATTTCGGCGGCCGTCTTGATGATGCCCATTCCGTCGCGCAGCCATTGCACGACCGCGCCCGCGATGAAGATGCTGCCTTCGAGCGCGTACTGCACGTCGTCGCCGATCTGCCAGGCGATCGTCGTGACGAGGTTGTTCTTCGACTCGATCGGCTTGTCGCCGGTGTTCATCATCAGGAAGCAGCCGGTGCCGTAGGTGTTCTTGACCATGCCCGAGGTTGTGCACATCTGGCCGAACAGCGCCGCGTGCTGGTCGCCTGCGATGCCCGCGAGCGGAATCTTCGACGCGAACACCGTCGTCTTCGTATGGCCGTAGATTTCCGACGAAGCCTTCACTTCCGGCAGCATGCTGCGCGGGATGTCGAGCAGCTCGAGCAGCTCGCTGTCCCACTCGCGCGTATGGATGTTGAACAGCATCGTGCGCGATGCGTTCGTCACGTCGGTCACGTGCAGCTCGTGCTTCGTGAAGTTCCACACGAGCCAGCTGTCGACCGTGCCGAACGCGAGCTTGCCCTGGCGCGCCTTGTCGCGCGCGCCCGGCACGTTGTCGAGAATCCAGCGGATCTTGGTCGCGGAGAAGTACGAGTCGATCGGCAGGCCGGTCTTCGCGCGCACCTTCGCCTCGAGGCCCTGCTGCTTGAGCGAATCGCAGAAGTCGGCGGTGCGGCGGTCCTGCCAGACGATCGCGTTGTAGACCGGCTGGCCGGTTTCGCGATCCCAGACGATGGTCGTCTCGCGCTGGTTGGTGATGCCGATCGCCGCGATCGACGTGCCGTTCAGGCCCGTGCGCGTGACGGCCTCGGCGGCGACGCCGGCTTGCGTCGACCAGATTTCCTGTGGGTCGTGCTCGACCCAGCCGGGTTGCGGGTAGATCTGTTCGAATTCCTTCTGGGCGATCGAAACGATGTTGCCCTGGCGATCGAACAGCATTGCGCGGGAGCTCGTCGTGCCCTGGTCAAGCGCGAGGATGTACTGGTCCTGCATGTCTCTCATCTCCATCCGTGGATCGGCGTAGTTGTGATGCGCGCCGCATATTACGCGGCGCGTCGGTGAATCGACATCGGTAAGGCCACTGCAAATGCAAACTGCAACTGCAAACGGATCAGGCGTGCGGCGCGTGTGCGGCGGCGAACCACGCGTCGAGCGCGGCCGTCACCGCGTCGAGCGTGCCGGGCGCGACGTGCAGCCCGAGCTTCGAGCGGCGCCACAGCACGTCCTGCGCGCAGGTGGCCCACTCGACGTCGCGCAGATAGCGCAGCTCCGCGTCGAACAGGGCCGGTGCGACTTCGGCGCCGAGCTCGGCGAGCGACTGCGCGCCGTCGAGCACGCGCTCCGCGCGCGTGCCGTACGCGCGCGCATAGCGGCGCGCGAGCGCGGCGGGCAGCCACGGGTGGCGTGTCGCGAACGCGTCGGCGAACGCGTCGAACTTCGCGTCGGGGATGTCGCCGCCGGGCAGCGGCGCGCCGGCCGTCCACGTCGGCGCGTCGCGGCCGAGCGCGCGGCACAGCATGTCGCCGGCTTCCTCCGCGAGCTTGCGGAAGGTCGTGATCTTGCCGCCGAACACCGACAGCAGCGGCGCGCCGGCGCCGTCGTCCATCTCGAGCCGGTAGTCGCGCGTGACGGCCGACGCGTTCGCCGCGTTTTCGTCTTCGAGCAGCGGGCGCACGCCCGAATAGGTCCAGTGCACGTCGGCCGGCGAGATCTTGCGTTTGAAATAGCGATTGATCGACTCGCACAGATACTGCGTCTCGTCGCGATCGATCGCGACCTTCGCCGGATCGCTCGTGTATTCGACGTCGGTCG
This sequence comes from Burkholderia sp. WP42, assembly GCF_000745665.1. Classification (NCBI taxonomy): domain Bacteria; kingdom Pseudomonadati; phylum Pseudomonadota; class Betaproteobacteria; order Burkholderiales; family Burkholderiaceae; genus Burkholderia; species Burkholderia sp. WP42. Next base: position 296,536 of record NZ_JQJT01000006.1, on the reverse strand, counting down.
TGCCGATCAGCGTGAAGTCGTGTTCGTACGGAATCGCGAAGATGATCCGCTTGTCCGGATTCTGGAAGATGTACGCGTGGTCGTGCTCGAACAGGCGGCGCGTGATGATGTGGCTGCCCTTCACGAGCCGCACGCTGTGATGCGCGCCGCGGCCCAGCGCGCCGTGCAGCACCTCGCCGACCCACGGGCCGGCCGCGTTCGCGACCGCGCGGGCGTGGACGACGCGCATCGAGCCGTCGGCAAGCTGGAGCCGCGCTTCCCATGCGTCGCCGACGCGCTGCGCCGACACGAGCTTGGTGCGCGTGAGGATCTCGGCGCCGCGCTCCTGCGCGTCGAGCGCGTTCAGCACCACGAGACGCGCGTCGTCGACCCAGCCGTCCGAATAGACGAAGCCGCGCTTGATCGAGTCGATCAGCGGCGCGCCGGCCGCGTGGCGGCGCATGTCGATGCCGCGCGAGCCGGGCAGCAGCTCGCGTTTCGCGAGGTGATCGTAGAGAAACAGGCCGACGCGGATCAGCCACGCCGGCCGCAGGTTCGGCATGTGCGGCATCACGAAGCGCAGCGGCCACATGATGTGCGGCGCCGCGCGCAGCAGCGTTTCACGCTCTTGCAGCGCCTTGCGGACGAGGCCGAACTCGTTGTATTCGAGGTAGCGCAGGCCGCCGTGAATCAGCTTCGTGCTGCACGACGACGTGTGCGACGCCAGGTCGTCCTGCTCGCAGAGCAGCACCGACAGGCCGCGGCCCGCCGCATCGCGCGCGATGCCGGCGCCGTTGATGCCGCCGCCGACGACGAGCAGATCGTAGCGATTCGGTTGTGTCACCTGCTGTCCTTATCGTCTGATGGAAATTGGCGAACATGAAATGTTCGGATTCGAAATTTAACGAACGGAATCGAAAAAGTAAAGTTCGAAAAAGCGGGCCAGTGGCGCGCGGCGCGACCGCGGGCGATACTGAGGCAATCGACCGTTTCGCGAGGTGAATCATGCGTATTGGGATGTGGGCGGGCGCGTGCGCCGTGTTGCTGGCGGGGTGCGGCGTCGGTGTGCCGCCGCTGGCGGGCAACTGGCGCGCGCCGTCGTTCGTCGACCTGGAGACGAGCTGCGGCGGCGCCGCGCGCGATTGGGGCGACGACGCGGTGCCGGTCTATTCGACGCTGTACGACGCGTACGTGGCGAAACGCTATCGGGGGCTGACGGAAACGAACTATTGTGCGTTCGTAAACGAACTTTCAGCGCGCTACGCGGCGCCGAACTCGGCGCAGCGTGCCGCGTGGATCGCGTATTTCAACGGCGCACGCGCGCAGGCCATCAGTTGGCGCGCGGCGGTCGATCCGACGCTGCGCGGCGGCTGACGCGCGAACGCACGAGGGGCGGCAGGGAGGCGGAAAGCGGCGCGGCCGGGAATCCGGCCGGCGCGCGGGTCATCTGGAACGGCGGTGCGGCGGGCGCTTCATGAATAGCGGTATTTGATGGATCGCAGCGCGGCGTCGCCGGTTTCGGTCACGCAATATCGGCGTCCCGATCCCAGGCCTTCCAGCCGGACGAGTTGCTGTTCGAGCAGCGCGTCGAGTTCATCGCGCTCCATGTCGCCCTGGTCGGGGGCGTCCTTCACAAGCAATAGCGTGGCGAATTCATGCGGACTCAGCATCGTTCTCTCCATGGCAACCGGTCTGCCCGCGCGGCCGGCGTGAACGCCGGTGCGCGATACCCCGCGGGTAGGGCTTGGGGGGAAAAGCTGCATTCGCCGGCCGGGATGCCGCATACGCGCTGCCAGGAGCGGATCGTGCGACGGGCCGGGGAACTGGAGTCTAGTCGAGCGTGCGGGCAACGACAAATCGTGCCCCGTTAATTTTCCGTTTGACACAGGCGCGCGCCGCAAGCGGTTCGGCCGGCGCGCGAACTTCTTGATTTCACTTGAAGTTTCGCGTGCGGTGCAGCATCGCGGCGGTCATTCGGCGACGTACACCTGGGTGCCGGCGGCGGCCACCGTGTCGGTCATCTCGGGCGGCAGCGGCTTGTCGGTGAACAGCGCGTGCACCTGGCTCAGGTGCCCCTGGCGCACCAGCGCGGGACGGCCGACCTTCGAATGATCGGCGACCAGGTAGACGGTGCGCGCATGCTGCATGATCGCCTCGGCCACGCGCACCTCGCGCGTGTCGAAGTCGCGCAGCGTGCCGTCGGCCTCGATCGCCGACGTGCCGATGATCGCGTAGTCGACCTTGAACTGGCGGATGAAGTCGATCGCGAGCTCGCCGACGATCCCCTTGTCCCACGGCCGCACGATGCCGCCCGTGATCAGCACCTCGCAGTCGGGGTAGCCGCTCATCATCGACGCGACGTTCAGGTTGTTCGTGATCACGTGCAGGCCGTGATGGCGATTCAGCGCGCGCGCGACTTCCTCGGTCGTCGTGCCGAGGTTGATGAACAGCGATGCCTGATCGGGGATGTGCGACGCGGCCAGCGCCGCGATGCGCCGCTTCTCGTCGTGGAACATCCGCTGGCGCGCGGTGTAGGAGACGTTCTCCGAGCTGGTCGGCAGGCTCGCGCCGCCGTGGTAGCGGCGCAGCAGGTTCAGGTCGGCGAGCCAGTTCACGTCGCGGCGGATCGTCTGCGGCGTGACCGCGAAGTGCGACGCGAGATCGTCGACCGTCACGAAGCCGTCGCGCTGCACCCATTCGAGCAATTCCTGCTGGCGCGCGTTGAGGGTGAGGCGGGGATCTCGGGTCATGGCTCGGCGGTCGAATCGTGGTGCGGACCGGATATTGTAAGGGCGCGAACCGCGTTCGCAGCGGCCGGCGGCGCACCACGGCCGCGGATACAGTTCGCAGGTGCATGATTTCATGTCGCAAATGAATTTGCGCGAGCACGCGGATCGCGCTGCAATAACGGACCGTTCGCGCGCGGGGCGGGGAGCTCGAGTGCGGGCCGGAACGGCGCTGGAACGGCTCGCGAGCGGAGTCCGAGCCCGAGCCGAGGCCAGCCCGAGCCGAGTCTGAACCGAACCCCGCGCCCGCGCGCTCATCCCAGCTTCCAACGAGGTAAAACCGACATGACAGGCTTCGACTGGCACAACCCGTATCCGACGACCCGCATCCCCGTGTTCGCGCGCAACGTCGTGTCGACGTCGCATCCGCTCGCCGCGCAGGCCGGGCTGCGGATGCTGTGGAAGGGCGGCAACGCCGTCGATGCGGCGCTGGCCGCCGCGGCCGCGATCACGGTGGTCGAGCCGGTGTCGTGCGGGCTCGGCGGCGACGCGTTCGCGCTCGTATGGGACGGCGAGCGGCTGTCCGGGCTGAACGCGTCGGGCGTCGCGCCGGCGGCGTGGAATCCCGACTACTTCCGCCGGCGTCACGGCGAGGATGCGCACGGCATCGCCAAGCAGCCGACGCGCGGCTGGGACACCGTCACGGTGCCGGGCGTGATCGCCGGCTGGGAAGCGCTGCACGCGAAGTTCGGCTCGCTGCCGTTCGCCGATCTGCTCGAACCGGCGATCGAGCTCGCGGAGCGCGGCTATTCGGTGTCGCCGATCGTCGCGCACAAATGGGCGGCCGCCGTGCCCGAGCTGCACGCGCTGCCGGGCTTCGCCCAGACCTTCATGCCGCGCGGGCGCGCGCCGCTCGTCGGCGAGCGCATGTGCCTGCCGGACCATGCGCAGACGCTGCGCACGCTCGCCCACGACGGGCCGCGCGCGTTCTACGAAGGCGCGCTCGCCGCGCGGCTCGCGGCGTTCGCGCGCGAAGGCGGCGGCGCGCTGACCGAGGCCGACCTGCGCGCGTACCGGCCGGAATGGGTCGAGCCGATCGGCAAGCGCTTCGGTCGCCATACGGTCCACGAGATTCCGCCGAACGGGCAGGGCATCGCCGCGCTGATCGCGCTCGGCATCGCGGAGCACGTGGGCGTGACCGACTGGCCCGTCGATTCGGCCGATTCGCAGCATCTGCAGATCGAGGCGATGAAGCTCGCGTTCGCGGACGTCTATCGCTACGTCGCCGACCCGCGCGCGATGGACGTGACGCCGGCCGAGATGCTCGACGACGCGTATCTCGCCGAACGCGCGAAGCTGATCGACCGCACGCGGGCGACGCACTTCGCGGCCGGCCGCCCGCATTCGGGCGGCACGATCTACCTGTCGGCGGCGGACGAGCGCGGGATGATGGTGAGCTTCATTCAGTCCAACTACATGGGCTTCGGTTCGGGGCTCGTCGTGCCCGGCACGGGCATTGCGCTGCAGAACCGCGGGCACGGTTTCTCGATGGATCCGCGCTCGCCGAACGTGGTCGCGGGCGGCAAGCGGCCGTTCCATACGATCATCCCGGCGTTCGTCACCGAGCAGGTCGACGGGCGCACCGAGGCGGTGATGAGCTTCGGCGTGATGGGCGGCGACATGCAGCCGCAAGGCCATCTGCAGACCATCGTGCGGATGCTCGGCTACCACCAGCAGCCGCAGGCCGCGTGCTGCGCGCCGCGCTGGAAGGTCAACCGCGACTTCACGCTCGACGTCGAGGCGACGATGAACCGGCAGACCGTCGACGCGCTCGCCGCGCGCGGCCATACGATCAAGTCGGTCGACGATCCTTACATGGATTTCGGCTCCGGACAGTTCGTCTGGCGCCTCGATCCCGACGATCCCGAGCGCGGCTACGTGGCCGCGAGCGACAGCCGCCGCGACGGCCTCGCCGCCGGTTTCTGACGGAACGCTTCCAGTCGGCGGCGGGGCCGACCCGAGGGCGATCGGCCAAACAGCCGACCAGCCGACCAGCCGACCAGCCGGATTGACGTGGCGCATGTCGTGGCACGTGCGGGGTTCGAAGAACCCGTCTAACGAAGCGCAACATGGCGGGTGGAACTGCGCGCGCCGGGTACGGTCAGTGGTTGAAGCACGAACATAAATCTCCGGCTAAGATGCCAGGATGGTTCGGCCGGACCAAGTCACTATAAATGCAAGCAAAACGTCGCCTGCGGGCGCCGGGCCGGTGCCGAAGGGAAGGGCCGGCGCGCCGCGCGACGACTGGGAGCGCAACACCATGCCTACTGAAACGACGCATGTCATGCCGTGGCGTATCGAGGACATCGATCTGAACCGGATCGATCGTCAGCGTGCCGCCGCGAACGAGGATCTGCTGCTGCTGTTGTGCGCGTCGTCGTTCATCGAAAGCGGCTCGGATCTCTACACGAGCAATCTGAGCGAGTTCTTCAACGACGATCCGGAAGTATCCGCGTGGCTCAACAGTGCGTGGGAGCACGAAGAATTGCAGCACGGGCGCGCGCTGAAGGCGTACATCGCGCACGTGTGGCCCGAGTTCGACTGGGATACCGCGTTCGCGAATTTCTTCGCCGAGTATTCGAAGACTTGCTCGGTCGACGCGTTCGAGAAAACCCGCGCGCTCGAGATGGTCGCGCGCTGCGTCGTCGAGACGGGCACGGCCACGCTCTATCGCGCGATCAACGAATGCTCGGACGAGCCCGTGCTGAAGGAAATCACCGACAACATCCGCTCGGACGAAGTGCGCCACTACAAGCACTTCTTCAAGTTCTTCAAGAAGTACAACAAGCTCGAAGGAAACGGCCGGCTCGCGGTGCTCGGTGCGCTGATGCGCCGCGTGATGGAGATCAAGAACGAGGACTCCGAGATCGCGCTGCGCCACGTGTTCGCGGTGCGCTATCCCGATCGCGTCGGCGACGATCAGTACAACCGCGAGCGCGCCGCACGCATCAGCTCGCTCGTGCGGCGCAATCTGTCGGCCGACATGTGCGTGAAGATGCTGCTCAAGCCGCTCGACCTGCCCGCGAAGATCCAGCCGAGCGTCCACTATCCGCTCACCAAGATCACGCGGCACGTGTTCATGCGCTGAGCCCCCGGCGCGGCCCGTCGCGCGTATGCTGTCGCCTCGTGTTTCGCTTTCCACCGGGCCCGCCATCATGACCGATACCCATCGCCACGCGCTCGAACAATGGACGTTCGACGCGTGGCCACCGGCCGTCGTCTCGCTGTTCGACGGCACCGCGCTCGAGCGCCATGCCGACGTTGCGGCGTCGCTGCTCGTCGCGACCGACGACGGCCAGCTGCGCACGACGCTGCTGAGCGCGGGCGAGATCTTCGCACGCGACGCACACACGCTGCTGCTCGCGCTATGGCCGCAATCGCGTGCGGCGCGCGCGCTCGCGCAGCGGCGCGCGGCCGCGCTGACGCTCGTCGCCGACGGCGCGTTCTTTCAGGCACAACTGAGTATCGAACCGCTCGACGCGGATGTCGGCGGCTTGCGCGGATTCGCTGCGACGATCGCACACGGCGATGCGCAGCGGGTCGGCTATGCGCGTCTCGCGACGGGTGTCACGTTCGCGCTGGAAGGGGAGACGCGCGCCGAGGTGCTCGCGCGCTGGCAACGCCAGATCGAGCACCTGCGGCGCGCGGCCGCGCGGCTTCAGTGACCGCGCTGGCCGCTGCGCGACGAACGGTTGCGGTTCGGGTGCGCGGCATTGCCGTTGGCGGGACGTGCGCCGTTGCCGCCGCCGGCCGGGCGGCCGCCGCCGTTGGCGTTACCGCTCGCACCGCCGGCCGCGCGCGGCTTGGCCGCCTTCGCGGCCTTCGGCTGCGCGTTGGCGTCGCGCTTCGCGCCGGCCTGGCCTGAGCCGCCCGCACGCGGCTGACGATTCCCACCGCCGCCGCCACCGCCGCCACCGTTGCCGCCGCCGCGCGGCTGCTGGCCGCGACGCTGCTGGATCGGCTCCGGCTTGACGTTCGGATCGGGTTCGAAGCCCGCGATCACTTCCTGCGGAATCTCGCGCTTGATCAGCCGCTCGATGTCGCGCAGCAACTGCTTCTCGTCGACGCACACCAGCGACACCGCTTCGCCGGTCGCGCCCGCGCGGCCCGTGCGGCCGATGCGGTGCACGTAGTCTTCCGGCACGTTCGGCAGGTCGAAGTTGACGACGTGCGGCAACTGGTCGATGTCGATCCCGCGCGCGGCGATGTCGGTCGCGACGAGCACCTGCAGCGTGTTGTTCTTGAACTCGGCCAGCGCGCGCGTGCGGGCCGACTGGCTCTTGTTGCCGTGGATCGCCATCGCGCTGATGCCGTCCTTCGTCAACTGCTCGGCGAGCCGGTTCGCGCCGTGCTTGGTGCGCGTGAACACGAGCACCTGGAACCAGTTGTGCTCGCGGATCAGATGCGTGAGCAGCTCGCGCTTGCGATCGCGATCGACCGGGTGGATCTTCTGCGCGACGGTTTCCGCGGTCGTGTTGCGGCGTGCGACTTCGATCAGCGCCGGCGAATCGAGCAGGCTGTCGGCGAGCGCCTTGATCTCGTCGGAGAAGGTCGCCGAGAACAGCAGGTTCTGACGCCGCGGCGGCAGCTTCGCGAGCACGCGCTTGATGTCGTGGATGAAGCCCATGTCGAGCATCCGGTCCGCTTCGTCGAGCACGAGGATGTCGAGATCCGACAGGTCGATCGTCTTCTGCTGCATGTGGTCGAGCAGACGGCCCGGCGTCGCGACGACGATGTCGACGCCGCGCTTGAGCGCATCGATCTGCGGATTGATGCTGACGCCGCCGAACATCACGGTCGAGCGCAGCTTCACGTACTTGCTGTACGCGCGCACGCTTTCCTCGACCTGGGCGGCGAGTTCGCGCGTCGGCGTGAGGATCAGCGCGCGCACCGCGCGCTTCGCGCCGCGATGCTCGGTGTAGAACGTATGCAGCCGCTGCAGGATCGGCAGCGTGAAGCCGGCGGTCTTGCCGGTGCCGGTTTGTGCGCCGGCGAGCAGGTCGCCGCCGCCGAGGACGGCGGGGATCGCCTGCTGCTGGATCGGGGTCGGCGACGTGTAGCCGAGCTCGTTGACCGCCTTGACGAGCGGTTCGGCCAGGCCGAGAGATTCGAAAGACATAGATACCACTCTTGAGTTTTATGATCGGCGACGCCTCGCGCGGCCAGCGCGGGGAAGTGACGTCGCCAAAAGCAAAGGGGCGCGGCTGCGGTTTCCCGCAGCCGCGCCCCCGTCTGTGTCGCGCGTTATTTAGTCAAGCGGCGCGGAACGCAGGTCGCTCACCTGTTGCGGCGAGATCGGCGTACCGTTGTTGCCCCACGACATCCGGATATACGTGACGACCGCCGCGACTTCCTGGTTCGACAGCGATTGCGCGAACGGCGGCATCCCGTACGGACGCGGATTCTTGAACGTGCTCGGCGGATAGCCGCCATTCAGCACCATGCGGATCGGGTTGACTGCCGATTCCATCACGATCGAATGATTGCCCGCGAGCGGCGGATAGGCCGGCGGCTTGCCCGCGCCGTTTTCGGCGTGGCAGGTCGCGCAGTTGTCGGCGTAGATCTTCTTGCCCTGGTCGAACAGCGCGTTGCCGAACTGCTTCGACGGCTCGTATTGCATGTTCTTCGGCGCTTCAGCCTTCTGCGGGATCGACTTCAGGTACGTCGACATCGCGCGCGTATCTTCGTCGGTCATGTACTGAAGGCTGTTGTGCACGACGTCGGCCATCGGGCCGAACACCGCGCCCTGGTGCGACACGCCGGCCTGCAGCAGGTCGGACAGCTCCTGCACGTGCCAGTCGCCGAGGCCGAGTTCCTTGTCGTTCGTCAGCGACGGCGCGTACCAGTTCTGCAGCGGGATCAGGCCGCCGGCGAACGCCGCGGAGTTCACCGGGCCGCCCATCATGTTGATCGACGTGTGGCACATCGAGCAGTGGCCGAGGCCTTCGACGAGGTAGGCGCCGCGATTCCATTCGACCGACTTGGTCGGATCCGGCTTGTATTCGCCTTCCTTGAAGAACAGCGTGCGCCAGCCGATCAGCAGGTTGCGGTTGTTGAACGGGAACTTCAGTTCGTGCGGACGGCTCGGCACCGACACCGGCGCGACCGAGCGCAGGTACGCGTAGATCGCGTCCGAATCGGCACGCGTGACCTTCGTGTAGCTCGCGAACGGGAAGCCGGGGTAGAGCAGGCTGCCGTCCTTCGAACGGCCGGTGTGCATCGCGCGATAGAAGTCGTCCGACGTCCACTTGCCGATGCCGTCCTTGTCGTCCGGCGTGATGTTCGGCGTGTACATCGTGCCGAACGGCGTCGCCATCGGCAGGCCGCCGGCGAACGGCTTGCCGCCGCGCACCGTGTGGCACGCGATACAGTCGCCGACGCGCGCGAGGTATTCGCCCTTCTTGATCAGCGCGGCCTGGTCGGCCGGCGTGGCGGCGACGGCGGCAGCGCCGTGCAGCGTATCGTTGCCGGGCCACAGGACGGGCACGAGAGCGGCAGCCGCGACGATCGCGACAGCCGAGAGTGCAAACAGGGACTTGCGTTTCATTGTGTCTGTCTCCCTTGCCTTATTGCGGTTCGCTGCCGCAGGCGAGCGGAGTCTTCATCGAACGCGCCGGAGCCGGCACGGGGTTGGCGGGCGCCGGTTGTGCGGCGAGCCACGCGGTCACGGCCGTCACGTCTTCGTCGGACAGCTTCGACGCGATCTCGTGCATGCAGTCGGGCGCCTTCGCGCGACGGTTGCCCGAGCGCCATGCGCCGAGCTGTGCGCTCAGGTAATCGGCGTGCAGACCGACGAGACCCGGGATCGCCGGCTGCATGCCGGTCAGGCCCGCGCCGTGGCAGGCCACGCAGGCCGGCAGCTTGCGCGACGGATCGCCTTGCATCACGAGCTGCTTGCCGCGCGCGAGCGTGGCGGCCGGCAGCGTCGGCTTGGCCGGCGTCGGGTACGGCGGACGCTCGGCCGAGAAGTGCTCGGCGATCTCTTTCAGGTAGTCGTCGTTCAGGTACGTCAGCAGGTAGTTCATCGGCGGGTACTTGCGCCGGCCGTCACGGAAGTTGACGAGCTGGTTGTACAGGTACTCGGCCGGCTTGCCGGCAAGCCGCGGGAAGTAGTCGTTGTCGGTGCCCTGGCCGTGGACGCCGTGGCATGCGGTACAGCCGCGCACGCGCTCGGCCATCGTATCGGGTGCCTTGAGCGGCGCCTGCTGCGCGTGCGCTTGCTCCGTGGGCTTGGTCTGCGCTTGGGCAGCGCTCGTAAGGCCCGCGCCGCCGATCAACAGAACGGCGAGCAGCGGACGGAAGAGGCGTCTTGAAGACACACGAGACTCCATGTTTATTCGTCGGGGACCTGTCCGGGCTACGATCGGCTCGGCGCATGGACGGCAGGACAGCCGGGCTGCTGCGACGCGGCATTCTATCACCGATGGGTAATGACGGCTATTTGGCAAAAGGACGTCGGTTCCTGCCTGTTTGCGACTTGCGACAATTTGACGCGCTTTATATGGTCGCAGTCTGAACCGGCGTGCGCGTTGGCCGTCGAAGACCGTACACTCGCGGGTCGCGCGGCGCCGCCTCCGCCGCTGATCCAGTCATTTCTCCCGTTTCCGGATTCATCGATGACGTTCGTTACCGTGCCGTTGCCGTCTTCTCCCTGTCGTTGCACTCGCAGCCGTATCGCCCGCAGCCCGTTTCGCGGAGGTCGCGCATGACGAGGTTCGACAGTCTGTGGATCGGGCAGGTCGCGCTGGCGGCGTTGATGGACGCGACCTTCGCGATGGCGGCCGGCTCGGCGCTGCTCAAGGCGTGGCTCGGCAAGGACGGCGCGCGGCCGGTCGTCGCGCCGTCGCACCCCGCATGGCTGCGCGCGCAACATTCGCTCGTCGCGGCCGCGCTGGCGCTCGTGCTCGCCGATCTCGGCTGGCTGCTGTACGAGGCCGCGTCGATGAGCGGCACGGGGCTCGGCGGCGCATTCGGCGCGCTGCCGAAGGTGCTCGCGCAGACCCACGTCGGCTTCGCGTGGAGCGTGGCGTTCGCGGGCGCCGTCGTGCTGGCGATCGTCGCGCTTGCCAAACCGGACGGCCCGCTCGCGCACGCGGTGCTGTGGCTCGCCGTCATCGCGATCGCGGCCGGCAAGGCGTCGCTCGGCCATGCGGCCGACACGGGCGCGCTGTCGGCGGCGGTCGGCGTGCAGACGCTGCATCTGCTCGCGACCGCGGTGTGGGGCGGCCTCGTGCTGGCGGGCGGGCTCGCGGTGCTGCCGACGCTCGGCTCGTCGGTCGCGCGCGGCGCGCTGATCCGGATCGGCCAGCAGCTGTCGCGCACGTCGACGATCGCGGTGGTGTTCGTGCTCGGCACCGGCGTGCTCAACGCGCTGCGCGGGCTCGGCGGCTCGCTCGCGCCGCTCGACGGCAGCACGTGGGGGCGCGTGCTGCTGCTCAAGCTGCTGCTGGTCGCGCTCGCGCTGGTGCTCGGCGGCCTGAACCGCTTCTCCGCGTTGCCGCGGCTGCGCCGCACCGCGTCGACCGAAGACGCGCATACGTTCCGCAACATCCTGCATCTCGAGGCGCTGCTGATGATCGGCGTGTTCGTCGCGGCCGCGGTGCTGTCGTTCAGCGTGCCGGGCTTTGCGGCGCTGGGCTGACCGCAGTTCGGCGCAGCGGCGCGCGCGGCCCGCGCACGGCGCAGATGCAACGACGGCCGCCCGTTCGGGCGGCCGTCTCGCATGCGGCTCGCGGCGGGCGCACCGCGCCGCGAGTGCCGCCTTGCTTCACCACTCGGCGACGCTGCCGTCGCTGTGGCGCCATACCGGGTTGCGCCAGCGGTGGCCCGTCTTCGCCATTTCGCGCACCTTCTCCTCGTTGACGTCGATGCCGAGCCCCGGCCCTTGCGGGATCGCGACGAAGCCGTCGTCGTAGCGGAACACCTCGGGATTGCGCAGATAGTCGAGCAGGTCGTTGCCCTGGTTGTAATGGATGCCGAGGCTCTGTTCCTGGATGAACGCGTTGTAGCTGACCGCATCGAGCTGCAGGCACGCGGCCAGCGCGATCGGGCCGAGCGGGCAGTGCAGCGCGAGCGCGACGTCGTAGCTTTCCGCGAGCGTCGCGATCTTGCGGCATTCGGTGATGCCGCCCGCGTGCGACGCGTCGGGCTGGATGATGTCGACGTAACCGCCCGCGAGGATGTGCTTGAAGTCCCAGCGCGAGTAGAGCCGCTCGCCGAGCGCGATCGGCGTGTTGGTCTGGTTCACGATGTCGCGCAGCGCTTCGGCGTTCTCCGACAGCACCGGCTCCTCGATGAACATCAGCTTGTACGGATCCAGCTCCTTCGCGAGCACCTTCGCCATCGGCTTGTGCACGCGGCCGTGGAAGTCGACGCCGATCCCGACGTGCGGGCCGACCGCGTCGCGCACCGCCGCGACGTTCGCGATCACCTGCTCGACCTTGTCGTAGGTGTCGACGATCTGCAGCTCTTCCGAGCCGTTCATCTTCACCGCCTTGAAGCCGCGCTCGACGACCGCGCGCGCGTTGTTGGCGACGTCGCTCGGGCGGTCGCCGCCGATCCACGAATACACCTTGATGCGCTCGCGCACCTGGCCGCCGAGCAGCGCGTGCACGGGCACGCCGTGATGCTTGCCCTTGATGTCCCACAGCGCCTGATCGACGCCGGCGATCGCACTCATCGTGATCGGGCCGCCGCGGTAGAACCCGGCGCGATACATCACCTGCCAGTGATCCTCGATCAGCAGCGGGTCCTTGCCGATCAGGTAATCGGCGAGTTCCTGCACCGCGGCCTCGACCGTGTGCGCGCGTCCTTCGACGATCGGCTCGCCCCAGCCGACGATCCCTTCGTCGGTTTCGATCTTGAGGAACAGCCAGCGCGGCGGGACGACGAAGGTTTCGAGGCGGGTGATTTTCATGTCGCGAGTCTCCGAAGGAGGCCGGCGCGCCGTGCGATTGCGGTGCCGGCCGAATACATGACGGTGATCCTAGCGTAGCGTGCTAAAAAATAGTATTAATAGCACTATTGTGCAGATAGTGGGCAGTCGTCGCATTGCCCGCCCAACGGAGAACGATCATTCAACGCGACCTGCATGGACAGACGGCGTTCCGGCTTGCGACGGCGATCCTGCGCGGCGACTATCCGCCCGAATCGCTGCTGCCGCGCGAGGCGGACCTGATGGAGATGTTCGGCGTGAGCCGCACGGTGTTGCGCGAGGCGCTGCGCACGCTGACGTCGAAGGGGCTGGTCGAATCGCGGCCGAAGGTCGGCACGCGCGTGCGGCCGCGTCGCGCATGGAACCTGCTCGATGCCGACCTGCTCGACTGGTACGCGCGTGTCGCGCCGCCGATCGCGTTCGCGCTGAAGCTGCAGGAGATGCGCGAGATGATCGAGCCGCATGCGGCCGCGCTGGCCGCCCGCGCGCACGGGCCGGGCGGGTTCGACGCGATCGAGGCGGCGGTGCGCGCGATGGCGGCGGCGCGCAACGTCGACGAATGGGTGCGCGCCGACCTGCGCTTTCACATGAGCGTGCTCGAGGCCGGCGGCAACGAGCTGCTGGTGCCGCTCGGCGCGCTGATCGACCGCACGCTGGAGGCGCAGCTGCATCTGAACGCGCGGCGCGCTCACGTGTTCAACGCGTCGCTCGCCGAGCATACGGCCGTCAGCGATGCGATTCGCGGGCGCGACGAGGACGGCGCCCGTCGCGCGATGGCCGCGCTGCTCGCGGTGACGCGCGCGCGCATCGAGCGCTCGTGACGGCCGGGGCGGTCGCGCCGGCGCGCCGTCGGCGGCTGCGCGCGCTGCGTTCAGACCGATTCGTCGCGAGCGGAATGCCGGTCGGCGCGGTCATGTGACGCGTTCGTCGCGGCTGCCGCGATTGACGTCGCGGCGGCTCGCAGTACGTTGCGGCCGGCGCGGCGGCGCGCTACTGTGCTCGCTCGAGCGCATCCGCGTGACGGCGTCCCGCCGTCATGCGTCGATGCGCCGGTGCCGCTTCGGAGATCACCATGCTGTATCGCGGAAGCTGTCATTGCGGCGACGTGAAGTTCGACGCCCAAGGCGACCTGCAGGGCGTAATGGCCTGCAATTGCTCGATCTGCCGGCGCAAGGGCGCGCTGTTGTGGTTCGTGCCGCGCGCTCACGTCACGTTCTCGACGCCCGACGACAACCTCGCCACCTATACGTTCAACCAGCACACGATCCGGCATCGCTTCTGCAAGCGCTGCGGGATCCACACCTTCGCCGAGGCCACGCATCCGAACGGCACCGAGATGGTCTGCATCAACGTGCGGTGTCTCGAGGATGTCGATCCCGACGTGCTGCCGGTCACGCATTACGACGGCCGCTCGCGTTGAAGCGCGCGGCGCAGCTCGGCACCGGCGCGCGACGCGCCGCGGCCGTCACGACGGTAGCGGCTGCGGCGTTTCGGCCTGCGGTGCGTCGCCGGCCGTCCGCGTGCCGGCCGTCACGGGCCGCTCGATCAGCGGCGCGAGCGCCGGCGCCATCGACTTCAGCAGTTGCACGGCCATCGCGCTCGTGAAGTCGTAGCGCGCCGCGTACGGCTCGTGCGCGGTCGCGGTCAGCACGCCGAAGAAGCGGTCGCCCAGCACGAACACGAACGTGCCGCTGCGGTTGACCTTGCGCGATTCGATCAGCCGCGCGCCGCGTGCGTACACGTTGAAGCGCTGGTCGCCCGTCCCCGTCTTGCCGTACACCTCGAGCGTCTTGCCGTCGGGTAGCGTGAAGCCGCCCGCGAGGCGCCGTGCCGTACCGTTCAGCACCACGTCGCGCAGCAGCGTGTGCGCCACGTTGACGATCTCCGGCGGCAGCAACGGCTGCGGTTGCGCGGCCGCGCGCACGAAGCGGGTTTCGTACGGCGTGCCCTTAGCGAAATCGAGGCGCGTGATCGTCTCGGTCGGCGCGTTTTGGCCGCCGTTCGCGATCAGCCCGATCAGCTTCGCGAGCGCGTCGGGCTGGTCGCCCGATGCCCCGATCGCGGCCGCGTACGACGGCGTGACTTCGGCGAACGGGTAGCCGAGCGCGCGCCACGCCTTCGTGATCTCTTCGTACGCGCGCAGCTCGACCATGTGGCGGATGCGCCGGTCCTGGGTCGCGTGGTAGCGCGTCTTGTAGAGCCACGAGTAGGTGTAGACGCGTGCGTCGCGGCTGTCGCGCTGCACGTCACCGAGCGAGGCGTTCGGGTGCGCGCGCAGATAGTTGAGCGTCCACAGCGCGAGCGGATGGACGCTCGCGATGTAGCCGCGGTCGTTCAGGTTGAAGCGGTCGATCGCGTACTTCGCGTAGAGCGCGGCGAGATCGTCGTCGGACAGCGTCGCGGCCGGCGTGCCCTTCAACTGCGCGCGCATCTGCGCATCGAACCACGCGCGCGGCTCGTTCGGCGCGACGCTGCGCAGCACCGTCGCGATCTTCGCCGGCGACTTGCGCACGTCGCGCAACATCAGCGCGAGCGCGTCGTCGGGCGCCTTGCCCGCATAGCGGGTGTAGTAGCGCTTCACGTAGACCTTGCTTTCGCCGTCGACGAATTGCGCGAGGTAGTGCTTGCGCTGCTCGGGGTCGCCGAGCCACGACGACGACGGGCCGGCCGCCTTCAGCATCTCGTAGTGCACGATGTCGCGCATCAGCCGCACGAACACGAGGTTCACCGAATGCTCGAACGCCGTATGCAGCGTGAGGATGCGGCCGTTGTCGGACTTCTCGAAGTTCGAGAACACCTGCGCGCCGCCGCCCGTGTAGAACACGTCGGGGCTCGCCGAATACTTGCGCTCGACCGCCGCGTCGAGCATCGCCTGCAGCGAGCGCTCGCGCGTATGCGACAGGTAGTCGACGGCCCAGCGCGACAAGCCGTCGAGCGAATCGAGCTTCACCTGCGCGAGCTGCGCGTTCGACAGGCCGCCGTAGCGCGCATGCAGCTCGGTCACGATCTGCAGGTAGGTGATCAGCGTGCGCAGCTTCGCCGTCGAGCCGAGGTTGATGCGGCCGCCGCGATTCACGTCGAACGGCTGGTTCACGCTGTCGGTCTGCACGCGCAGCAGGTTCGCGCCGTTGCGATGCTCGTACAGCGTGAAGCTGTACGTCAGGTGTGACGGATCGTCCTTCGGCGCGAGCATCTCGAAGCCGTACAGGCCGGCGGCCTGCGCGCCGTCGCGCGTCGACGCCTGCGCGAGGCGTTCGGCGACCGCCTGCTGCACGCCGTTGTCGAGCGTGCTGGTCGCTTCGAGGTCGAGCTGATCGAGCTGGTACAGGTCGCTGATGCCGAGCGCGGACAACAGCGACGCGCGCGCCGACGACACCGCCTTGCGCGACACGAACGACCGCACGCGCGCGGCCGGCGGCGGCGCGCTGCGCTCGATCGACGCGGCGAGCGCCGCATCGCGCAGCGCGGGCGAGATCACGCCGCCGTTCGCGAGCAGCCTCAGGTAGCTGTCGGTCAGCTTCTGCAGCGCCGGATAGCCGCGATTCAGGAAGAACGACGGTGCGCGTTGCGCGATGATCAGCGATAGCACCTCGCGGAACGCCTTGCCCTGTGCGTCGACGTTGTCGCCGGTGGTCGGCGCGGACAGGATCCGGTTCACGTCGTTGAAGTCGCGGCCGTACCACGCGGCGAGGCCGTCGCCGATGCCGGTGATTTCGCCCACGTGCGCGCGCGCCGCGAGCGGCACCGAATTCAGATAGCGCACCAGGATCGCGCGGCGCGCGAGCATCGTCTGCGGGCCGTTCAGGTACGCGAGCACCGACGCAGACGCGATCTGCCGCAGCTTCTCGGGCGGCGTCGCGGTGCGGCCGTCGGGCGAATGGCGGAACTTCTCGATCTGCGTCGCGAGCGTGCTGCCGCCCGGGCGCGCCTGATGACGGTTGACCACGTGCATCGCCTGGTCCGCCAGCGCGCGGCTGAAGCGGCCCCAGTCGATCGCCGGGTTGCGGTTCGGCTGGTTCGGGTCGAGCAGATAACGATCCTCGATGAACATCAGCGCGTCGGCGACCACGCGCGGCACCGCGTCGAAATCTGCGTACACGCGTTGCGGGAACACGGTCGCGAACAGCGGCGCGCCGGTCGAATCGAACAGCATCAGCCCGGACTGGTCCTTCTCTTCATACGGGAGGAACAGCCCGCGATCGGCGAGCGACAGCATCCGCTGCGAGTCGCGGGCCTGCTTGCCGACGACGAAGCCGCGGGCGAGCAGCCGTTGCTGAAACGCGGGAATCATCGAGTAGCCGAGGCGCTCGTCGTACGGGCCGTTGGCGGGGAAGCGGATGTGGTCGCTCGGGCCGGCCTCGACCGTGTAGCTGAGGTCGCGGGTGAGTTCCGACAGGTAGTGCGCTTGCAGGCGCGACGTCTGGATCTCGGTTATCACCAGCCGGGCGACGATCGCGATCGCGATCAGCAGCGCGGCCAGCAAAGACCACTTGACCCACGTCCAGACCGATGCACTCCCGGTCATGCGCGGCAGGATGCGATTCAGCGGCCGATTCATGGCGGCGTCTCCCTGAAGGCGCAGGCTCCGGCCGCACCTCATAAAGGACTAGTGTAGTCCTCCGCAGCGGGCTGCCAAGGGTGTTCACTACCGAGATGCGCGGATGCAACGCACGTGCCCGGCGCGGGCCGTCGGCCGGGCGCGCTGCACCGCGTCCGTGCGTGGGGCGCGGGCGACAAATCGGGTTCGATCCCGTTGCCGCGCGACGGTACTACGGGTTGCGGCAAGGGTGGCGCGGCGCCGCTGCGGTACGATCGGCGGACCGCGGCGCCGTGCCGCCGTGCCCGCATTGGCGAGGACCACCATGTCGATCCATCCCGTCGCGCTCTTTTGTACGGCGATTCTCGGGCTGCTGTTGTTCGGGCTCGGGCTCGTCGTGTCGGTGTCGCGCTTTCTTCACACCACGGGTTCGGGATGTCTGCCCGATCCGACCGACCGGTTGCACAAGGTCGTGCGCGCGCACGGCAACACGGCCGAATACGCGCCGTTCCTCGCGGTGCTGTTCCTGTATGTCGGCGCGCATGCGCCGTCTCGCGCGATCCTGTCGCTGATCGTCGCGGCGACCGTGTGCCGCTGCCTGCTGGTGGTCGGATTGATTGTCTGGCCGACGATGGCCAGACCCAATCCGGTGCGCTTCACCGGCGCGTTCGGTACGTATCTGTGCGGCGCGGCGCTGTGCGTATCGTTGTTCTTCTGAGCGAGCGCGCGGCGGCGCGAACGCGGCGCCGGTGATGGGTGTTCGGTGCAGCGCGCGTGCGTGTTACAGCACGCTGCGTGCGAATGCGCTCGCCGTGGCGGCACGTCGCAATCTGAACCGGCCAGCCGCGACCGACGAACCGGCGTGGCGCGCGCGGTCAAACGCTGCCTGCGGATTCGATCACGAGGATGCGCGCTTCGCCGAGCGGATGCGCGACGTGCTCGGTGCCGATCGTCGCGTGGAACAGGTCGCCCGTTTCGAGCACCGTCGCGCGTTCGATGCCGGCTTCGCGATAGCGCATCTCGACGCGGCCGTCGAGCACGGCGAATACTTCTTCGCCGTCGTTCACGTGCCAGCGATACGGCCGATCGGTCCAGTGCAGCCGGACCGTGATGCCGTTCAGGTTCGCGATGTCGAGCGCGCCCCACGGGCGCGCAGCGGTGAAGGTCGTGCTGCGGATGATGTTCATCGACGGGTTCGCAGGTGCGGTTGGAATTTCGCAGGGAGCGACGAGGCCGTGCGGCCTCGGATCAGGACGTCGTGGATTCGACGCGTTATCGCACTATCGCGCCATCGCGCGCAATGCCGCGTCGATCGTCTGCCGGCGTTTTTCGAGGCCGGCCGCCGAGCGCTGCGTCACGCGCTCGAGGACCGACGCCGGCGCGGTATCCGGCGAGCCCGCGTCGAACGGCGGCGCCGGCGCATATTCGAGCGCGAGTTGAATCGACTGCGCTTCTTCGACGCCGGCGAGTTCGGCCGCGATCGTCAACGCGAAATCGATGCCGGCCGTCACGCCGCCGCCGGTGATCAGATTGCCGTCGCGCACCACGCGCTCGCGCACGGGCACCGCGCCGAGCGGCTCGAGCAACGAGTGAAACGCCCAGTGCGTCGTCGCGCGGCGGCCTTTCAGCAAGCCCGCCACGCCGAGCAGCAGCGCGCCGGTGCACACCGACGTGACGTAGCGCGCGGTGGCCGCGCGTTGGCGCACGAACGCGATCGTCTGCGCATCGAGCAGCAACTCGTTGATGCCGATCCCGCCCGGCACGCAGATCACGTCGAGCGGCGGGCAATCGTCGAACGTGCAGGTCGGCGCGAGCGCGAGGCCGCTGCTCGATGCGACGGTGTCGCGCGATTTCCAGACCAGATGGACGGCCGCATCGGGCAGTGACGCCAGCACGTCGTGCGGGCCGGTGAGATCGAGTTGCTGGACGCCCGGAAACACGAGAAGGCCGATATGCAGGGTCATGCGAACACTCCGGAAGAGAAGGACAAGCGCCGCTGCCGGCGCACGATGGACAGATCGATTCTAGGCGCGTAGTGTTTGGCGAAATTGCCATATCGCCCACGTTTTCAGCCAATCGCCATGCATGCCGCTCCCCGTTCGATCGTCGTCCTCGCGTTCCCTCGTGCGCAGTTGCTGGATGTGAGCGGGCCGTTGCAGGTGTTCGCGTCGGTCAACGAACTCGCGCAGGAGCGCGGGCAACCGGCGCCCTACGCGCCGCGCGTCGTGGCGGCCGATGGCGGGCCGGTGGAGACGTCCGCCGGGCTCGTCGTGATGGCCGATTCGCTGCGCTCGGCCGGACGGCCGGATACGGTGAT
Source organism: Burkholderia sp. WP42 (assembly GCF_000745665.1). NCBI lineage: Bacteria > Pseudomonadati > Pseudomonadota > Betaproteobacteria > Burkholderiales > Burkholderiaceae > Burkholderia > Burkholderia sp. WP42. Next base: position 276,983 of record NZ_JQJT01000006.1, on the reverse strand, counting down.
CGTCGCCGGCGGCAAGGGCGTGCATGCGGCGTCGCGGGATGCGCGCACGGTGCGCTGGGTGCGCCGGCAGGCGCAGCACGCGCGACGCGTCGCGTCCGTATGCACCGGTGCGTTCCTGCTGGCGGAGGCCGGCCTGCTCGACGGGCGGCGCGCCGTCACGCACTGGGCGCGTTGCGACGAATTCGCCGCGCGCTATCCGAACGTGCGCGTCGAGCCCGATCCGATCTTCATCCGCGACGGCGCGCTGTGGACGTCGGCCGGCGTGACGGCCGGCATCGATCTCGCGCTTGCGCTCGTCGAAGAGGACCTCGGGCGCGCGATCGCACTCGACGCCGCGCGCGAACTCGTCGTGTTCCTGAAGCGGCCGGGCGGGCAGGCGCAGTTCAGCGCGATGTTGTCGATGCAGCGCACCGACGACCGCTTCGGCGAACTGCATGCGTGGATCGCCGAACACCTCGCGGCCGATCTGTCGGTGCCCGCGCTTGCCGAGCGCGTCAGCATGAGCGAGCGCAGCTTCGTGCGTCACTATCGCGCGGGCACCGGCCGCACGCCCGCGCGGGCGGTGGAACAGATCCGGATCGAAGCGGCGCAACGGCTGCTTGGCGAGACCGACTGGCCGATCAAGCGGATCGCCACGCGCTGCGGCTTCGGGTCGGAGGAGACGCTGCGGCGCAGTTTCGTGCGTGTGCTCGGTGTGTCGCCGCAGGGGTATCGGGAGCGCTTCGTGCGGTGATGGGGCGAGGCGGGATGCTCGCGATGCGATTACCGGATGTGGTCGGGTGCGATGCGAGGCAATCGCATGGAAGTCGCGCACTTTGAGGCCGAGGCGGCGCGTACTGTTCGGGCTTGCAGAACAATGGGCCGGGGCTTGTGCCGCGGCCGGTGGGCGCTCTATTCTGCCCTGTTGGCGATTCGTACAGGGGCGCAGCATGGACCGCATTCAGGCAATGGAAGTTTTCACCCGCGTGGTCGACGCGAACAGCTTCACGCGCGCGGCGGACACGCTCGCGATGCCGCGCGCGTCGGTGACGACGATCATCCAGAATCTCGAGGCGCTGCTCGGCGTGCGCCTGATGCATCGGACGACGCGCCGGCTGTCGCTGACGCCGGAAGGTGCGGCGTACTACGAGCACTGCATGAAGATCATCGCGGAGATCGCCGAAGTCGACGCGAGCTTCCAGACCGGCAACCGCAAGCCGAGCGGCGTGCTGCGCGTGCATATGCCGAACTCGCTCGGGCGGCGTGTGGTGTTGCCGTCGCTGTCGATCTTTCGGCAGCGCTTTCCCGACATCGCGCTCGATCTCGGGCTCTCCGACCGCTATGTGGATCCGGTGGAGGAGGGGATCGACTGCATGATCCGCGTCGGTCCGCTGGAGGATTCGTCGATGGTCGCGCGACGGATCGGCATGCTCAAGCGCGTGACCTGCGCGTCGCCCGACTATCTGGCGCGTCATGGCGAGCCGCAGGAGATCGCCGATCTGGCCGACCATCATGCGGTGAATTTCCGGGCGAGCCACGGCGCGCGTCCGATTCCGTGGGTGTTCATGATCGACGGCAAGCCGGTCGAGGTGCGGATGGCCGGCACCGTCACCGTGAACGATTCGGATGCGTACGTGACGAGCGGCCTCGAAGGGTTCGGGATGATCCAGCCGACGCTGTTCATGGTGCTGCCGCATCTGCGCGACGGCTCGCTGGTCGAGGTGCTGCCCGAGTGCAATCCGAAGCCCAAGCCGATCTCGATCGTTTATCCGCACAACCGGCATCTGTCGCAGAAGGTACGCGTGTTCGCTGACTGGATCGCGGAGCTGTTCGAGGCGACGCCGTCGCTGGAGGGCGGGGAGAACTGGCGCGGGAAGGGGCGGGCCGGAGGGACGGAGGTGCAGAGGGGGGCGGTGGTGGTTTGATGCGCGGGACGCGCTCGCCGTGATGGTGGTGGGCGGCGCGGGGATGCGGGTGGGGCGGTAGCGCGCAATGAAAAAAGCCGCTGTTCCGAAAGGAACAGCGGCTTTTCGCATTTGGTGGCGAATCAGGGACTCGAACCCCGGACCTGCGGATTATGATTCGGCGTGTGACGCGGTAAGTTGCTGAAAACTAAGAGAATTCGACCGTAAACGACCGCAATCAAAAGTTGTTTGCCGTCAGTAGTTTACCGTAGTTTATCGAAGCTGGGAAAAACTGAGCATCGCACCGCTGATGCACTGCCGATGGTTCGCGATCAGATCGCCGCTTCCGCTCCTCAGGCGGAGCAGAGCGACGAAGAGTCCCCACCATTCGTTGGGATGGTGCGGTATAGAGCCTGCACCCGTATCTCGATGCACCTCGCGCGTCGCCAAAACGCTGCGGCTTCTTGTACTGGCAAATTAAAGCGAAAGGCAGTACATTTGCTTGCCTCATTGATGAGATCACGCCATGTCACGCCTGAAGGATGAAAGCCTTTCCATCCGTACCTCTGCCGACATCAAGCAATTGCTCCGCATGGCGGCCGAGCGCGAGCGACGCTCGGTAGCTTCGATGATTGAAATTCTGGTCCTCGACTATGCACGGGCCCACAACCTGAAACTCGATCGAAAAGACAACGACTCGGTAAAGGGAGGGGCTTCACATGCGAGCTAGGCGAGTTTGATGCCAGCGTTTTCCATGCAGAAGTACAAGCTCTCTTGCGAATATTGACGGCGCAAGCGGAAGAGTGATGGCAAAAAACGAGGAATCTTCATGACTCAGAACTGGGCTTATCCCGGCGCCCGGTGGTGGAAGTTTGATTTCCACACGCATACGCCGGCGTCCAAAGACACAGACGCATGGCAACGGGCCATCGGCACGCCGGATGAGATGACGCCGGAGAAATGGCTGCTCAAGTACATGGGAGCTGAGATCGACTGTGTGGCCGTGACAGACCACAACAGCGGCGAGTGGATCGACAGGCTGTTGTCGACCTACACGCGGATGAAGAGTGAAGCGGATGCCGGAACTGCTCCGGTTGGATTCCGGGAACTACATCTCTTCCCTGGCGTGGAAATCTCGGTGCAGGGTGGCTTCCATTTGCTGGCAATCTTTGACCCATCTGTCAGCAGCCAAACAGTCAGCGACTTATTGGCGGTCGTGCGTTACGACGGCACGCGAGGCGACAGTGATGGTGTAACCCGCGAAGGGGCCGCGAAAGTCGTCGAAGAAGTTTTGGCGGCTGGCGGAGTCGCGATACCGGCTCATGTCGACAGTGACAAAGGTTTGCTCCAGATCCAGCCAGGAACGCGCAAATGCAAACTCGACCCGACCACGGTGAAGCAGGTGCTACAGGAGCCCGGCATCCTTGCCTTGGAGTGGTGCGATCAGGCCCACTTGGCGCCAATGGTTCTAGACGAGCTCAAGCTCTCGTTTGCTAAGGTCGTCGGCAGCGATTGCCACACTTTTCAGGGCGCAGCCGTTCCGGGCTCTCGCTATACATGGGTCAAGATGGCTAGGCCCAGCTTGGAAGGCTTGCGTCTTGCTTTGCTGGACGGTCAACACGGGGTGTCAGTCCGCCGCAGCGACGATGGTGACGGTTTCGCTCCTTTCGACAAACCCGAGCATTTTATCGAATCCATCGAGATTTCAGACGCCCGATTTATGGGGCGCGGTAAGCCGGCCATGATAGCGCTCAACCCCTATTTCAATGCGCTGATCGGCGGGCGTGGTACGGGAAAGTCAACGGTCGTACACGCATTGCGGCTCGCTTACCGGCGCGAGAAGGAACTGGCGCCAAGCTCAGAGGCTGGTCAGACCTTCGCTCGATTCAATAAGGCCGCGAGGAACCGTAATGACGAAGGTGGCTTGCGCGCTGAAACGCAGATTTGCGTCCTTGTTAGTCGGGACGGTACGTCCTACCGCCTGATTTGGCGGCAAGATGGCCAAGGACATGTGGTCGAGGAGTGGGATGACTCGCTAAAGGAATTCAAGCCTTCGCACAGCCAGGTCATCAACGATCAGCGTTTTCCGATCCGTTTGTTCAGCCAAGGGCAAATCGCGGCACTTGCCGGTGACAGCCAACAGGCTTTGTTAAAGGTTATCGACGATGCGGCCGGTACAAGTGCACAGCAAGCAGCTTTCGACGAGGCGAAGCGTAGCTTCTTGGCGACGCGCGCACAAACGCGCGAGCTCGATGGCAAGCTGCAAGGCCGCGATACCCTGAATCTCAGCCTGCAAGATATTCAGCGCAAGCTGGCCCGATTCGAAGGAGCGGATCATGCGGCAGTGTTGAAAAATTTCCAGCGGACCAATCGGCAGAGCCGAGAGTTGGAGCGCCAATTTCAAAATGCCGCCGAGTTGGCAAGACGCTTGAAGGGTTTTGCCCAAGAGCTGCTGGCAGAAGACTTACCCGAAGGTTTGTTCGATGCGACTACTGATGACTCGGCTCTGCAGGTCGTACAGAAGCTTCAGGCGGCGATCAGCAAGGCCCGGACAGAAGTTGAACGTGCTGCTACGCAATTGGATGAGCAGAGCCGCGCATTCAATGCTGAACTGGAAGGCTCCAGTTGGGCGAAGCAAGTGGCGGGCGCCAAGTCGGCGTACGACAAGCTGAAGACGGATTTGCAGCAGCAAGGGGTGAATGACCCGAGCGAATACGGGCGTCTTGTGCAGGAGAAGCAGCGGCTGGAAAACGAGGTCAAGCGCTTGGACGCATTGCAAAAACAGCGAGATGCGCTCAAAGAAAAGGCACAAATCCAGCTGCAGGAAGTCAAGTCTGCCCGAAAGGCGATCAGCACCCGTCGCGATGATTTTCTGAAATCCTCTCTCGAAGGCAACCCATACGTGCGGATGGCACTTATTCCGTACAGCCGGGATGCGCGTGCAATCGAGCGCTCGCTTAGAGATTTGCTGGGCGCGGCCGAAGGTAAGTACACGGATGATCTCTACCAAGAAGCAGAAGGGGGGGCGCCGGCGAAAGGGCTGGTAGCCGACCTTTTGCTACCAACGGAACTTACTGAAAAGGCCGGCGAATGGGATACCCCTGTATTTGAGAGTGCTATCCAAGAAATGAAGAAGCGTCTTGCGAAGGCGTGCCGGGGCCAAGGTGACTTCGGTAGCTGGTTCAACAAGTACTTGAAGGCCGAGGCGGACAAGCGACCGGAGTTCCTGGATCATATCCTGTGCTGGTTTCCCGAGGACGGTTTGCAAGTCGAGTACAGCCGTAAGGGGGACGGCCGTGACTTTCAGTCCATCGGTCAGGCATCAGCGGGTCAGCGCGCTGCTGCCATGCTCGCCTTCTTGCTGGCTCATGGTAGCGAACCACTCGTGTTGGACCAGCCCGAGGACGATCTAGACAACCATCTGATCTACGGATTGGTGGTTCAACAAATCCGCTCGAACAAGCTACGTCGGCAACTCATCATCGTGACCCACAACCCGAACATCGTCGTGAATGGCGACGCCGAGTTGATCCATGTGTTGGACTTCAATAACCAGTGCTTCGTCAAGCAAACTGGCTCTCTGCAAGACCAGACGATGCGCGATGAAGTTTGCCAGGTGATGGAAGGTGGCAAGGAGGCGTTTGAGCGTCGCTATCAACGTTTGGGAAGGGAGGTATGAAATGTTCGACAACGCTGCCGAATTGCTCGAAAAAATCCGCCTTGGCGAAGACTCTTTCCTTGAACTCAAAGAGGTGCGCTTTGCTGGCCAGAGAGTGACGGCTCCTCATCGTGATGCCATGGCAGATGAACTAGCGGCGTTTGCAAACAGCCGTGGTGGCGTATGTGTCCTCGGCGTAGATGACGCGCGAGAGGTTCTAGGCATTCCACTGGAGCGCTTAGACTTGGTAGAGCACTTCGTTCGGGAACTGTGCGTGGACAGCATTAATCCTCCGCTAGCACCGGTGATCGAGCGTTTGACTTTGCCGAGCAACACGGGAGAGCAACTGCCGGTATTGAAGATCGAGGTGCCAAGCAGCCTATTTGTGCATCGTAGCCCAGGGGGATATCTGCATCGTGTAGGCAGCGCCAAACGAGAGATGGCTCCCGACTATTTGGCTCGCTTGTTCCAGCAGCGTAGCCAGGCTCGCATCATTCGCTTCGACGAGCAGCCAGTGCCCGGCGCCACCTTAGATGACTTGACAACTGAACTCTGGCAGCGCTTTGCCAGCGCTCGTGTTCAGGACCGTCGCGAGGTCTTGCTGGACAAGCTCGCCATGGCCCGACCGGATGCGGACGGCGCGATACGCCCCACGGTCGCAGGCGTTTTGATGGCAAGCGCAGATCCACGTCACTGGCTACCCAACGCATTCATTCAGGCCGTGGCGTATCGCGGAACCGAGGTGCTGCCGCAGGGCGATGCGGCCTACCAACTCGACGCCCAAGATATCACTGGTCCGCTCGACGCGCAGGTCCTGACAGCTTGTCATTTCGTCAAGAAGAATATGCAAGTGTTTGCAAGCAAGCAGGAGGGGCGTCATGACCTTCCCCAGTACGACATGACGGCGGTATTCGAGGCGCTAGTTAATGCGGTTGCACACCGAGACTACTCTATTCATGGCGCGAAGATCAGGCTGCGCTTGTTCTCAGACCGACTTGAGCTTTATTCACCGGGAGCCATTCCAAATACGATGACAGTGGAAAGTCTGCCATATCGGCAAGCGGCTCGTAACGAGGCAATTACAAGCCTGCTTGCCAAGTGCTCGGTGCCTGACAATGAGCGAGACCTGAGTGGGCGTAGTGCGATGATGGACAAGCGTGGCGAGGGCGTGCAGATCATCCTGGATAGCAGCGAGCGGCTATCCGGCAAGCGACCGACGTTCAACTTGGTGGACGAATCCGAACTATTGCTTGTAATCCCTGCTGCCACGCCGGCAGTTGAAGAATAAAGTCCGCATCTTCGGGTTGTTGACAGATGAGGGATGTAGGGCCCTGTTTGGTTCCTGTTGCGACTCGCTGGTGGGACGGGGCACTTGCACCCGTGGTAAGTGCCAAGGCCTGGTCCCTCAAGTGTCAACCAACTACGCATCTAGCCCTCCGACGCCTTGCGCGCTACTGCTTGGGCTAACGTCTCACCGGGACGAAGGCCGAATAGGTCGCGAGCGTTGGTCTTCGTAATGAACAAGGGAACGTCGAGGCTAGGGCCTTCGTCGTCCAGGAAGATTGCCGCCGGTCGGTGCACTTTCTAAGCATCGTCTTGCGTTGGGCGTTGCCTGTTCACGAACGCGGCTACCTCGTCGTTCGTGGTAGTGCCGGCCGTCGCATTTTGCTGGCCCCCACCGAGACTGTCGCCGGCGAAACTCGGTCCGGCGTCGATGCCGGCGCCGCTCTTGCTCGAAATTGCCGATGCGATTTTGCTGCCCGTCGTCTGCGCGATTCGTTCCTTGGCGATATCCGCGATGTTCGCGGCTTTGCCCTTGGCGATTTCGCCTGCACCCTTGGCGAGATTCCCGACGCTGCGTGCTGGTTTTCTTGGTGGGGACGATTTCCCGCTCGTAGCGGTCGAGGGCGTCCGCTACCGTGGTTTTTTCCGAGGGCGCGCGCTGGATGAACACGCCGCGTACCATCTCGTCCTCGGTGCGCCGCGCCCAATCCTCGGCATCGCGCTTCGTGCGGAATGTCTTGGCGACGGTCGGCCAACCAACGCGTCGGATGGTTGCCTTCCACGTGCCAGAGGGGGTTTTTGTCAGTGCTGCCATGGTGCTCCTTCCGTGAGGTCTGCACCGCGTATTGCACCGAATTTGCACCGCGAGGGGCCGGTAAAAGAAAAGGGCTCGCAGCGAAGCCGCAGAGCCCTTAGTGAAAAAGCCCTGTAAATCAAAGATTTACAGGGCTTTCGCATTTGGTGGCGAATCAGGGACTCGAACCCCGGACCTGCGGATTATGATTCCGTCGCTCTAACCGACTGAGCTAATTCGCCGAAGACTTGAATTATGTAGATCTACCGCCCGGCTGTCAACACCTTTTTCGATCTTCCCTGAAAAAAGTTGCCGACCGCCTCATGCCGGCGCCGACCGCGCGGGCGAAACACCGCCCGCACGCCCGTCGTCAATCCTGCGCGTAGATGTTCGAGTTCTTCGTGTCCTTCACGAACAGCACGCCGATCACGAACGTCGCCAGCGCGATCACGATCGGATACCAGAGCCCCGAATAGATGTCGCCCTTCGCCGCGACGATCGCGAACGCGGTAGCGGGCAGGAAGCCGCCGAACCAGCCGTTGCCGATGTGATACGGCAGCGACATCGACGTGTAGCGGATCCGCGTCGGGAACATCTCGACCAGCATCGCGGCGATCGGCCCGTACACCATCGTCACGTAGATCACGAGGATCGTCAGGATCACGATGGTCATCGGCCAGTTCAGTTGCGCCGGATCGGCCTTCGCCGGGTAGCCGGCGCCCTTCAGCGTCGACGCGAGCGTCTTGTCGAACGCCGCGCCTTGCGCCTTCGCATCGGTGGCTTTGCCGTCATAGGCCGGGATCACCGTGTCGCCCACCTTGATCTGCGCCATCGTACCGGCCGGCGCCGCGACGTTCTCGTAGTTCAGGCCGGCTTTCGCGAGCGCGCTCTTCGCGATGTCGCACGAGCTCGTGAACTTCGACGTCCCCACCGGATTGAACTGGAACGAGCAGGTGGCCGGATCGGCGAGCACCGTGATCGGCGCCTTCTGCGTCGCGAGTTCGAGCTGCGGGTTCGCGTAGTGCGTGAGCGCCTTGAACAGCGGGAAGTACGTGAGCGCCGCGATCAGGCAGCCGGCGAGGATGATCGGCTTGCGGCCGATCTTGTCCGACAGCGAGCCGAAGAACAGGAAGAACGGCGTGCCGATCAGCAGTGCGATCGCGATCAGGATGTTCGCGCTTGCACCGTCCACCTTCAGCGTCTGCGTGAGGAAGAACAGCGCATAGAACTGGCCCGTGTACCAGACGACGGCCTGGCCGGCGGTCAGCCCGACGAGCGCCAGAATCACGATCTTCAGGTTCTTCCACTGGCCGAACGCTTCGGTCAGCGGCGCCTTCGACGTCTTGCCCTCGGCCTTGATGCGCAGGAACACCGGCGACTCGTTCAGCTGCATCCGGATCCACACCGACACCGCGAGCAGCAGGATCGACGCGACGAACGGCACGCGCCAGCCCCAGTTGCCGAACGCTTCCTCGCCGATGAAGGTGCGCACGCCGAGGATCACGAGCAACGACAGGAACAGGCCGAGCGTCGCGGTGGTCTGGATCCACGCCGTGTAGAAGCCGCGGCGGTTGGCCGGCGCATGCTCGGCGACGTAGGTCGCCGCGCCGCCGTACTCGCCGCCGAGCGCAAGGCCCTGCAGCAGCCGCATCGCGATGAAGATCACCGGCGCAGCAATGCCGATCGACGTGTAGCCGGGCAGGAAGCCGACCACGAAGGTCGAGATGCCCATGAGCACGATCGTCACGAGGAACGTGTGCTTGCGGCCGACCAGGTCACCGAGGCGCCCGAACACGATCGCGCCGAACGGGCGCACCGCGAAGCCGGCCGCGAAGCCGAGCAGCGTGAAGATGAACGCGGCAGTCGGGTTGACCCCGGAGAAGAAGCTCTTGCTGATGTAGGCCGCGAGTGATCCGGCCAGATAAAAGTCGTACCACTCGAACACGGTGCCGAGCGACGACGCGAAGATCACCTTCTTTTCTTCGCCCGTCATCGGCGAGTGCGAAATTTGCTCGCCTAGCGTTGCCATGAATCGTCTCCAAGTCCCTTGATATAGATGTGCGGCCGCTTTGGGAGGGCGGGCCTGACGACGATTATTGGCACGGAAACTTACGGCGCACTGACTCGCATGCACAAATTGACTGCGCGTTAACCCGCGACGAATCGGTGGTTTCGCGGCCCGATCGTGCCGCAAACAGGCGGTAAAACACCGGTTTCGCCGCGATTCGTCACGCGCCTGTCAGGGTTAATCCGCAGCGCTGCCTGACAGCGGCAGGCTGATGCGCACCAGCGTGCCCGCGAGGCGCGGCGTCTGCTGGTACACGTGATCGTCGAGCGTCAGCGTGCCGCCGTGCTGCTCGGCGATCTCGCGCACGATCGACAGCCCCAGGCCGCTGCCGTCGCCTTCGCGGCCGAGGATCCGGTAGAAGCGCTCGACCACGCGGCCGCGTTCGGCCGCCGGGATGCCGGGGCCGGTGTCCTCCACTTCGAGGTGGACGCGCTGCGCGTCGCGCTCGGCGCGCACGCGCACCGTGATGCGGCCGCCGTCGGGCGTGTAGCGGATCGCGTTGTCCACCAGGTTGCCGAGCATTTCGCGCAGCATCATGGGGTTGCCGTCGACGTTGAGCGGCGCGTCGTCGTCCGGGCCTTCGTAGCCGAGATCCATCCCCTTCGCGAGCGCGGCCTGCACCCAGTCGCGCACCGTGCGGCGCGCGAGCTCGGCGATCTCGACCGGCTCCAACGTCAGCCCGCTCGCGCGGTTCTCGGCGCGCGCCAGCGCGAGCAGTTGCGTGACGAGCCGCGCGGCCTGTTCGGAACTGGTCGCGATCTGCTCGAGCGAGCGCTGCACGTCGGGCGGCACCGGATGACGCAGCGCGAATTCGGCCTGCGTGCGCAGCCCGGCGAGCGGCGTCTTCATCTGGTGCGCGGCGTCGGCGATGAAGCGCTTCTGCAGCGCCATGTTCTGTTCGAGGCGCGCCAGCAGATCGTTGAACGACGTGACGAGCGGCTCGATCTCGGGCGGCGCGCGCTGCGCCTCGACGGGCGACAGGTCGTCGGGCCGCCGCGCGCGGATGTGCGCCTGCAGCGCGTTGAGCGGCGCGAGCCCGCGCGACAGCCCGAACCAGACGAGCAGGATCGCGAGCGGCAGGATCACGAACTGCGGCAGGATCACGCCCTTGATGATGTCGTTCGCGAGCGCGTTGCGCTTGTCGAGCGTCTCGCCGACCTGCACGAGCATCGGCTGCGGGCCGCCCGGCGTCGGCAACGCGACGGTCGTGTACGCGACGCGCACGTCGTTGCCGCGCAGCAGATCGTCGCGGAACACGACGACGCCCGGCGGCGGCCGGTCTTCTTCGCGCGGCAGCGGCATGTCGGCCTCGCCCGCGACCAGCTCGCCGCGCGTGCCGAGCACCTGGAAATACACGCTGTCGACGTTGTCCGCGCGCAGGAAGTCGCGCGTCTGCTGCGGCAGCGTCAGCTCGGCGACGCCGTTGACCGGGTGGATCTGCCGCGCGAGCACGTACGCGTTGGTCTCCAGCGCGCGATCGAACGGGCCGTTGGCGATCGTCTTCGCGACCAGATAGGTGACGGCGATGCTCATCGGCCACAACAACAGGAGCGGCGCGAGCATCCAGTCGAGGATCTCGCCGAACAGCGAGCGCGGGCGCGCGGCGTCGGGCGTCTCGGTTTCGTCGGGCGGCGCGAACGGGTTCTCGTAGCGCGCATCGCGCGCGGCGTCGGCGGCGGACGGTTGCTCGCCGGCCGAAGGGCGGGAATGGACCGGCGAGGCCATCGCGGCGACGGCCGGGCTCAGCGCAGCGGCGTGCCGGCCGCCGCGGGCGGCGCAGCGGCAGCCGGGTCGGCCGGCGCCGCGGGCGCGGCTTTCTCGAGGCAGTAGCCGAGGCCGCGCACGGTGGAGATGCGCACGCCGCTCGGCTCGATCTTCTTGCGCAGCCGGTGTACGTACACTTCGATCGCGTTGTTGCTGACTTCCTCGCCCCATTCGCACAGATGGTCGACGAGCTGCTCTTTCGACACGAGCCGGCCGATGCGCTGCAGCAGCACTTCGAGCAGCCCGAGCTCGCGCGCGGACAGGTCGAGCACGCGCTCGTTCGCATACGCGATGCGGCCGACCTGGTCGAACGCGAGCGAGCCGTGGCGCACGACGGTCGGGCCGCCGCCCGCGCCGCGCCGGGTCAGCGCGCGCACGCGCGCCTCGAGCTCGTTGAGCGCGAACGGCTTGGCCATGTAGTCGTCGGCGCCGAGGTCGAGCCCCTTCACGCGCTCGTCGACGCTGTCGGCGGCCGTCAGGATCAGCACGGGGAGGTTGGAATTGCGCGCGCGCAGGCGCTTGAGCACGTCGAGCCCGGACATTTTCGGCAACCCGAGATCGAGGATCAGGAGGTCGAAGCTTTGCATCGACAGGGCGGTATCGGCGTCGACGCCGGTCTTCACGTGGTCGACCGCATAGCCCGATTGGCGGAGTGACCGGGTGAGGCCGTCCGCGAGTATGCTGTCGTCTTCGGCGATGAGAATTCGCATGTTGCTGACCGATGGCCGGCGGGCGGGCGCGCCGGCGCGGCTGTCTCCGAACTGATCCGTGTACAACGCAGCCTGCATTGCGGGCTTGCATAAAACACTGTTTTTTTATACAGTGTCTGCATTCGTGGGCAGCGCTTGAAGCGGGCGCGCCTCTGACAGACGCTGCTCATCATAGCAAAGGACGATTCATGGAAGATAGCAAGAAGGGCTCCGGGATGACCGCCGAGAAGAGCAAGGCGCTGGCGGCCGCACTCGCGCAGATCGAGAAGCAGTTCGGCAAAGGGTCGATCATGCGGATGGGCGACGGCGACGTGAAGGAAGACATCCAGGTCGTCTCCACGGGCTCGCTGGGCCTCGATATCGCGCTCGGCGTCGGCGGCCTGCCGCGCGGCCGGGTGGTCGAAATCTACGGTCCGGAATCGTCCGGCAAGACCACGCTCACGCTGCAGGTGATCGCCGAGCTGCAGAAGCTGGGCGGCACGGCAGCCTTCATCGACGCCGAGCACGCGCTCGACGTCCAGTACGCGGCGAAGCTCGGCGTGAACGTGCCTGAGCTGCTGATCTCGCAGCCGGACACCGGCGAACAGGCGCTCGAAATCACCGACGCGCTCGTGCGCTCGGGCTCGATCGACATGATCGTCATCGACTCGGTCGCGGCACTGGTGCCGAAGGCCGAAATCGAAGGCGAGATGGGCGATTCGCTGCCGGGTCTGCAGGCGCGTCTGATGTCGCAGGCGCTGCGCAAGCTGACGGGCACGATCAAGCGCACGAACTGCCTCGTGATCTTCATCAACCAGATCCGGATGAAGATCGGCGTGATGTTCGGCAACCCGGAAACCACGACGGGCGGCAATGCACTGAAGTTCTATTCGTCGGTGCGTCTGGACATCCGCCGGATCGGCTCGATCAAGAAGAACGACGAGGTGATCGGCAACGAAACCCGCGTGAAGGTCGTCAAGAACAAGGTATCGCCGCCGTTCCGCGAAGCGATCTTCGACATCCTCTACGGCGAAGGCATTTCGCGTCAGGGCGAGATCATCGATCTCGGCGTGCAGGCGAAAATCGTCGACAAGGCCGGCGCCTGGTACAGCTACAACGGCGAGAAGATCGGTCAGGGCAAGGACAACGCGCGTGAATTCCTGCGCGAGAATCCCGAAATCGCACGCGAGATCGAGAACCGCATTCGCGAGTCGCTCGGTGTCGTCGCGATGCCCGATGGCGTGGTCGACGAAGCCGAGGCGATGGACGAAGAAGAGTGATGGCAGGGCGCCGAGGGCAGGCCGGCGAACCGGAAGCGAGCGACACGTCCGACGTGACGGGGCGCTCCGGCCGGCGAGCCGCATCCTCGGGCACCGACCGGCGCAGCGCGGCCGGTCGTGCCGCGCATCGCACCGAAACGAGGGCATCCGACGATGCCCTCGTTTCGTTTGAGATTGCGCCGCCGGTCGATCCGTTCGACGACGACGAATCGTTCGATGCGCACGATCGGTCGCGTCGGCGCGTGTCGGGCATCGGCATCCTCGGCGCGCGCGCGGCCGATGCCGCGGCGCCGGTCACGGAAGATGTCTACACGCGCAGCAGTCAGCATCCGCGCCGCACGCGTCGCGCGTCCGGCGGTGCTGCCGGCGAGCCTTCCGCCACCGCCGAGCGCAAATCGTCGAAGCCGCCGCGCTCGCTGAAGGGCCGCGCGCTCGGCTATCTGTCGCGGCGCGAGTACAGCCGCGCGGAGCTGGCCCGCAAGCTCGCACCGTACGTCGGCGAGGACGAATCCGTCGAGCCGGTGCTCGATGCGCTGGAGCAGGAAGGCTGGCTGTCCGACGCGCGCTTTGCCGAGAGCCTCGTGCATCGTCGCGCATCGCGTGTCGGCGTCGCGCGCATCGTGAGCGAACTGAAGCGCCATGCAGTCGGCGACACGCTCGTCGAAGAAGTGAATGCTCAATTGCGCGAGACCGAATTGACCCGCGCGCAGGCCGTCTGGCGCAAGAAATTCGGTGCGCTGCCGCAAACTCCGGCGGAGCGCGCGAAGCAGGCGCGCTTTCTCGCGGCGCGGGGCTTCTCGAGCGCGACCATCGTGAAGTTGCTGAAGGCCGGCGACGATCTCCCGATCGACGACTGACGGGCTCCGTCGCGCGCGCTGCGCGCGATTTTGCTGCAACGCAACCGCTTCCGGACAGGCGGGAATACCCGCCGTCGCGCGCCCATGCCTCAGATACCCAATATGCTAAAATCCACGGGTTTTCCTCTTCGGCCTCAACCTCCAGCATGCCGCTATCCGAGCCCGTGCCCCGTCAGTTGCGACATCGACGCGCAATCCGAGCGGAAGCCTACGAGCGCGGCGACGGCTTGTGGGACATCGAAGCCTGCCTGACCGATCACAAGCCGCGCGATGTTGCGCTTGCGTCGGGCATTCGGCCCCAGGGCTTGCCGATTCACGAACTCTGGCTGCGCGTGACCATCGATCGTGACCTCAATGTCGTCGACGCCGAAGCGTCCTCGGAATGGGTTCCCTATCCCGGTCACTGCCAATCTGCTCCTCCCGCCTATCGGGCCCTCATCGGGCTCAACCTCTTCCGCAATTTCCGCCGTAACGCGAACCGGCTGCTCGCCGGCGTCGCAGGCTGCTCCCACCTCACCGAACTGTGCGCCGTGCTGCCGACGGCGGCGATCCAGGCGTTCGCCGGTGACGTGTGGAACGTGCGCGAGGAAGGCGGCGAAGGGCCGGGCCACGGCGTGGAGCACGTCGAGCCGCCGTTCCAGCTCGGCCGCTGCCAGGCGTTGCGGTTCGACGGCGAAGTCGTGCGGCAGTACTACCCGCGCTGGTATGGTCCGATCCGGCCCGATATGCGCGTTGAAGGCAGCACGAAGGAATGAACGGAAATCATTCGAAGAAGCGTCTTAAGCGACATTTCATCCATCTCTCAGACTGAAGGGAATCACGCATGAAGATTCACGAGTACCAGGGTAAGGAAATCCTGCGGAAATTCGGAGTCGCGGTACCGCGCGGCAAGCCGGCGTTCTCGGTTGACGAGGCCGTCAAGGTGGCAGAAGAGCTGGGCGGCCCGGTGTGGGTCGTGAAGGCTCAGATTCACGCGGGTGGTCGCGGCAAGGGCGGCGGCGTGAAAGTTGCGAAGACGATCGAGCAGGTTCGCGAATACGCGAACCAGATCCTCGGCATGCAGCTCGTTACGCACCAAACGGGTCCGGAAGGCCAGAAGGTCAACCGTCTGCTGATCGAAGAAGGCGCCGACATCAAGCAGGAGCTGTACGTCAGCCTCGTCGTCGATCGCGTGTCGCAAAAGATCGTTCTGATGGGTTCGAGCGAAGGCGGCATGGACATCGAGGAAGTTGCGGAAAAGCATCCGGAACTGATCCACAAGGTCATCGTCGAGCCGTCGACGGGCCTGCTCGACGCGCAGGCGGACGACCTCGCCGCGAAGATCGGCGTGCCGGCTGCATCGATCCCGCAAGCGCGCACGATCCTGCAAGGCCTGTACAAGGCATTCTGGGAAACCGACGCGTCGCTCGCCGAAATCAACCCGCTGAACGTTTCCGGCGACGGCAAGGTCACCGCACTCGACGCGAAGTTCAACTTCGACTCGAACGCGCTGTTCCGCCACCCGGAAATCGTCGCGTACCGCGATCTCGACGAAGAAGATCCGGCTGAAATCGAAGCATCGAAGTTCGATCTCGCGTACATCTCGCTCGACGGCAACATCGGCTGCCTCGTGAACGGCGCAGGCCTCGCGATGGCGACGATGGACACGATCAAGCTGTTCGGCGGCGAGCCGGCGAACTTCCTGGACGTCGGCGGCGGCGCGACGACCGAGAAGGTCACCGAAGCGTTCAAGCTGATGCTGAAGAACCCGGGCCTGAAGGCGATCCTCGTGAACATCTTCGGCGGCATCATGCGCTGCGACGTGATCGCGGAAGGCGTGATCGCCGGTTCGAAGGCCGTGAACCTGAACGTGCCGCTCGTCGTGCGCATGAAGGGCACGAACGAGGACCTCGGCAAGAAGATGCTGGCCGATTCGGGCCTGCCGATCATCTCGGCAGACAGCATGGAAGAGGCTGCGCAGAAGGTCGTCGCGGCTGCGGCAGGCAAGTAAGCGCGCTCAATGAACACGCATGGCGGCGCGGTGTGCACGCGACGCCAATCGAACAGAGGTCAAAATACATGTCGATTCTGATCAACAAGGACACGAAGGTCATCACGCAGGGCATTACCGGCAAGACCGGTCAGTTCCATACGCGCGCCTGCCGTGAATATGCAAACGGCCGCGAAGCGTTCGTCGCGGGCGTGAACCCGAAGAAGGCCGGCGAAGATTTCGAAGGCATTCCGATCTACGCAAGCGTCAAGGAAGCGAAGGCTGAAACCGGCGCGACCGTGTCGGTCATCTACGTTCCGCCGGCAGGCGCAGCTGCAGCGATCTGGGAAGCGGTCGAAGCCGACCTCGATCTCGCGATCTGCATCACCGAAGGCATTCCGGTGCGCGACATGATCGAAGTGAAGGACCGCATGCGTCGCGAAGGCCGCAAGACGCTGCTGCTCGGGCCGAACTGCCCGGGCACGATCACGCCGGACGAGCTCAAGATCGGCATCATGCCGGGCCACATTCACCGCAAGGGCCGCATCGGCGTCGTGTCGCGTTCGGGCACGCTGACGTATGAAGCCGTTGCGCAACTGACGGCACTCGGCCTCGGCCAGTCGTCGGCGGTCGGTATCGGCGGCGACCCGATCAACGGTCTGAAGCACATCGACGTGATGCAGATGTTCAACGACGATCCGGATACGGATGCGGTCGTGATGATCGGCGAAATCGGCGGTCCGGACGAAGCCAACGCCGCTCAGTGGATCAAGGACAACATGAAGAAGCCGGTGGTCGGCTTCATCGCGGGCGTCACGGCGCCTCCGGGCAAGCGCATGGGCCACGCCGGCGCGCTGATCTCGGGCGGTGCGGACACGGCCGAAGCGAAGCTGGAAATCATGGAAGCGTGTGGCATCACCGTCACGCGCAACCCGTCGGAAATGGGCCGTCTGCTCAAGAAGGCGCTGTAAGTTCCGCGTGGTTCGTCCTGCAAGAAACGCCGGCCCAGCCGGCGTTTTTTGTTATGCTCGCGAAATTAATTTGTAAGCCGGGGCGCATGCGCACTGCGTGTGCCGACGACCAACCGGGCCGCCCGTCGGGCGGCCGTCATCCTGCACCTGCCGCCACTCATGCCTGAATTCCTGACGTCGCTGCACTGGGGCGCCGTGTTGCAGATCGTCGTCATCGACATCCTGCTCGGCGGCGACAACGCGGTCGTGATCGCGCTCGCGTGCCGCAACCTGCCTGCCAATCAGCGGCTGCGCGGCGTCGTGTGGGGTACGGCCGGCGCGATCATGCTGCGCGTCGCGCTGATCGCATTTGCAGTCACACTGCTCGACGTGCCGTTCCTGAAATTCGGCGGCGGCCTGCTGTTGCTGTGGATCGGCATCAAGCTGATGGCGCCGGCCGCCGACGCGCACGACAGCGTCAAGCCGGCCGATCGGCTGTGGGACGCGGTGAAGACGATCGTGCTCGCCGACGCCGTGATGAGCCTCGACAATGTGATCGCGATCGCGGGCGCGGCCGAGCAGGCCGATCCGCAGCACCGGCTGGCGCTGGTGATCTTCGGGCTGATCGTGAGCGTGCCGATCATCGTGTGGGGCAGCACGCTGGTGCTGCGGCTGCTCGATCGCTTCCCGATCATCGTCGCGTTCGGCGCCGGCCTGCTCGGCTGGATCGCGGGCGGTTTGATGGTCCACGATCCGGTCGGCGATGGCTGGCCGGTGCTCGATACGCCGGCCGCGATCTACGGCGCGAGCATTGCCGGCGCGCTGTTCGTCGTCGCCGCCGGCTTCCTGCTGCGGCGCCGCCGCGGCATCCCGCAAGCGCATTGACGGTTGGCCGTCAGGCCGAGTGTCGGCCGCGCGGCCCGCTGGCTACGATCGAAACGCCTGCCCGATTCGGCAGGCGTTTTTCGTTTCTGGAGCCAGTCATGTTCGAAGCCTTTTCCGTTTCCCTGTTTCGTCGCTTTGCCGCCGATATGCGGCGCGCGCGCCGGCCGGTGCCGCGCTGGCATCCGGCCGGCTTCACGCTGATCGAGCTGATGATCGTGCTCGCGATCGTCGGCGTGATCGCCGCCTACGCGATACCCGCTTATCAGGATTACCTCGCGCGTTCGCGGGTGGGCGAGGGGCTCGCCCTTGCGTCGTCCGCGCGCCTTGCGGTGGCCGACAACGCCGCGAGCGGCGCGGCCCTCGACGGCGGCTACAGCGCGCCGGCCGCGACCCGCAACGTCGAATCCGTTCGGATCGACGGCGACACCGGCCAGATCACGGTTGCGTTCACGGCCCGCGTCGCCGCGGCGGGCGCGAATACGCTGGTGCTGGTGCCGTCGGCGCCGGACAAGGCCGACGCGCCGACCGCACGCGTGCCGCTCAAAATGGGGACGATGCAGGCCGGCGCGATCGCGTGGGAGTGTTTTGCCGGCGGCAAGGACGCTTCGTCGCTGCCGGCGCCCGGCGCAGGCCCGATGCCGGCCGAGGCGGCGACCTTGCCTGCGAAATATGCACCGGCGGAATGCCGCGCGTAACGGCAGGCATGCGCGGGATGGTGCGGGCGGCACGCATCGCGGGGTGCCGGCCGGCCCGGGCCGGCCGCACATGGCGGCTGCCGGGGCGACGGCTCCCGCACAGAGTGGGGAAAGTTTTGTATAGTGCGCCGGTTGCTGACATCCGGTTCGCTCATGCCTTCTACTTTTTCCCGCTCGTTGTCGCTCGTTGCGCTGGCTGTCGCGCTGATCGTGCCGTACTCGATCACGAACCATACGTATCCGATTCCGACGTTCTATTCCGAGTTCGCCGCGCTGGTGCTGTATCTGCTGGTCGGGGTTTCCGTCGTGCTGCTCGCGCGCACCGGCCGCCCGGCCGAACCGTTCGCGGCGCCGGCCGCATTCGTCGCGCCGCTCGGGTTTGGCGCGGTGCTGCTCGCGCAGGTCGCGCTGTTGCCGCTGAAGGTGCCGTCGATGAACTGGCTGGCGCTGGGCTATCTGGCCGCGGCGCTGGTCGCGATGCAGGCCGGCTACACGCTCGCGCGCGAGGGTCTCGCCGAAGCCACCGCCCGGATGATGGCGGGCGCGTTGCTCGTGGGCGGGGTGTTCGCGGTTGCGACCCAGATCGTCCAGTTGTTCCATTTCGAGTCCGCGCTGTCGCCGTTCGTCGTGGTGTACAACATCGCGGACGACCGCCGGCCGTACGGCAACATGGCGCAGGCGAACCACCTCGCGACCTATATCGCGTTCGCGCTCGCCGGCGCGCTTTATCTGGTGCAGACGCGCCGCCTCGCGGTGTGGGCATGGCTCGCGCTGTCGATCGTGCTGTCGGCCGGGCTTGCGCTGACCGTGTCGCGCGGGCCGTGGCTGCAGGTTGCGGTGATGGTCGTCGCCGGTTTCTGGATGGCATGGGTCGAGTCGCGCCGTGCGCCGGGCAATCGCCGTGCGTGGCTGATCCCGGTCGTGCTGGCGCTGGCGTTCGTCGCGGTGAACGTCGCGGTGCGCTGGGCCAACGTGCATTTCCATCTGGGGCTCGCCGAATCGGCGGCCGAGCGCATGCGCGACGCGGGCCAGATTGCGCCGCGCCTTGCGCTGTGGAAGTACGGGCTCGCGATGTTCCGCGAGCATCCGCTGCTCGGCGTCGGCTGGGGCGAATTCCCGTCGCACCAGTTCGCGCTTGCGCGCGCGCTCGGCGGCGTCGAGATCGCGAACAACTCGCACGACATCTTCATCGACCTGCTCGCGAAGTCGGGCCTCGTCGGCCTCGGCGTGCTGGCCCTGGCGCTCGTCGCGTGGTTCGTGCGCGCGGTGCGCGCGCCGCAGTCGAGCACGCGCGTGTTCGGTTTCGCGCTGATCGGCGTGCTGCTGATGCACGCGCTCGTCGAGTATCCGCAGCAGTACATGTTCTTCCTGCTGCCGGCGATGTTCGTGATCGGGCTGCTCGACGTGAAGCCGCTGCGCTGGCTGCCCGGCCGCGCGGCGTTCGCGCTGTTTGCGGTGCTGTCGGTCGGCGGCGTGCTGGCGGCGGTGCCGGTGCTGCGCGACTACCAGCGCGCCGAAGTGCTGTATTACGGCACCGAGCCGGCCGTGCAGTATCGCGATGCGCCGTCGTTGCTGTTCGGCGCGTGGGGCGACTACGGGGCGGCGACGCTGTTGACGATTTCGCCGGACAACCTGCCGCTGAAGCTCGCCGCGCACGAGCGGGCGATCGCGCTGCTGCCCGGCGAGACGGTGCTGCGCCGTTATGCGGCGCTGCAGGCGCTGGCCGGTCGCGAAGCCGACGCGCTCGATACGGTCGAGCGGCTGCATGTGTTCGCGAAGGAATTGAAGGACTGGCCGCAGCAACTGGCGTTGCTGTACAAGCTGTGCGACGAGCAGCCGGGGCTGAAGACGTTCAAGGCAGCCGTCGTCGCGAAGTACGGTGAAGTGCCGGCCGACGCGGAAGACGACGACTCCGAAGACGATTCGGAATAACGCGCGCCGCGCCGGGCGGGAAGTCCCGGCGCGCGCTGGATCGCGGTGAAGCGGCGGTGCGGTGGCGGCTCGTGACGGCGCGCACATTGCTTCCCGTCGCGAACGGGTAGCGACGGAATCGCGCGATTCGCGTCAACCATTGTCAAATCGTCGCCACGGGAAAGACGGCACGTGCACAATGCGCGGAAGCGTTCGCGTGCGCGCGGCGATGTCGGCCGCACGAGCGAGCGCAGGTCCGCAGATCCGGGAGCCTGCCTGGAACGATCGCGGCCGATGCCACGCGCGGCCTGCGGCCGTAGCGGGCGCCGGTCCGATGGCCGCGGCGCGGGGCGATGCTGGCGGTGCGGCGGACGATGTCCGCCGGCGCGACGCTCGCCGGGAACAGTACTGAAGAACGATATTCGACCATGGCCCTTCGCTCGACCTTTCTGATCCTGCCGGCCGTCGCCGTGCTGTTTTCCGGCTGCGCGATGCTGTCGTCGTCGCAGGAAAGCAAGCTGACCTGCCACATTCCGCGCGCCGTCTATCCGGACAATGCGAAGCCGCTTACGCGCCGAGTCACCGTGCTCGTACGCGCGCTGATGACGACGTCCGGCGAAGCGCAGAACGTGACCGTGACGACGAGCAGCCGCAACGCGGCGGCGGATCGCGCGGCCGTCGACGCGATGACGCACGCGAGCTGCGCGCAGACCGGCGCGACCGCGAATCCGTTCCTGCTCACGCAACCATTCGTGTTCGAGCCGCGGCGCGGGGAGTAGTGGGGGCTGGTGCGGGTGATCGTGGTGTGGCGCACCGGGCGGTTGTGGTCGTTGACTGCCTGCCGGCGCGCCGCGGCCACGTCGCGCTTCGCCGCTTCGTCGAGTGGGCCTACGCTCGGTGTCGCGGCAGCAGGTTCGCTCTATCGGCGCGCGAGCGCGCCGTTCGCGCGATCAGAAGGTGCGCTTTTTCAGCGTATATCCGTGCAACCAGTACAGCGTGTTGGTCTGCGCGTCGAAGTAACCGCCTTGTGCAACCTTGTCGGCGGTTTGATCCCACGACTTGCCGCCGTCGGTGCTGGTGAACGTGAGGTCGATCGGCGCACCGCCGCGACTGCCCGAGTTCGGGTCGGTGGCATAGACGAGCAGGAGGCCGTCACGGCCGACGCTCAGGCTGTCGAGCCTGAGCGTCTCGTCGAACGTGCGCAGTTGGTGCACCGACTCCGGATGGTCGTTCGTCCACATGGAAATGGCGCCCACCCGGCGGCCGTTGTCGCGACTCTCGCCGTTCTGCGGCTTGTCCAGACGTGACAGCGCGTACAGCGAATAGTGTGGCGCCGGTCCCGGCGTGGTATCGAGCGCAGTGATGACCTGGCCCGGCAGTTCGGTTTCGGTCACGAAGGCGTGCTGCTCCCAGTCGAGCCGGCCGATCACGCTGTGCGCCGGCGTCTCTGCAGTCGGAGCGATGGAGTAGGCGACACGCAGCACACCGTCAGGGCCGAGGCTCACCGCATTGAAATTCTTGCGCGTCTTGCCGGCGACGCGCGCATCGACCGGCACGTCGATCGCCTGCCACGTGTTGCCGCCGTCCGCGGTGCGCCATACTCGCGGGCCCCAGCCGATCGCGTAGCCGCGCTGCGGATCGACGAACAGCAGGCGGCCGATGTTCTGGTTTTCGGGCCATTGCAGTTGCGACCACGTTTGGCCGCCGTTGAGCGATTTCCACAGCTTCGTCGTCTGAGGCGCATCGCCGCCATGTGCCTCCGGTGCCTTGTAGTTCATCCATGAGGTGCTGATGAACTGAACCGACCAGTCTGGCGAATACCACCATGCGGCATTCTGGCCGACTTGCTGGAACTGGCGTTTCATCCCGCCGTCGATGGTCCCGCGAAGGAAGCTGATCGTCATGCGGTTCAGCAGCTCGCCTGTGTCGTTCATCCAGGCTTCGGTCGGCTCGGGCCGCTGCGGTTCGTTCGATTCAGCGGTGGGCTTGAATGTCACCTGGGGATTGGCGAGCTTGACGCTCATCACGTCGTTGCCCTTGATGCGGAAGCTGCCGCCGCCATACGGTGTGTCGTTCCGCATGAAGTTGGTCGAGATCGTTTCCCAGCTCGTTGCCATATTTACGTACCCGTATGTTGCAATGGCCAGGGCAACGAGGCTCCCGGCGATCCATTTCCATCGTTTGAGTTTTAGCATGTCACTTGTTTAGCAAACGTTCCAGCGCCCGGCTGACTTCGTCGGACGTGTCCGAACTCCATTCGCGTGCTTTCCTGGCCACGTCTGAGCCCCACTCTCGCGCCTGGTCGGCCGCTTCCGAACTCCAATCGTGCGCCTTTTGTTTGGCGACCGGGATACCCGCGTCCCACGCTTGCTTGAGCGTCCGGCCATCGCCCCATTCCTGAAGATTCGGCCGCATGCCGATCTTGGTTAGATCCGCGACCGGTAGACCGGCCAGCCCACCGTCCAGATAAGCCAACGGGTGGGTGACAAAGGCGAAAGTCTTGAACGTGTCCCCGTTGTTTTCGAGTTCGAGTTCGTATCGTTCCACTTGCATTGAAAGCTCACCGTTGCCCGGCTTCGCACTCTTGAATGCGATCTGGTCTCCCTGCATGTTTTGCTGCAGCCCGATTTCGATGTAGCGCTGAAGCCACCACCGGGCGTTTTCCAGCCATTTCTTTCCTTGAGCCGTTAGAGTGGGATAAAGATTCTTGCCGTAGTCCGAACAATAGTAATAGCCGTAACTCACGTAGTAATCGGGCGGTTTGTGCCCGCAACCGATATGGCGCATCATGAAATTGCCGTGGCGCGACCAGTCGGAATCTGTACTTTTCAGTTCGATCAGCTTTTCCCGTCGATGTAGCAGGCGGCGCGCGACTTCCTTGTCTTTCCATGGATCCCACGAGGTCGCGAATTTCTTCACGGTTTCCCATGCACTCGATTTGCTGACCTTTTCGACCGTCTCCCAGTACTCGCCGTGCAGCGGCTGGTAGTAGAAGGGACACGTGCCGACAATGGAATCTGCGGCCGGTGGTGCGTACTTGTCGCAGATATTGATCGCCACCTTTGGACGATCCTTGTAGCCCGTCGGCGTCAGCATCCCGGAGCCGGTGCCGAGTACGTTCTTGTCCGGTTGCCCGTCAGCCATTCGATTTCCCCAAAAACTTGACGACGACGTCGTGCGGCACGTGGCTCTGCGTGAGCCCCGTCTCACCGGCCGCGTTGGTGACGCCTTCTGAGATCAACTTCCCGTTCGAAAACATCTGATACCGAGTGTTCGCAACCGGGATGTCGGTGCCGGCCCAGTGCGCGATGAAGGCCTGATCGTAGTTGCCCGTCGAGTTGGGCAGTGTCGGCATCGTTTGCGCCAGATGCGTGGGCCCGCTGAATGCGTGTTGCGCACCCTTGACGTCGATCTTGCCGGGCGCATGGACTTCAATGTTGCCGTCCGCGATCCGGATGTAAGCGCCGCCGGACGTCAAGAGGATCTCGTTCGCCGCAGCGCCTTCGAGTGCCCCGGTGGCCGCGATCAGCTTCAGCGTTTTCTGGGCGGTCAGCTCGATGTTGTCAGCCTGTGCTTGCACTTCAACCCTGCCCTTGCCGGCGAACAGCTTGATCCCGGCGTTCTGGGCGAACAGGCTGATGCGGTCGATCACGCTGGCGACCAGCGATTTCCCCGCGGCGACATGCGTGCTTTGCCCGCTGACGACGTTGATGTGCCGGTCCGCAGCAACATGCACAGATTGTTGTGTCGACATCCCGATGCCTGCCGGACTGCCGAACAGCATCACAGGTTCCTTGAACGCATTGGCGATGCCCGTGCCGCCGCCGGCGGTTCTGCCGCCCGACGTGCTGCCGGTCACGCTGCGTTGAGTTGCATCGGTGAACTGCTTCAGTGCCGAATGCCCGGACTCGAGCGGCTCCGCTCGATGCTGCGTGCTGACATCCGACATGGCTTCCATCAGGCCTTCCGCCCGAACGAGCTGTTGCTGCGTTTCCTGAACGTCGAGCGGTTGGCTTGCCGGCTGCTTCTCGTGCGTCGTGACGTACAGGCCGCGGTTCGCGCGCACTGCGCCATATGCGTCCGACCGCAGGTCGAAGCCGCTGCCGAGATAGCTGCCGCGATTATTGCCTGCGTGCTCGATCAAATAGCCGAGATGCAGATGCGCATTGGTCTGGCTGCTATACAGGTGTACGCGATTCTGCGACGTCGCATCGTCGAGGACCAACTGGTTGTACCCGACGCCCGCATATTCCTTGGAGCGATATCCGGACAGGATGCCGTTGCTGTGCCATTGCGGACTTGTTGCGCCGTTATAGACCTTGCCTACGATGATCGGTCGATCGCAGTCGCCGCCGACGAAGTCGACCAGCACCTCCTCGCCGCTGCGGTGTGGATGAACGGCGCCGTAGCCATTTCCGGAATCCGACGTCGTGGCACGTAGCCAGCACGACGCCTTCTCGTCACCGTCGTTCAGGCGATCCCAATGAAAGCGGACTTTGACACGGTTTAGTGCATCCGTGTGAACCTCTTCGCCCTGCGGTGCGACGACGATCGCCGATTGCAAATGCATCGTCGGCTTCGCATGCTCGAACGGGCTGCGAAACGGTACGGTCGTGCGCTGTGCTTCCACGCGAATCTGAAAGAAGCCCTCGCTACCATCGGAATGACGGACGCGCGACAGGGCGGAATCTGTCGCGTGCACGATGCTGTCGATCTCCGCCTTCAGGCTATGAGGAAAAACCGCCTGCTCGTCCGCCACGGGGAGGTTGTTGACAATGACCCACGCCGTCTCGATTACGGCGAATTCGCGCTGGCCGGGATCGTCCTTGTCGTGTTCGGGGTGATCGGCGAATTGGAACGTGCGCCCCGCGTCCATGCGCCGCACGCCGCCGACGCCGTGAAAACGCTTCGCGCGCGACTCCTGATCCTCCATCCAGAGCTTCGACAGATGGTCGCCGCGGGATTGCTCGGCATACGTATGCGCGCCCGTGTATTCATAGACCTCCAGCTGCTGCGGGAGGTCGCCCTGGTTCGCGATCGTCGGCGTGTGAGTGGCCTTCGGATTCGCGGCGGTGGGCGGCTGCTTGTAGTCGAACGTGCGCGTGGCGCGCTCGACGCTCCGCAGCGTACGAGTGCCAGAGAAATGGACGAGTGTGTCGGCTTCGTCGCTTGTACCCGCGCGATGAAAATGCACTACTCGTGGCGACAGCGCGGGCAGCGCGTCGAGGCGGTCGACGATGACGAACCGGTGCGACTTGCCGTCTCGGTCCTGTTCCCAGAAACCGTACAGGCCTTCGGATTCCATCAGCCGGTGCACGAAATTCCAATCGTCCTCGTCCTGCATGCAGAACGAGCGAATTGGTACCGGCTGGTAGAGCCTGAAGGCGAAGCGTCCCTTTGCCTGCGGATGCTGGTTCAGTACGTCGGCAATGATGTCTTCCGCGGACTGATCCTGCCAGATGCGCTGGTCGCGGCGGAACTTAAGGAAATGCAGGAACGATGCAAAAGCAATCTGGTAGTACGTGACACCGCTGTCCGACCCGAGCCGGCGAGCGGAATGCACGTAGCCGTGGTGAGGCGCGTACGATTGATCGCTCTGCTGTATCCACAGCGTCACCGGCTGCGCGATCAGCTTCTTGAGCTCGATGTTGTCGGATACGGAAACCGCATCGACGATAAACTCGAATTGGCGCCCGAGTCGCGACCACCCCTTGACGCGGTGCGGCAACAGTATGTCGGGGCCAAGCGGCGTATCTAGTTTGACAAGGCGCTCATGCTGGACCGGCCTGCCCAGCATCGCGCTTCTCAACATGTTCGAATTCATTACCAGGACTCACTCTTTTTGTTCTGCTGGTCACACGCTCTCTCGTGTGGAATCCACCAATTGTATGAGATAAAGGCGCTGGAATCTCCCCTCGCGGACCGACAGCCTTTCTCGCCCTCAACCCCCCGCATCCTCCGCCGTCCAATCGCCCGACTTCCCGCCGCGCTTCTCCCTGACGCTCACATCGGTGATCACCATCCCGCGATCCACGGCCTTGCACATGTCATACACGGTCAGCAGCCCGACCTGCACGGCCGTCAGCGCTTCCATCTCGACGCCGGTGCGCCCGAACGTCTCGACCTGCGCGACGCAATGCACGCCGGGCAGCGCGTCGTCGAGTTCGAAGTCGACCGCCACGCGCGTCAGCGCGAGCGGATGACACAGCGGAATCAGATCGGCCGTGCGTTTCGCGCCCTGAATCGCGGCGATCCGCGCGACGCCGAGCACGTCGCCTTTCTTTGCCTTGCCGTCGCGGATCAGCGCGAACGTCGCGGGCAACATCCGGATCGTGCCGCGTGCAACCGCGACGCGCTGCGTTTCCTGCTTGCCGCCGACGTCGACCATATGCGCATGGCCGGCGGCGTCGAAGTGGGTAAGTCCTGACATGTCTGGCTCCAGTGGAACGCACGCGCGTGCGAGCGCGTACATCGATCCTGCTTCACGACCGGCCGGGGCGTTCGATCCGCTATCCGCTTCCCGCTCTCCGCGCCGATCCAACGTTTCAACGGGCGCCTATCATAGCAGCGGCCTCTGCGGCCTCTGCGGCCTCTGCGGCCTCAGCGCCCTCGACGGCGCCGCGCGCACCGGCGGCCGATGCGCCGCAACGAACCGTCGCGATCGCCCCGGTACAATGACCCGATTATTCGGACCACACGCCGCGATGCGCGCCGGGCGCGCGGAAGGCGCCGCTTTCACTCTGCCATGCGTGTCAAACAGTTGCTTGCCGTGTTGCTGTCGGCGGCGCTCGTGCTGCCGCCGAACGGCTATGCGCAGCGCGCGTCGGCGCCGCCGCTCGAGTCGGCGGCCGGCGCGTCGCCGTCGATCTCCACCGTCCCGTCCGGCATCGCGACCGGCGTGTTCGGCACCTACGGCGGCGCGGAAAGCCGGTTCTCCGGCGCCGACGGCGCCTCCGCGCCCGTCGCGAACCTGCGCGCGCCGTTGCGCGCACTGGAACTGCCCGATCTCGGCGACGGCTCCGGCGGCTCGCTCACGCCGCAGGCCGAGCGCCGTCTCGGCGAGCGCGTGATGCGCGAGGTGCGGCGCGACCCCGACTATCTCGACGACTGGCTCGTGCGCGACTACCTGAACGCGATGGCGGCGCGGCTCGCGGCCGCGGCGGCCGCGCGCTTCATCGGCGGCTACATGCCCGACTTCGACCTGTTCGCGGTGCGCGACCCGCAGATCAACGCGTTCTCGATGCCGGGCGGCTTCATCGGCGTCAACAGCGGCCTGGTCGTCGCGACGCAGACGGAATCCGAACTCGCGTCGGTGGTCGGCCACGAGATGGGCCACGTGCTGCAGCGGCACATCGCCCGCATGATCGGCGCGAACGAAAAGACCGGCTACACGGCGCTCGCGACGATGCTGCTCGGCGTGCTGGCCGGCGTGCTCGCGCGCAGCGGCGATCTCGGCAGCGCGATCGCGATGGGCGGCCAGGCATACGCGGTCGACAACCAGCTGCGTTTCTCGCGCTCGGCCGAGCGCGAGGCCGATCGCGTCGGCTTCCAGCTGCTCGCGGGCGCCGGCTACGATCCGTACGGGATGCCGGGCTTCTTCGAGCGGCTCGATCGCGCGTCGATGGGCGACGCGGGCGTGCCGGCCTACGCGCGCACGCACCCGCTGACGGGCGAGCGGATCGCCGACATGGAAGATCGCGCCCGCCGCGCGCCGTACCGGCAACCGCGTCAGTCGGCCGAATACGGCTTCGTGCGCGCGCGGCTGCGGGTCCTGCAGAACCGCGCGCCGACCGACATCGCCGCCGAGGCGCACCGGATGCAGCTCGAGATCGACGATCGCACCGCGCCGAACGTCGCGGCGAACCACTACGGCATCGCGCTCGCGAACACGCTGCTCGGCCAGTACGACGCCGCGGACCGCGCGCTCGCGGCGGCGCGCGGCGCATTCGAAGCCGGCGAACGGCGCGCCGACGATCCGACGACGAGTTCGCCGAGCCTCGACGTGCTGGCCGCGGATCTCGCGCGCCGCGCGGGTCGTAACGACGACGCGGTGCGGCTGGCGGCGCTCGCGCAACGCCGCTGGCCCGCGTCGCATGCGGCGATCGTCGCGCACCTGCAGGCGCTGATCGCGGCGCGCCGCTTCGCCGAAGCGCAGACGCTGGCCCGCACGCAGGCGGACGCGGACCCCGAGCAGCCGGACTGGTGGGACTACCTCGCGAAGGCGAGCGACGGCAAGGGCGACGTGCTCACGCGGCGCCGCGCGCTCGCGGAGAAGCTGGCGCTCGACGGCGCGTGGCCGTCGGCGATTCGCCAGTTGAAGGAGGCGCGCGACGCGAAGGACGTGTCGTTCTACGATCAGTCGATCATCGGCGCGCGGCTGCTGGAATTCGAGGCGCGCTACAAGGAAGAGCGCGAAGACGAGAAGAACGGCCGCGGCTGACGGCCTTCACACATATGTGGCGACCGTGCTTCAGCCTTCGCCGCCGCCCGGATCCGCTGCAGCGGCGGCTGGGGTGTCGCGTGCGCGCTGCGCGGGGCTCGCGACGAAGCCGAAGGTCGCGGGCACGTCGGCGCGAGCGATGCTGCCGAGCGGCAGCGTGCGGCCGTCGCGCCAGCGCAGCACGGGCGGCGTCGCGTCGAAATCGGCGTGATCGGCAAAGAGGCCGAGATCGTGATCGTGCAGCACCGCGACGCGCGGCGGCGCGTTCGCAGCGCCCGCCGCACCCGCCGCACGAAACAGCACGCCGCCCGCATCGTCGAGCCACGCGGCCTCGGGCTCGAACGGCGCGCCGGTGTGATCGACGAGCTCGAGCTGCCCGTCGCGTTCGACGAGGCGCACGACCCACGGCGTATAGGCGAGCTCGACATAGACGCGCTGCGGGCCGTTCTGGAAGAACCACTGGCCATGCGCGTCGCATGCGTAGTTGCGGGAGATGAATGCGTTCAGCGCGTCATGCCGCACGGGCGAGCCGAGCTCGCCGGCGGCCTGCGCGGCGTCGTCGCGCAGCCGCCATGCGCCGCGCCGGTCGAGCAGCAGCCAGCCAGTGCAGTGCGGAACGTTCGGCCATTTGGCGATGGCCTGTCGGACGATGTCATCCATGGTCGACGAATTTCGAGCAATAGCCGAACACGCGCGCCGACAGCCAGTCGAGTCGGCCGGGGAACGGCCCGGTCATGAATCCCGCGTGACCGCCGTGCGCCGGCTGATCGAGCTCGACGGCCGGCGACACGTCGGCGGCGCTCGGCAGCGCGGATTCGGGCAGGAACGGATCGTTGCGTGCATTGAGGATCAACGTCGGCACGTCGATCGCGCGCAGCAGCGGGCGCGTGGTGGCTTGGGTCCAGTAGTCGTCGGCGTTCGCGAAGCCGTGCAGCGGCGCGGTGACGACTTCGTCGAAGTCGCGCATCGTGACGGCGCGCAGCATCGCGTCGCGGTCGAACAGCCCCGGATATTGATCGAGCTTCGCGAGTGCCTTGCGCTTGAGCGTCTTGAGAAAGCTGCGCGTATAGACCATCGCGAAGCCCTGCGACAGCGCGCGGCCGCCCGCATGCACGTCGATCGGCGTCGAGATCGCCGCGGCCGCGTGCACGATCGACGTGTCGCTGCGATGCTCGCCGAGCCAGCGCAGCAGCACGTTGCCGCCGAGCGACACGCCGGCCGCGACGATCGGCCCGCGATGCTGCGCGGCGAGCCGGCGCAGGATCCAGTCGACTTCGGCGCTGTCGGCGAGATGATAAAAGCGCGGCTGGCGATTCAGCTCGCCGCTGCAGCTGCGAAAGTGCGGGACGACCGCGTGCCAGCCGTTCGCCTGCGCGGCGGCCATCATCGCGAGCGCATAGTGCGAGCCGGAGCTGCCCTCGAGGCCGTGGAACAGCACGAACAGCGGCGCATCGGGCGCCGGCGCCGCGCTGTCGAGGTGCGCGACCCAGTCGAGATCGATGAAGTCGTGGTCGGGGGTTTCCCAGCGCTCGCGTCGGTACGCGACGGCCGGACGCCGCGCGAACAGCGCGGGCACGATGGTCTGGACATGGCTGTTCGGCAGCCAGCGCGGTGCGCGATAGCGCAGTAGGTCGTCGGCGGGGGCCGAGGCCCCGGTCAGCGGCGAGGTAGGCGGGGAGGCCGTACTCATGATCGCCCTGCTAGTGCGTTGCTACGTTGCTTCGTCAGTGCAGCGGACCCTGCCCGTGACGGATCTTCGCGGCGAATTGTCCGGCCGCCTGTTCGGGAATCGGGCTCGCGTGGATATGCGCGATGCGCCACTCGCCACGCTCGTGAATCATCACGTACGTCGCGAACACCATGTCGGGTTCGGCCGTCAGGTCGGCCTGCTGATGGGCCTCGGCGATCGTATAGACGACGGTGCCGAGACTGTCGTACACGCGGATGTCGAGCGGCTCGATCGTCACCGGGCGGGTGGCGAGCCGGTTCGCGAGGCCGCTGCGGATCTGGTCGAGGCCGTGCAG
Source organism: Burkholderia sp. WP42 (assembly GCF_000745665.1). Taxonomy (NCBI): domain Bacteria; kingdom Pseudomonadati; phylum Pseudomonadota; class Betaproteobacteria; order Burkholderiales; family Burkholderiaceae; genus Burkholderia; species Burkholderia sp. WP42. The sequence goes on along the minus strand of NZ_JQJT01000006.1, from coordinate 245,833 downwards.
ATGCTCGCCGTCGGCCCACACGCAGCTGGCGAAGTCCTCGTCGATCCACAACCCCAGCAGCGCGTCGAGATTGGCGTCGGCGACGGCCTGGTAGTAAGCGTTCAGCGTATCGGCGGCGGCTTCGAAAAGGCGGGCAAAACGTGGCATCGGGGTTATCTCTCGCGCGCGTCGCGCGCCGTATTCAGCACGGCGGCCCGGATGAGGCCGCCGTACACCGGTGAATCGGATTGCCCGGCGCGTCGTGCGACGCCGCCGGCCAGGGTCAGCGCTGCCCGACGAGCATGCCGCGCAAGTCGCCGAATACCTGCTCCGGGCCGAGCTCGCGCAGGCAGTTCAGATGGCCGAGCGGGCATTCGCGTTCGAAGCAGGGACTGCATTCGAGATGCAGCCATTGTACCTTCGCCAGCTCCGACAGCGGAGGGGTGTGGCGCGGATCCGTCGACCCGTACAGCGCGACGAGCGGCCGGCGCAGCGCCGCGGCCACGTGCATCAGCCCGGAATCGTTGGTGACGACGGCGTTCGCGCGCGCGATCAGCGCGCATGCCTCGGACAGCGACGTCTGCCCGCACAGGTTGCGCACGTTCGGCGCGTGGTCGGCGATCGCCTGCGCGGCCGCGGCGTCCTTCTGCGAGCCGAGCGCGACGATCTGCGTATACGGGAACGACTGGTGGACGATCGTCGCCAGCGTCGCGAAATGCTCGGGCGGCCAACGCTTGGCCGGGCCGTATTCGGCGCCCGGGCAGAACACGACGAGCGGCTTGCGCGTATCGAGATTGAAACGCGCCGACACGCGCGCCGTCTCGTTCAGATCGGCGTCGAGGCGCGGCGCGGGCAGCGTCTTCATCGACTCGGGCAGCTTCGCGCCCGGCGCATAGGCGAGCGCCGCGTAGTGGGTCGTCATCGGCGGCCGCTCGGCCGACTTGTCGGGGTTCGCGTGCCGCACGTTCAGCAAGCCGTAGCGGTGCTCGCCCGTGTAGCCGATCCGCAGCGGGATGTTCGCGAGCCACGGGATCACGGCCGACTTCAACGAATTCGGCAGCACGTACGCCGCGTCGTAGCCGACGTCGCGCAGGTCGCTCGCGAGTTGCCAGCGGCGCAGCAGCTGTAACTTGCCGTGGGTGAGATCGGTCGCGTGGACATCGTGGATCTCCGGCATCCGCTCGAGCACCGGCGCCACCCAGCTGGGTGCGACGGCATCGATCGCGATGCGGGGATGGAGCTTCTTCAGCAGCGCAAAAAGCGGCTGCGCCATCAATGCGTCACCGATCCAGTTCGGTGCGATAACCAGCGCTCGACGCATCAGGTCGACTTCCGATGTCGTAATGAAGCACGGCGCGCATGCACCGCGTTCGGGTTGTCAGAAAGGGAAAAGGGCGGCGCGCCGGAAACTCCGGCGGCGCCGCCTCGCGTGCGACGGGCCCGCAGGCCCGCGGCCGGGCTCAGTGGCCCTTGACCACCTCGCCGTCGCGCAGCTTGTAGCGCGTGCCGCAGTACGGGCAGCGTGCCTCGCCGTGCGAGACGTCGATGAACACGCGCGGGTGCGCGCTCCAGCGCGCCATGGCCGGGTTCGGGCAATACGCGGGGAGGTCCTTGGCCGTCAGTTCGACCAGCGGCATTTCCTTGATTTCGCTCATGAGACTTTCTCTAATCACTCTTTTTGTGGGCGGTCGGCGGCGCGGCGCGCTCAGACCTTGGACAGCCAGTGCGCGTACTTCGCGTTCTTGCCCGACACGATATCGAAAAACGCCGACTGGAGCTTTTCCGTGACCGGGCCGCGTGCGCCGCTGCCGATCGTGCGGTTGTCGAGCTCGCGGATCGGCGTGACTTCGGCGGCCGTGCCCGTGAAGAACGCTTCGTCGGCCGTGTAGACCTCGTCGCGCGTGATGCGCTTCTCGATCACCTCGATGCCGGCGTCCTTCGCGAGCGTGATGATCGTGTCGCGCGTGATGCCGTCGAGGCACGACGACAGGTCGGGCGTGTAGAGCTTGCCGTGGTTGACCAGGAAGAAGTTTTCGCCGGAGCCTTCCGACACGTAGCCGTCGACGTCGAGCAGCAGCGCTTCGTCGTAGCCGTCGGCCGTGGCTTCCTGATTCGCGAGAATCGAGTTCACGTACCAGCCCGACGCCTTTGCCCGCACCATCGACACGTTGACGTGGTGGCGCGTGAACGACGACGTCTTCACGCGAATCCCCTTCGCGAGGCCGTCCTCGCCGAGGTAGGCGCCCCACGGCCAGGCCGCGATCGCGACGTGGATCGTGTTGCCCTTCGCGGACACGCCGAGCTTTTCCGAGCCGACCCAGATGATCGGGCGCAGGTAGCACGATTCGAGCTTGTTTTCGCGCACGACTTCGAGCTGCGCGGCTTCGAGCGTTTCCCGGTCGAACGGCACGTCCATCTGGAAGATCTTCGCCGAATTCAGCAGCCGCTTCGTGTGCTCGCGCAGGCGGAAGATCGCGGTGCTGCCGTCGGCCGTCTTGTATGCGCGCACGCCCTCGAAGACGCCCATGCCGTAGTGCAGCGTATGGGTCAGGACGTGGATCTTGGCGTCGCGCCAGTCGATCAGCTTGCCGTCCATCCAGATCTTGCCGTCGCGGTCGGCCATTGACATAGGATTCTCCTGGAAGCAGTGGGGTGCTGCGGTGGTTGTGCAGCGTTGAACCGGAAAGACGCTTATTTTAGCGTCATTTGGCGCCGATCCGGTCGGTCGCCATGGGGCCGGGGCTATAATCGTCCGGTACCGATTCCAACGACGACGGGCCGTGCCGGCAGGAGACGCCGGAGCCCGGACGAACCGCCCGCTGCGGCCCGCCTCCCCATGCTCGCTCGCTTGTCCGCCACCGACCGCTTCGCGCTGATCCAGGGCGCGCGCGACTATTCCCCGACCTTGATGGCGATCCTCTCCTGGGGGCTCGTCACCGGCATCGCGATGAGCAAGTCGGTGATGACGCTCGGGCAGGCGAGCGCGATGTCGATCCTGGTGTACGCGGGTTCGTCGCAACTCGCGGTGCTGCCGCTGCTCGTCGCGAAGCTGCCGCTCTGGACGATCCTGCTCACCGCCACGATGGTCAACATGCGCTTCGTGATCTTCAGCGCCGGCCTCGCTCCCCATTTCTCCTACCTGCCGCTGTGGCGGCGCGTCGCGATCGGCTATTTCAACGGCGACGTGATCTACCTGCTGTTCCAGAAGCAGGGCTTCGCCTACGGCCACGTGCCGGGCAAGGAGGCGTACTTCTGGGGGATGGCGCTCGCGAGCTGGGCGTCGTGGCAGGCGTCGTCGCTCGCCGGCATCCTGCTCGCGAGCTTCTTTCCGGCGAGCTGGGGGCTCGAGCTGGCCGGCACGCTCGCGCTGATTCCGATCATGGTGTCGGCGGTCGCGAACCGCTCGACGCTCGTGGCGGTCGCGGTGGCCGGCATCGTGTCGCTCGTGCTGTTCGACCTGCCGTACCGGCTCGCGCTGCCGATCGCGGTGCTCGCGGCGCTGGCCGCCGGCTGCACCGCCGATTTCTTCGTCGAGCGCGCCGACTGGCGGCGCATCCGTACCGAAATCGTGCACGAGAAGGAGAGCGAGTGAGTGCGACCGAAATCTGGCTCGTGATCGTCGGGATGACCATCGTCACGGCCGTCACGCGCGCGTTGTTCCTGATCGGCGGCGAGCGCACCGTGCTGCCCGAGCGCGCGCAGCGCGCGCTGCGCTATGCGCCGGCCGCCGCCTTGGTTGCCGTGGTGCTGCCCGACGTGCTGGAGACGCCGGCCGGCCTGTCGTTCGCGCTGACCAATCATCCGTTTTACGCGGCGCTCGCCGGCCTCGGCTGGTTCCTGTGGCGCCGCAGCATGCTCGGCACGATCGTCAGCGGCATGCTCGTGTTCACCGTGCTGCGGATCCTGTTCTGATGAATCGCGGCGGCGGCCGGCCGGCGCCCGGTGCGCCGGCGCCAGCGGATTGCTGCATTGCAGCAGCATGCCGCCGGCCGCCCGCGCTCCCAAATAGGCGGAATTCGGCCGCGCACGGTCAGTCTGCCGGGTGGATCGGCTAGAATGCCCGTTCGAGATTTTTACCCGTGCGCGTCATGCGAACCGCCAGCCACGGCCGCATCCGGCGCCCTTTCGCGGCAGCCCGCGCACGTCCAGCGTGAAGCCCCTTTCCCCATCCACTACTTCAATCTGTCCACCATGAGCCAAGTCAAGCGTCTTACCGACCTGATCGCCGCCGGCCAGCTCGCCGGCAAGCGGGTGTTCATCCGCGCCGACCTGAACGTCCCGCAGGACGATCACGGCAACATCACCGAAGACACGCGCGTGCGCGCGTCCGTGCCGGCGATCCGCGCCGCGCTCGACGCCGGCGCGGCCGTGATGGTCACGTCGCACCTCGGCCGCCCGACCGAAGGCGAATTCAAGCCGGAAGACTCGCTCGCGCCGGTCGCGAAGCGTCTGGCCGAATTGCTCGGCCGCGACGTGCCGCTGGTGTCGAACTGGGTCGAGAACGGCGTGAACGTCGCGCCGGGCCAGGTCGTGCTGCTCGAGAACTGCCGCGTGAACAAGGGCGAGAAGAAGAATTCGGACGAGCTCGCGCAAAAAATGGCGAAGCTCTGCGATATCTACGTGAACGACGCGTTCGGCACCGCGCACCGCGCCGAGGCCACCACCCACGGGATCGCGAAGTACGCGCCGGTCGCCTGCGCGGGCCCGCTGCTTGCTGCCGAACTCGATGCGCTCGGCAAGGCGCTCGGCAACCCCGCGCGTCCGCTCGTCGCGATCGTCGCGGGCTCGAAGGTGTCGACCAAGCTGACCATCCTGAAGTCGCTGGCCGGCAAGGTCGACCAGCTGATCGTCGGCGGCGGCATCGCGAACACGTTCATGCTCGCGGCCGGCCTGTCGATCGGCAAGTCGCTCGCGGAAGCCGATCTGGTCGCCGAAGCGAAGGCGATCATCGACGAGGCGCGCGAGCGCGGCGCGTCGGTGCCGATCCCGACCGACGTCGTGACGGCCAAGGAATTCTCGCCGACGGCCGCGGCCACGGTGAAGCAGGTCGCCGACATCGAAGCGGACGACATGATCCTCGACATCGGTCCCGATACGGCCCGCGCGCTCGCGAGCCAGCTCGAGAAGGCCGGCACGATCGTGTGGAACGGCCCGGTCGGCGTGTTCGAGTTCGACCAGTTCGGCAACGGCACGAAGACGCTTGCCGACGCGATCGCCAAGTCGTCCGCGTTCTCGATCGCGGGCGGCGGCGACACGCTGGCGGCCATCGCGAAGTACGGCATCCACGACCAGGTCAGCTACATCTCGACGGGCGGCGGCGCATTCCTCGAGTTCCTCGAAGGGAAGAAGCTGCCGGCGGTGGAAGTGCTGGAAACGCGGGCGGCCTGAGCGTGGCGGTGCGCGCAGGGGTGACGAAGGCCGCGCGCTCCGCGACAGCGGAGCAGCGGGCCGGCGCGGGCAAGCGCAAACGCGCGCCCGCGCGGGCGGACACCACCCCGCGCGCAGCGGCGGCCGCCGGCGACGCGGTCGTGCAGCACCATGAGATTCAGAACAAAGCGATGCCGGGCGCAAGCACCGGCACGCTCCCCGGGACGGCCGCCGCTGGGCTCGCCGATTCCGGCTCTCGCAGCGTTTCACCCAGCGCATCAACCCTGATCCAGATGAGGAGTTTCATGCAGCGCGCCACCAAGATAGTCGCCACGATCGGTCCGGCCTCCAGTTCGCCGGAGATTCTGCTGCAGATGATGCAGGCGGGCCTCGACGTCGTGCGGCTCAATTTTTCGCACGGCACGGCCGACGATCATCGCCAGCGCGCCGAGATGGTGCGCGAGGCCGCCCGCAAGGTCGGCCGCGAGATCGCGATCATGGCCGACCTGCAGGGTCCGAAGATCCGCGTCGGCAAGTTCGAGAACGGCAAGACCACGCTGGCGCCGGGCCAGGCGTTCATCCTCGACGCGGGTTGCGAGCTCGGCAACGACGAGCGCGTCGGCCTCGACTACAAGGAACTGCCGCGCGACCTGAAGCCGGGCGACCTGCTGCTGCTGAACGACGGCCTGATCGTGCTGACCGTCGAGCGCGTGCTCGGCGAGGAGATCCACACGATCGTCAAGGTGGGCGGCGAGCTGTCGAACAACAAGGGCATCAATCGTCAGGGCGGCGGCCTGTCGGCGCCCGCGCTGACCGCGAAGGACATGGAGGACATCCGCACCGCGATGTCGCTCGGCGCGGATCTCGTCGCCGTGTCGTTCCCGAAGAATGCCACCGACATGGAAATGGCGCGCCAGCTCGCGAACATCGCGGGCGCGCCGTACGGCATCAAGCCGAAGATGATCGCGAAGATCGAGCGCGCCGAGGCGATTCCGGCGCTGCAGAGCATCCTCGATGCGTCCGACGGGATCATGGTCGCGCGCGGCGACCTCGCGGTCGAAGTGGGCAACGCGGCCGTGCCGGCGCTGCAGAAGCGGATGATCCGGATGGCGCGCGAGTCGAACAAGCTCGTGATCACCGCGACGCAGATGATGGAATCGATGATCCACGCGCCGGTGCCGACGCGCGCCGAAGTGTCGGACGTCGCGAACGCGGTGCTCGACGGCACCGACGCGGTGATGCTGTCGGCCGAAACGGCCGCCGGCAAGTATCCGGTCGTCACGATCGAGACGATGGCGGCGGTGTGCGTCGAAGCGGAAAAATCGGAGCACGTCGAACTCGACAAGGATTTCCTCGACCGCACGTTCACGCGTATCGACCAGTCGATCGCGATGGGCGCGCTGTTCACCGCGTATCACCTGGGTGCGAAGGCGATCGTCGCGCTGACCGAATCGGGCGCGACCGCGCTGTGGATGTCGCGCCACTACACGCACGTGCCGATCTTCGCGCTGACGCCGCGCGTCGGCAGCGAGCGCACGATGGCGCTGTACCGCAACGTGACGCCGCTGCACGTCGACTTCAACAGCGACCGCGACGCCGCGCTGCAGGCGGCGCTCGAGATGATCGTCAAGCAGGGCTACGTGCAGCACGGCGACATGGTCGTGCTGACCGTCGGCGAGCCGATGGGGCAGGCGGGCGGCACCAATACGCTGAAGATCGTGCGGGTCGGCGAGCACTATTGAGCGCCGGGCCGGCCGGGTTGCGTCGGGCCGTCGGCCCGGTCGATCCGGCACCGTTTGGACCGAAAAGCCGCGTGGGGTCGGATGCCCCGCGCGGCTTTTTTTCTGTTTTTTGGCGGATTGTGCCGTGCGAAGGTAACAAATTGCGAGCGGGCGCGCCGGCGCGGTCGGAATCGGCGGCGCTTCGCGATAAAATGCCGCTATTCGACGCTCAGCCGTGCCGTGCCGCCCCGTTTCAGGCGGGAGCGAGCGCCGCGCCGGCGTCAGGGCGCACCGGTTTTCATTCCAAGGAGTTCCACAATGCCTCTCGTATCAATGCGTCAATTGCTGGACCACGCGGCAGAGCACGGTTACGGCCTGCCGGCCTTCAACGTGAACAACCTGGAGCAGGTCCAGGCGATCATGGCGGCGGCGGACCAGGTCGGCGCGCCCGTGATCATGCAGGCATCGGCCGGCGCGCGTAAGTATGCGGGCGAGCCGTTCCTGCGCCACCTGATCGAAGCGGCGGTCGAGTCGTATCCGCACATCCCGGTCGTGATGCACCAGGACCACGGCCAGTCGCCGGCCGTGTGCATGGCCGCGATCCGCAGCGGTTTCACCAGCGTGATGATGGACGGTTCGCTCGAAGCCGACGGCAAGACGGTCGCCTCGTACGAGTACAACGTCGACGTGTCGCGCAAGGTCGTCGAGATGGCGCACTCGATCGGCGTGACGGTCGAGGCGGAACTCGGCGTGCTCGGCTCGCTCGAGACGATGAAGGGCGACAAGGAAGACGGCCACGGCGCGGAAGGCACGATGACCCGCGAGCAGCTGCTGACCGATCCGGAGCAGGCTGCCGATTTCGTGAAGCTCACGCAGTGCGACGCGCTCGCGATCGCGATCGGCACGTCGCACGGCGCGTACAAGTTCTCGAAGAAGCCGACCGGCGACATCCTGTCGATCCAGCGCATCAAGGAAATCCACGCACGCATTCCGAACACGCACCTCGTGATGCACGGTTCGTCGTCGGTGCCGCAGGAGCTGCTGGCCGAGATCCGCGAATTCGGTGGCGACATGAAGGAAACCTACGGCGTGCCGGTCGAGGAAATCCAGGAAGGCATCAAGCACGGCGTGCGCAAGGTCAACATCGACACCGACCTGCGTCTCGCGATCACCGGCGCGATCCGCCGCTACCTGTTCGAGAACCCGGGCAAGTTCGATCCGCGCGACTACCTGAAGCCCGCGCGCGAAGCCGCGAAGAAGGTCTGCGTCGATCGCTACCTCGCGTTCGGCTGCGAAGGCCAGGCCGCGAAGATCAAGCCGGTGTCGCTCGACAAGATCGCCGAACAGTACAAGTCCGGCGCGCTCGCGCAGGTCGTGCGCTGAGACTGTAGTACGATTGCCCTGCCCGGCGTGGTCGCCGGGCGCGGCGGCTGCCCGCGGCGGACCTGATCCGGCCCCGGCAGCCGTTCCGTCCGGCCGAACGAGGGCCGGCCGGCAACCGCCCGGCGCGCTCGCGCCGGCGGTTCGCCGACGCATTGCAAGACCGCCGTTCCCGCCTGCCGCGGGGAACGGCGTTTCCCTTTTTGTTTGGCTCCTTATCTGCGAAAAGACGATGTCTACCCTTTACGAATCCACGCTCCGCTCGCTGCCGCTCCTCGGTCGCGGCAAGGTCCGCGACAACTACGCGGTCGGCAACGACAAGCTCCTGATCGTCACGACCGACCGTCTGTCGGCATTCGACGTGATCATGGGCGAGCCGATTCCGAACAAGGGCCGCGTGCTGAACCAGATGGCGAACTTCTGGTTCGACAAGCTCGCGCACATCGTGCCGAACCACCTGACCGGCGACGCGCCGGAAGCGGTCGTCGCGGCCGATGAAGTCGAGCAGGTCAAGGGCCGCGCGGCGGTCGTCAAGCGTCTCGAGCCGATCATGATCGAAGCGGTGGTGCGCGGTTATCTGGCCGGCAGCGGCTGGAAGGAATACCTGGCCTCGGGCGCGGTGTGCGGCGTGGCGCTGCCGGCCGGCCTGCAGAACGCGCAGAAGCTGCCGGAGCCGATCTTCACGCCGGCCGCGAAGGCCGAGCTCGGCGAGCACGACGAGAACATCACGTTCGAGGAAACCGAGCGCCGCATCGGCACCGAGCTGGCCGCGACGATCCGCGACATCTCGATCCGCCTGTACAAGGAAGCGGCCGACTACGCGGCGACGCGCGGCATCATCATCGCCGACACGAAGTTCGAGTTCGGCCTCGACAACCACGGCAAGCTGTACCTGATGGACGAAGTGCTGACCGCCGATTCGTCGCGCTTCTGGCCGGCCGACCAGTACCAGGTCGGCACCAACCCGCCGTCGTTCGACAAGCAGTTCGTGCGCGACTGGCTCGAGGCGCAGCCGTGGGGCAAGACGGCGCCGGCGCCGGCGCTGCCGGCCGACGTCGTCGCGAAGACGGCCGCGAAGTACCAGGAAGCGCTCGAGCGCATCACCGGCCAGCCGCTCGCGTAAGCAAGGACACATCGACATGACTGAAGTCCAGACTGCCCACACGCACAGCGCGCCGCTCGTCGGCGTGCTGATGGGTTCGAGTTCCGACTGGGACGTGATGAAGAACGCGGTCGCGATCCTGCAGGAATTCGGCGTGCCGTACGAAGCGAAGGTCGTGTCCGCGCACCGGATGCCCGACGAGATGTTCGACTATGCGGAGAAGGCGCGCGAGCGCGGGCTGCGTGCGATCATCGCGGGCGCCGGCGGCGCCGCGCATCTGCCCGGCATGCTGGCCGCGAAAACCACGGTGCCGGTGCTCGGCGTGCCGGTCGCCAGCAAGTACCTGAAGGGCGTCGATTCGCTGCACTCAATCGTGCAGATGCCGAAGGGCGTGCCGGTCGCGACGTTCGCGATCGGCGAGGCCGGCGCCGCGAACGCCGCGCTGTTCGCGGTGTCGATCCTGTCCGGCACGTCGGTCGACTACGCGAACCGGCTCGCCGCGTTCCGTGTGCGTCAGAACGAAGCCGCGCACGCGATGGTGCTGCCGCCGCTCGCTTGACGGCGCGCCGGCGGCCGCGCGTCGCGCGCGCCGCCTGACTTTCCCCACTGCGGCGGGCCGCGCCCGCCGCGATCGATCACTGACATGACCGCAACTCCTGATTCCGTTTCCCCGATCCTGCCCGGCGCGTGGCTGGGCATGGTCGGCGGCGGCCAGCTCGGCCGCATGTTCTGCTTTGCCGCCCAGTCGATGGGCTATCGCGTCGCCGTGCTCGATCCCGATCCGGCGAGCCCGGCCGGGTCGGTAGCCGACCGCCATCTGCGCGCGGCCTACGACGACGAAGCCGCGCTCGCCGAGCTGGCCGCGCTGTGCGAAGCCGTGTCGACGGAATTCGAGAACGTGCCGGCCGCGAGCCTCGATTTCCTCGCGCGCACGACGTTCGTCGCGCCGGCCGGCCGCTGCGTGGCAGTCGCGCAGGACCGCATCGCGGAGAAGCGTTTCATCGAGGCATCCGGCGTGCCGGTCGCGCCGCACGTCGTGATCGAGTCGCCGGCCGCGCTCGCCGCCCTCGACGATGCCGCGCTCGATGCGGTGCTGCCCGGCATCCTGAAGACCGCGCGGCTCGGCTACGACGGCAAGGGGCAGGTGCGCGTGAGCACCGCCCGCGAAGCGCGCGACGCGCACGCGGCGCTCGGCGGCGTGCCGTGCGTGCTCGAAAAGCGCCTGCCGCTGAAATACGAAGTGTCGGCGCTGATCGCGCGCGGCGTGGACGGCCGCTCGGCCGCGTTCCCGCTCGCGCAGAACGTGCATCACGACGGCATCCTCGCACTGACGGTGGTGCCGGCGCCGGCCGCCGATGCCGCGCGTGTCGAAGAGGCGCAGCAGGCCGCGATCCGGATCGCCGACAAGCTCGATTACGTCGGCGTGCTGTGCGTCGAATTCTTCGTGCTGGAAGACGGCTCGTTCGTCGCGAACGAAATGGCGCCGCGCCCGCACAACTCCGGCCACTACACGGTCGATGCGTGCGCAACCAGCCAGTTCGAGCAGCAGGTGCGCGCGATGACGCGCATGCCGCTCGGCAACCCGCGCCAGCATTCGCCGGCCGCGATGCTGAACATCCTCGGCGACGTGTGGTTCCCGAACGGCGCCGATGCCGAGCCGGTCACGCCGCCGTGGGACACGGTCGCGGCGATGCCGGCCGCGCATCTGCATCTGTACGGCAAGGAAGAGGCGCGCGTCGGCCGCAAGATGGGTCACGTGAACTTCACGGCCGAGACGCGCGACGACGCGGTCGCGGCCGCCAACGCGTGTGCGCAGCTGCTGCGCGTGCCGCTCGACTGAGGCGCCGGCCGATGTCCATCGCGCTCCCGAATACGGTGACGCCCGCGCAGATCGACGCGGCCGCGGCGCTGCTCGACGCCGGGCAGCTCGTCGCGTTCCCGACCGAAACCGTGTACGGGCTCGGCGGCGATGCGGCGAATCCGGAAGCCGTCGCGCGCATCTACGCGGCGAAAGGGCGTCCGGCGAACCATCCGGTGATCGTGCATCTGCCGCCCGGCGGCGATCCCGGCTACTGGGCCGCCGACGTTCCGGCCGATGCGCGGGCACTGATCGACGCGTTCTGGCCGGGCCCGCTGACGCTGATCCTGAAGCGCCATCCGCGCATCCCGGATGCCGTGAGCGGCGGCCAGGATTCGGTCGGTCTGCGCTGTCCGTCGCATCCGGTCGCGCAGGCGCTCTTGGCCGCGTTCAGCGCGCGCCGCGGCGGCCACGGCGGCGTGGCCGCACCGTCCGCGAACCGTTTCGGCCACGTGAGCCCGACCACGGCGCAGCACGTGCGCGACGAATTCGGCGACACCGTGCACGTGCTCGACGGCGGTGCGTCCGAAGTCGGGATCGAATCGACGATCGTCGATCTGTCGCGCGGCTTTCCCGCGCTGTTGCGGCCCGGTCACGTGACGCCGCAGCAGATCGCCGACGTGCTCGGCCGCGCGCCGCGTCTGCCCGACGGCAGCGACGCGACCGCGCCGCGCGCGTCCGGCACGCTGAAGGCGCATTACGCGCCGCGCACGCCGCTCGCGCTGCTGCCGTTCGACGCGCTCGAGCCGTTGCTCGCGGCCGCGCAGGCGGACGGCGAACGCGTCGCGCTCGTCGCACGCGCGTCGCGTGCGGGGCGCTGGGCGCAGGCGGACGGCGTGCACTTCATCGCCGCGCCCGAAGATCCGCACGCATATGCGCGCGATCTGTACGGGATGCTGCGCGCGCTCGATCGCGCGCAGGTCGCACGCATTCTCGTCGAGAAGCTGCCCGAGACCGTCGAGTGGATCGCGGTCAACGACCGGCTCGGCCGCGCGGCCGCGGCGTTCGATGCGGGGGACGCGGCCGACTGACCCGGCTCGCTTCGGCCGCTTCGACGCGCACTGCAATGAAAAACGCCTGACCGGCGACTCGCCGGTCAGGCGTTTTCGTATCGGCGTGCCGCGGGCGCGTTACTTGCCGACGCCGGACTTCGCGATCTGCTGCTCGACGTACTGCGCGAACAGCGCATGCAGGCGCGTCGTCGGGTGCACGGTATCGGCGAACATGTAGGTCTGGTCCGCGTTCGGGACCGTGTAGGTCTGCGGCGAGCAGAACAGCGACGAGCCGAACGCGTTCGCGTTCGCGACGCCGTACTGCGTGGCCGCCTGGACCATCGCCTTCAGGTTGCACGCGGTGTCGGTGTTCTTCACGCTGAAGCCGTTCGCCTGGTAGTTGGCCGCGATGCCGTCCTGCCACGTGAACGTATCGACCAACGCGTACTTGGTCGGATCGACCTGCAGCGCGGCGAGCGTGCCGGCCAGCGTCTGGTTGAAGAGGCCCGACAGTTGCGTGAGCGCGGCCTGCGTGCCGCCTTGCAGCGCAAGCGGCGTGCCGCCGATGTCCGGCACGTTCGACACGAACACGTGCGTCGCGCCGGCCGCGACGATCTGCTGGACGAGGCCGCCGAGCTGCTGCGCGGCGAGGCCGATCGCCTGCGCGGCCGCCAGTTGCGCGGCCGGCGTGTTGCCTTGCGCCTGCGCGACCTGCGCCTGATAGAAGATGTCGTTCGCGCCGCCGTTGATCAGCACGATCTGGCCGGCGTTGAAGCTGCCGTGCTGCGCCAGGTACTGCTTGACCTGATCGGCGATCGGCGTGGTGGTGGCCTGCGCATAGTCGGGGTTCGGCACGCTGGCGTCCGCATGGCCGATGCCGGGCTGCAGCGTCACGCGCGAGCCGCCCTGCGCGTAGCCGAGACCGCCGGTCGCCTGCAACGGGATGCCGAAGCCGCCCTGGTTCGCCGGCTGCAGCGTGTCGCCGTAGTACTGCGCGACGTTCTGCGTCCACACCTGGCCCGGGTTGGTCGTGAAGCGGCCGCCGCCGAAGCCGAGCTTGATCTGCGAGTAGGTGCCGACGTCCGACAGGCTGTCGCCGAACGACACGACCTGCATTTTCACGCCGGACGGCGGCGTGTTCGATGCGCTGCTGCTGTTGTCGTCGCCGCCGCCGCAGGCGGCGAGCAGCGCGAGCGCGGCGCCCGCGATCGCGACCTGGGCGGTGCGCAGCAGGCGTTGACGGTTGCGCGACGGAGTGGATTGTCGTGACTGCATCGATGGATCTCCTCGTAGATATGGCCCGATGTGTTGTGCATCTGCCGTGTGCCCGCTCAGGTTCGGGCGGCACGGCGGCCGTTGGCTGAAGCGGTTTATTGGTCGCGCACGGCCGCAAGCGGCACGGTGCGCGGATCATGGTTTGCGGCCTCGGCGATCTGCGCATGATAAGCGCTCGCCCATTCGGGCGGGCCGAAAATCGCGCGCAGCCGGTTGCGCCATCCGTGTACGCGCAACGCGTCGGCCGCCATCGACACCCACTCGTGAAACGTCGCGACGAGCGGGTTGTTCGAGCCGAGCGGCTCGACGATTCCGTATTGCGGCGGATCGTCGGCCGATTCGTCGACGTAGCTGCCGAACAGGCGATCCCAGATCACCAGCACACCTGCGTAATTGCGGTCGATGTAGCGCGGGTTGCGCGCGTGGTGCGCGCGATGGATCGACGGCGTGTTCAGCACGTATTCGAGCCAGCCGAGCTTGCCGATCGCCTGCGTATGGACGAAGAACTGGAACGCGAGGTTGATCAGCACGATGCCGACGATCTGCTGCGGCGGAAAGCCGACGAACGCGAGCGGCAGCCAGAACACCCACATGCCCGCGACCGGATACATCAGGCTCTGGCGGAACGCGGTCGAGAAGTTCATCCGTTCGGACGAGTGATGCACGACGTGCGCGGCCCACAGCCAGCGCACGCGGTGGCTCGCGCGATGGAACACGTAGTAGAGGAAGTCCTGGCCGACGAACAGCACGGCGAACGACAGCCAGCCGTCGTGCCAGGTGAACAGCCGGAAATGTGCGTAGCAGTACGCATAAACGGGGATCACGAACAACCATGCGAGCTTGTCGGCGCCCTGGTGCATCAGCGCGAGCGCCGCGTTGCACAGCGTGTCGCGCCACGCATAGACGTGGTCCTGTGCGCGCGTGCGGGCGAGGTGCCAGGCTTCCCACGCGATGCACAGCAGGAAGACGGGCGCCAGCGCGAGCAGAAGCAATTCGACGTCGAATCGCATGGGCGTGTCTCCTCCTTTCCCCTGCAGGCCGTCAGGCCGGGCACGTGGCCCGTTGTAGATATCGTCAGGCCAACAGCCTACGCAATCGCCACGCGCTAGGCGAGGGGGCAGCGTAGAGGGTTCCCTCAGAGGACAGGGTTTCTACGGAAGCCGCGTCGCACGGGGCCGGGCGGTGTGGCACCGTTTTGCCGGCATGGCGTGCGGGCGGTGCGCGGCGTGCCTGTGGCCGTGGCCGTTTCAAACCGCGGCCGGTGCTTTCGACGGTCGCGCGGAGGATGCGGGATGGGGTTATTGGCGGGCGAGGGTGAGGCGTGTCGCAGCGCGCTTTCGTACGTGGCGGCTAGTGCGGCACTAGCGCGTGCAGCGGGCGCCGGTAGGCAACAGCAGGCAGCACGAAGCACGCGTCAGAGGGAGCACTCAGGTAGCAGAAAGAGGACACCGGCAGCCATCGGTAGCCGCCGGCTGACACCACATGCCGCCAGCCGCCCATGCAGCGCCGCAGGCCGAGCAACGGATCAACGGAGCAGGCCGCAGCTCAACCGAACCCAAGCTACAGCACCGCCCCGCATGACACCGTCAATGCGCGCCCGCGTAGATCCATTCGAGCAGCGTATCGTGCGCGGCGCGCGCGGCTTCCGCGTGCTCGTCGTTGATGAAGCTCACGACGACGTAGCTCTGTCCGTCGGCGCCCGCGACGTAGCCGGCAATCGCGCGCACGTCGCGCAGCGTGCCGGTCTTGATGTGGGCATTGCCGAGCACGCCCGCGTTGGTGAGCCGGTTCTTCATCGTGCCGTCGATGCCGGCGATCGGCAGCGAATCGATGAACGTCTGCGCGACCGGGCTCGCGTTCGCGGCCTGCAGCAGCGCGGCGAGCGACAGCGCGCTCACGTGCTCGTCGCGCGACAGCCCCGAGCCGTTCTCCAGTTCGAGCTCGGGCATCGCGATCCCGTTTCTCTGCAGGAACGCGTGAATCGCACGGCTCGACTGCTCGGGCGTCGCGGGCGGCTTGCCGGCCACCGCGCCGATCGTGAGGAACAGGTTGCGCGCCATCACGTTGTTGCTGAACTTGTTGATGTCGTACACGATGCTGCCGAGCACGGGGCTGTGGTGCACGGCGAGCGGCCGCGCGGTGTTCGGCACCTTGCCTTCGTCGACCGGCCCCGCGATCGTGCCGCCGTCCTGCTGCCACAGCGCGAGGAAGCCGCGCGCGAAGAACGCCGTGTGGTCGAGGATCGCGAGATTGGTCGTGTGCGCGCCGCAGCGCAGCGGATAGTCGCCGGAGAACGACGCGGTCATGATCCCGCCCGCCGTGCCCGCGCCCGACAGCGTCGGGCGTGCGGCCGCGGCCGCCGCGCCGCACGATCCGCCGCCTTCGACGAGCTGGTTGTCGATCGACAGGTTCGCGAGCGGCGGCAGCACGTCGACGGCCACCTTGCCGTCGTCGCCCGGCGTGACCGTGAACGACACGGCCTTGAACGCGTACAGCAGCGGATCGGGGCCGACGTTGTACGGCGCGCTCACGTCGTCGTCGAACGACGGCAGGTCGCGCGTCGACGCCGCGAAATAGCTCTTGTCGAGCACGAGGCGGCCGGCCACGCGCCGCACGCCGGCCTTGCGGATCTTGTCGACGAGGTCGATCAGCTCTTCGGGCACGAGCTTCGGGTCGCCGGTGCCCTTGATGTACAGGTTGCCCTGCAGCGTGCCGTCCGGGTCGATCGGACCGTCCGCGTACGCGGTGGTGCGCCAGCGGTAGTCGGGGCCGAGGATCGACAGGCCGGAGAACGTCGTGACCAGCTTCATCGTCGACGCCGGCAGCATCGGCCGGCTACCGTTCCACGCGATCAGCGGCTCGGGGTCGCCGACGCGCTCGACGACGACGCTGATCGCGGACGCCGGCACGTTCGCGCGCTGCAGCGCGACCAGCACGGATGCCGGCAGGCCGGCCGCGCGCGCGGCGGGCGACACGACGACGGTCTTGCGTGCGTCCTTGTGGAGTTTCTTGCGGGCATGCGCGGGCGGCGCGAACGCAAGCGCGGTGCAGGCGGCGACGACGGCGGCCGTGCGCGCACACAGACGGGTGCGGCTGACGAACCGGGCGGACAGAGCGGAAATCGGCATGGGCGAATACGGGAAAGACACGAGGCTTCGAGCAGGGGCGCGCGGCGCCGGAGCGCACATTGTAGAGACAAGTGCGCATGCGCCACACGCGTGTCGCCTTACTGTTGCATTGCAGACGGCGCAAGCGAGCCGCGGCGCTACAATGGTCGCCATGTTTCACTCGTCCCATGGGTTCCGGTTCCGATGCGCATTCTGCTTGTTGAAGACGACCGCATGATCGCCGACGGCGTGCGCAAGGCGCTGCGCGCCGACGGCTTCGCGGTCGACTGGGTGCAGGACGGCGACGCGGCGCTCACGGCGCTCGGCGGCGAGACGTACGACCTGCTGCTGCTCGACCTGGGCCTGCCCAAGCGCGACGGCATCGACGTGCTGCGCACGCTGCGCGCGCGCGGCCTGGCGCTGCCGGTGCTGATCGTCACCGCGCGCGATGCGGTCGCCGATCGCGTGAAGGGCCTCGACGCGGGCGCCGACGACTACCTCGTCAAGCCGTTCGATCTCGACGAACTCGGCGCGCGCATGCGCGCGCTGATCCGCCGCCAGGCCGGCCGCAGCGAATCGCTGATTCGCCATGGCCCGCTCACGCTCGATCCGGCGTCTCACCAGGTGACGCTCGACGGCGCGCCCGTCGCGCTGTCCGCGCGGGAATTCGCGCTGCTCGAGGCGCTGCTCGTGCGGCCCGGCGCGGTGCTGTCGAAAAGCCAGCTCGAGGAGAAGATGTACGGCTGGGGCGAAGAGATCGGCAGCAACACGGTCGAGGTCTACATCCATGCGTTGCGCAAGAAGCTCGGTTCGGACCTGATCCGCAACGTGCGCGGCCTCGGCTACATGGTCGTCAAGGAAAGCTGACGCGTGAGGTCGATTCGTCATCAATTGCTGATCTGGCTGCTCGCGATCGTCGTCGCGGGCGTGGGCAGTGCCGGCTGGCTGATCTACCGGCAGGCGCTCGCCGAAGCGAACGAGCTGTTCGACTACCAGCTGCAGGAAATCGCGGCGGCGCTGCCGTCCGAACCGTTCTCGCAGGTGTTCGGCTCGCGCACCAACGGCGACGAAGGCATCGTGATCCAGATCTGGAATCGCAACGGCGTGCTGATGTACTTCTCGCATCCGCGCGCGCCGATCGCGCCGCGCGCGGAGCTCGGCTTCTCGACCGAGCGCACCGATCGCGGCGAATGGCGCGTGTACGGCGCGATCGTCGGCGACAACGTCGTGCAGCTCGCGCAGCCGCTGTCGGTGCGCAACCGGCTCGCCGCGAACGTCGCGCTGCGCACGCTGTGGCCGCTGATCGTGCTGTTGCCGTTCCTCGGTGCGGCGGTCTGGATGATCGTCGGGCGTGGCCTCGCGCCGCTCGGCCGCGTGACGCGCGCGGTGGAGGCGCGCCGCCCGGAAGCGCTCGATCCGCTGCCCGACGCGGGGCTGCCGCTCGAGGTGCAGCCGCTGGTGCGCGCGCTGAACGGGCTGCTCGCGCGGCTGTCGGCCGCGCTCGACACGCAGAAGGCGTTCGTCGCCGATGCCGCGCACGAGCTGCGCACACCGCTCGCCGCCGTGCAGATCCAGGCGCAGCTCGTCGCGCGCGCGAAGGACGATGCGGCGCGCCGCGAGGCGGTCGCCGATCTGCAGGACGGCGTCACGCGCGCGACGCGCCTGACCGAACAGCTGCTCGCGCTCGCCCGCGCCGAGCCCGACGGCGCGTCGGTGCGCGAGCCGATCGACCTGCACGCGCTGCTGGCCGAATGCGTGGCCGCGCACGCGCCGCTCGCGCAGCGGCGCGGCATCGACCTCGGCTTCGAGGAGGCGTGCGCGGCGACCGTCGTCGCGGACGTCGGCGCATTGCGCGTGATGTTCGGCAACCTGCTCGACAACGCGGTGAAGTACACGCCCGACGGCGGGCGCATCGACGTGTCGCTGACGCAGGACGCGGCCGGCCGCGCATGCGTGCAGATCGCCGACAGCGGCCCCGGCATCCCGGCCGACGAGCGCGAGCGCGTGTTCGACCGCTTCTATCGCGACAGCTCGGCGCGCGCGCGGGCGGACGTGTCGGGCAGCGGGCTCGGGCTCGCGATCGTCAAGCGCGTCGCGGCGCAGCAGCGCGCGACGGTGTCGCTCGGCGATGCGGCCGCCGGCGGCCTGCTCGTGAGCGTCGTGTTCCGCGAGGCCGACACGGGGGCGCAGGCACGGTCGGCATCTGCGTAACCGTTCTCGCGCGGGGCTGCTTAAGCCCCGCTTAAGGGCGATTAAGCCTCCTTTAAGTCAGGGTCGTTACGCTGCGACCTAACAACGAGGAGGTCTCACGATGAACACCCGATTCCTTGCGCGTGGCGCCGTTGCGGTCGCCGTTGCTGCTGCGCTGTCCGCCGGCTACGTCGCGGGCACCCGCCATGCCGATCCGCAGATCATCACGCCCGCGCAGGCCGCCGCGCTGATGCCGGCCGAGGCCGCGGCCAAGACCGGCATTCCCGATTTCTCCGGGCTGGTCGAAACCTACGGCCCGGCGGTCGTGAACATCAGCGCGAAGCACGTGGTCAAGCAGGTGTCGCGCCGCGTGCAGCAGCCGCAGCTGCCTATGGATCCGAGCGACCCGTTCTACCAGTTCTTCAAGCACTTCTACGGCCAGGTGCCGGGCATGGGCGGCGACGCGCAGCCGGACGACCAGCCGAGCGCGAGCCTCGGCTCCGGGTTCATCGTCAGTCCCGACGGCTACATCCTCACCAACGCGCACGTGATCGACGGCGCGAACGTCGTCACCGTCAAGCTGACCGACAAGCGCGAGTACAAGGCGAAGGTCGTCGGCTCCGACAAGCAGTCCGACGTCGCGGTGCTGAAGATCGACGCGAGCGGCCTGCCGACCGTGAAGATCGGCGACCCGGCGCGCAGCAAGGTCGGCCAGTGGGTCGTCGCGATCGGTTCGCCGTACGGCTTCGACAACACGGTCACGTCCGGCATCATCAGCGCGAAGTCGCGCGCGCTGCCGGACGAGAACTACACGCCGTTCATCCAGACCGACGTGCCGGTCAACCCCGGCAACTCGGGCGGCCCGCTGTTCAACCTGCAGGGTGAAGTGATCGGCATCAACTCGATGATCTATTCGCAGACGGGCGGCTTCCAGGGCCTGTCGTTCGCGATCCCGATCAACGAGGCGATCAAGGTCAAGGACGAACTGGTGAAGACGGGCCACGTGAGCCGCGGCCGCCTCGGCGTCGCCGTGCAGGGGCTGAACCAGACGCTCGCAAGCTCGTTCGGGCTGCCGAAGCCGGACGGCGCGCTGGTCAGCTCGGTCGATCCGAGCGGCCCGGCCGCGAAGGCCGGCCTGCAACCGGGCGACGTGATCCTCGCGGTCAACGGTTCGCCGGTGGCCGATTCGACGTCGCTGCCCGCGCAGATCGCGAGCCTGAAGCCCGGCTCGCAGGCCGACTTGCAGATCTGGCGCGACAAGTCGAAGAAGTCGATCAGCGTGACGCTCGGCGCGATGACCGATGCGAAGCTGGCGTCGAACGACGGCGGCCCCGTCGAGCAGGGGCGCCTCGGCGTCGCGGTGCGGCCGCTGACGCCGCAGGAGCGCAGCGCGACGAACCTGTCGCACGGGCTGATGGTGCAGCAGGCGGGCGGCCCCGCGGCCAGCGCGGGCATCCAGCCGGGCGACGTGATCCTCGCGGTGAACGGCCGGCCGGTCACGAACCCCGAGCAGTTGCGCGACGCCGTCAAGGGAGCGGGCAACAGTCTTGCTCTGCTGATCCAGCGCGATAATGCACAGATCTTCGTGCCGGTCGATCTGAGCTGACCGGCGGCGGCCGCCTCAGGCCGGCTCGACCGGTCTGGGCGGGCGTCGCCGGGCGTCCGGCGTCCCCGGCACCCGTGATGCAGTGTTCCGACCCGAAAGGAGAGAGCCATGCAACATCTACGCAACGTATCCCGATTCGCGGTGGCCGTCGCGCTGGCCGCGGGCGTCGCCGTCGCGGCGCCCGGCGCCTACGCGCAGTCGGACGGTTTGCCGGAGGCGAGCCAGCAGGGCGATGTCAGCTATGTGTCGGGCGGCATCGGCAAGGATCAGTCGACGGCCTTCGAGCACAACGAATCGGCGTGGCCGCTCGCGCTGCGCTTCACCGGCAAGGGCGGCGAATATCTGGCCGACGTCCATGTGCGGATCGTCGACGCGAAGGGCGCCGAGGTGCTGAGGACGGACGCACGAGGGCCGTACATGCTGGTGAAGCTGCCGCCGGGGCGCTACACCGTCCATGCGTCGTACCAGGGCAGCGACGAATCGCGCGCGGTCACGGTGGGCGCGAAGGGCGGCACGAAGGCGGCGTTCCAGTGGAGCGCGCAGTAGCGCGGCGGCCCCGTCGCGGGGCGCGCAATCGGACCGAGTTTCGCCGATAATGAAAGCCACGGCCGCGTGCCGTGGCTTTTTCGTTTCCTGCGCCCGGCCTCGATGCCGCGGCCGCCCGGAGGAACAACGATGTCCGATGCCGCCGACCGTCGCCTCGAAATCGTGCCGAACCGCCATCGCGTGCGCGTGATTCACCGCGGCATCACCTATGCCGATTCGCTCGGCGCGCTGACGGTGCGCGAGACCGGTGCGCCGGACACCCATTACCTGCCGCGCGGCGACGTCAACATGCATCGGCTGGTGAAGTCGAGCGTCACGACGGCCTGCCCGCTGCGCGGCCTGGCCGTGTATTTCGATCTGCAGACAGAAGACGGCGTGATCCGCAGCGCCGCATGGAGTTACGAGGAACCAGGGGAGACGGCGTTCGCGCTCGCGCACTACGTCGCCTTCGATGTCGCACGGATCGACAGTCTCGTCGAGACGTCCTGATGCGACGTGTGGTCATCGGGGAGGCATCATGGAACTGAACGACACGTTACGCGTTCCGCTCGCGCCGGCGGTCGTGCGGGACGCGCTCGAGGATCTCGCGTTGCTGCGCGCGAGCTTCGACCATTGCGAATCGTTCGCGAAGCTCGCGCACGGCGAGTTCGCGCTGACGATCACGGTGCCGCTCGGCCCGCTGCGCGCGCGCTACGACGTGCGCGCGCATTCGGCCAGCGAGCAGGACGACGCGCGGCGCGTGATCAGCTTCAAGGCGCGGGCCGACGGACTCGGTGCGCTGCGCGGGCAGGTCGAGCTCGCGCTGCTGCCGGGCGATGACGCAACCACGACGCAGATCGACTACGTGGTGTGGGCGACCGCCAGCGGGCCGCTCGCCGAGCTGCCGGGCCGGCAGATCGAGCGCGCGCTGCACCAGTGGACCGACGATTTCTTCCGCGAATTCGGTGCGGTCGTGCAGGCCAAGCATGGCCTCGTGCCGAACCGTGCGGCGTCGAGCGCGCCGCGTCGCCAGCATGTGTTCCTGCGGCCCGCGTCGCTGATGGCCGCCGCGAAGCGGCCGCTGCCGCATCTCGGCGGCGCGCTGAGCGGCCGCGCGGCCAGCGCGGTGCAACCGCGCGCATCGGGGCCGCTGCCCTTGTGGGCGTGGGCCGCGATCATCCTGTTCGTTGCGGTGCTGTTGTACGCGGCGCGCTGGATCAACGGCGGCTGAGCCGTTGCGTCGCGGGGCGCGTGGGCTGCGCGCCGGCAGCCCGGCGCTCAGGCCGCGCGATGACCGCGACTTTTCCCCTCCGTCATATGCACGTCCGCGCCGTTCAACGACGGCCGCTTCAAGACGGCGCTCGACGTCGCGTCGCGGCGCTACGACATCGTCATCGTCGATCCCGCGCCGATCCTCGCGTTGCCCGATGCGGCGCGCATCGGCCGCCGCGGCACGACACTGCTGCTGTGGTTCGGCGTGCCGGGCTTCACCGTGCACGCAGGGCGGCTGACGATCGACGAACCTAACGCCGGCGAAACCGCGGCCGTAGCCGCGGCGCGTTGGTGCGGTCGGCCCTACCGCCGCCCGCCGGGCGCCGCGCCGCGAAATTCCCGCCGATAGGCCGACGGCGACGTGCCGAGCGTGCCCGCGAAATGCTGGCGCAACGACACGCTCGACCCGTAGCCGGCCGCCTGCGCGATTGCGTCGATCGATTGTCCGGTGGTTTCCAGCAGATGCTGCGCGTGGGTGAGCCGTTCGGCGTGCAGCCACGCCGTGACGGTCGTCCCCGTGGCCTGACGGAAGCGGCGCGTGAAGGTGCGCCGGCTCATCAGCACGCGCGCCGCGAGCGAATCGACGCTGTGCGCGACGTCGAGATGCGCGCGCACCCAGTCGAGCAGTTCCGCGAGCCGCGCGTCGCGCGGATGCGCGGCGACCGGTTGCGGCACGTATTGCGCCTGGCCGCCCTGGCGATGCGGCGGGATCACGAGCCGGCGCGCGATGCGGTTCGCCGCGTCGGCGCCGAAGCGTTGCCGCACGACGTGCAGGCAGCAGTCGAGCCCCGCCGCCGTGCCGGCCGACGTCATCAGGTTGCCGTCGTCGACGTACAGCACGTCGGGGTCGAGCTTCACGCGCGGAAAGCGCCGTGCAAAATCGTCGGCCCAGGCCCAGTGCGTGGTGGCCGGGCGCTCGTCGAGCAGACCCGCGGCGGCGAGCACGTACGCGCCCAGACACAGCCCGACGACCTGCGCGCCGCGTGCCGCGGCCGCGCGGACGGCGTCGACCAGCACGTCGGGCGGCGCTTCATCGGGGTCGCGCCATGCGGGCACGATGACGATGTCGGCGTCGGCGAGCGCGTCGAGACCGTGCGGCGCGGTGATCGTGAAGCCGCCGGTGGTCGCGAGCGGGCCGCGCTCGGCCGAACACACGCGGAAATCGAATACGGGCGTCGCGGCGGCATCGCGCTCGTTGCCGAACACGACGGACGGCACCGACAGGTGAAACGGGCTGATGCCGTCGTACGCGATCACGGCGACGACGGTCGGGGCGAGGGCGGCGGGCGACGCGGCGGCGGGCATGACGGGCTCCGGAATGGCGATGGCCCGATTCTATCGAAGAATGGCAAACGGGCCACTGTCCGGCCGCGCGGCGCGACCCGACAATGCCTCGCATCGCGTCGCTGGCCGCTCCGCTCCGGAGCAGCGCGGCGCGGCCGATTTTGGAGCTTCCCATGTCGAACGCCACGCCGTCGTCCCCGTCGTCAGTCGTTTCCCGCCGTGCCCTCATCGTGATCGACGTGCAGAACGAATACGTGAGCGGCAATCTGCCGATCGAGTATCCGCCGCTCGATGCGTCGCTGCCGAACATCGGCCGGGCGATCGACGCCGCGCATGCGGCCGGCGTGCCGGTGATCGTGGTCCAGCACGTCGCGCCGGCCGGCGCGCCGATCTTCGCGCCCGGCACCGACGGCGTCGCGCTTCACCCGGTCGTGGCCGAGCGTCCGTATGCGCATCTGATCGTGAAGGCGCAGGCCAGCGCGTTCGCCGCGACCGACCTCGCCGCATGGCTCGACGCGCGCGGCATCGACACGCTCGCGGTCGTCGGCTACATGACGCACAACTGCAATGCGGCGACCGTCCTGCACGCGGCGCACGCGGGGCTCGGCGTCGAGTACCTCGCCGATGCGACCGGCGCGTTGCCGTACGAGAACGAAGCGGGGGCGGCGAGCGCCGAGGAGATACACCGTGCGTACACGGTCGTGTTCCAGTCGAATTTCGCGGCGGTGATGTCGACCGACGCGTGGATCGCGGGCCTGGGCGGCGCGGCGATGCCTGCGCACGATTCGGTGGCGGCGTCGAACCGGCGGGCGCGGGCGCGGCGCGCGCAGGCGGCCTGAGCGGATGGGGTAGTTGAAAAGTCGATCGGACGGCGCGGTGCGCTCGCGATCGATTCAATCGCAGCACATGATGGGGCGATGAACCGCGCCGTCCCCGCGCCCCCCCGTCATCCCCCCGTCTTCAGCATCGCCGGGCTATAACGCATCATGTCGAAGCAGCCGTCGACCAGCTGCTCCGCGTGCTGTTCGGCGTCGATCTCGTCGGGCAGCATCAGCATGTCGCGCACGAAGCCGCTGACGAGCGTATGCAGCATCAGCGTCGCGCGCCACGTGTCGAGCCGCTCGGGCAGCAGCTTGAGCTGCACGGCGAGCGCGAGATCGGCGTCGAGCGCGTGCAGCGCCTCGCTCATGCCCGCGCGATTGCGCTGCAGCAGGGGCTCCAGGTCGGCCACGTATTCGCACTTCATGAACAGGATGCTGAACACGCGCCGCAACTGCGGATCGCGCTGCACGCCCAGCAGGCACCAGATCAGGATCTTGCGGATCTTTTCCAGCGGATCGGCGCCCGGCGCATCGGGCGGCATCCGCTTCAGCTCGTCGATCGGCAGGAACACGCGGTCGAACATCGCGTCGAACAACTCGCTCTTGTTGGCGAAATGCCAGTAGATCGCGCCGCGCGTGACGCCGGCGTGCTGGGCGATGTCCGCGAGCGACGTGTGCGACACGCCTTTCTCGAAGAACACGTGTTCGGCGGCGTCGAGAATGCGGTTGCGCGTCTCGAGTGCCTCCTCCTTGGTGCGTCTGACCATGTGCAGGCCTGAATGGATCGATCGTAGGTGTGAATAGGGGGCTGCGCCCCCGTTGCCGCTGCGGCGGCCGCCATGCTCACAATTCGTAATGTTTCGTAAGACTCAGCATGCGTGACGAGCGTAGGGGCTTTTTTACATACATCCGTGAATGTATATACAATACCACCCTACGATCGAATGACCCAAGGGGCAATCAGTTAATATCCCACTCTGCTGATTCCCGCCAAAGTACCAGGCCGCATTGCGGCATCGCGTCGGCCCGGAAGCCTCGTGCCGACGTACCGTATCCAGTAGTCCAGTAGTCCCGTAATTCAGGTGTTCGATCAGCGCCGCAAGGCGCATCCGTGTGACGCTCGGTCCGGGCGCCGCACTCATTCCAATGGTTATACACAGAGGTCGCTCCATGCGCGTCGAACGGGTTCCATACCGCTTACTCACTGTCGCGACGGCCGCCGTTTTCCTGGCCGCGTGCGGGAAAAAAGAATCGGCACCGCCGCCGCAAACGCCGGAAGTCGGCGTCGTCACCGTCCAACCGCAAGCCGTACCGATCTACACCGAACTGCCGGGCCGCACCAGTGCGTTCCTCGTCGCGCAGGTCCGCGCGCGGGTCGACGGCATCGTGCTGCGCCGTGAATTCGTCGAAGGCAGCGACGTCAAGGCCGGCCAGCGCCTCTACAAGATCGATCCGGCGCCGTATCTCGCGCAACTGAACAGCGCGAAGGCGACGCTCGCGAAGGCGCAGGCGAACCTCGTCACGCAGAACGCGCTGGTCGCGCGCTACAAGGTGCTGGTGGCCGCCAACGCGGTCAGCAAGCAGGACTACGACAACGCGGTGGCCACGCAGGGCCAGGCCGCGGCCGACGTCGCAGCCGGCAAGGCAGCGGTCGAAACCGCGCAGATCAACCTCGGCTATACGGACGTCGTGTCGCCGATCAGCGGCCGCGTCGGCATCTCGCAGGTGACGCCGGGCGCTTACGTGCAGGCGAGCCAGGCGACGCTGATGTCGACGGTGCAGCAGCTCGATCCGGTCTACGTCGACCTGACGCAATCGAGCCTCGAGGGGCTGAAGCTGCGCCAGGACGTGCAGAGCGGCCGCCTGAAGACGAGCGGCCCCGGCGCGGCGAAGGTGTCGCTGATCCTCGAGGACGGCAAGACCTACCCGGTGCCCGGCAAGCTGCAGTTCTCCGACGTGACGGTCGACCAGACGACGGGCTCGGTCACGATCCGCGCGGTGTTCCCGAACCCGAACCGCGTGCTGCTGCCGGGCATGTTCGTGCGCGCCCGCATCGAGGAAGGCGTGAACGAGAACGCGTTCCTGGTGCCGCAGATCGGCGTCACGCACGACCAGAAGGGCCAGGCGATCGCGATGGTGGTGAACGCGAGCAACAAGGTCGAGCCGCGTCCGCTGAAGACGACCGGCATGAACGGTCAGAACTGGATCGTCGAAGGCGGGCTGAACGCGGGCGACCGCGTGATCGTCCAGGGCGGCGACAAGGCGCGTCCGGGCACGACGGTGAAGACGGTCGCCGCGCAGCTGCCGGCAGCCGATGCCGCATCGGGTGCAGCCGCATCCGCCGCGCCGGCCGCCGCCGGTTCCGGTGCCGCAGCCGCGTCGGGCGCAGCGCCGGCCAGCGCCGCCGCTGCGTCGAGCGCGCAATAACAGGGAGCCTGCTTCATGGCAAAGTTTTTTATCGATCGCCCGATCTTCGCGTGGGTGATCGCCATCATCCTGATGCTGGCCGGGGTCGCGGCGATCTTCTCGCTGCCGATCGCGCAGTATCCGACGATCGCGCCGCCATCGATCCAGATCACCGCGAACTACCCGGGCGCTTCCGCGAAGACGGTGGAAGACACGGTGACGCAGGTGATCGAGCAGCAGATGAGCGGCCTCGACAACTTCCTGTACATGTCGTCGACGAGTGACGACTCGGGCAACGCGACGATCACGCTGACCTTCGCGCCGGGCACCAACGCCGACATCGCGCAGGTGCAGGTGCAGAACAAGCTGTCGCTCGCGACGCCGGTTCTGCCGCAGGTCGTGCAGCAGCTCGGTCTGTCGGTGACGAAGTCGAGCAGCAGCTTCCTGCTGGTGCTCGCGTTCAACTCCGAAGACGGCAGCATGAGCAAGTACGACCTCGCGAACTTCGTGGCGTCGCACGTGAAGGATCCGATCAGCCGGTTGAACGGCGTCGGCACCGTCACGCTGTTCGGCTCGCAGTACGCGATGCGGATCTGGCTCGATCCGAACCGCCTGACGAACTACGGCCTCACGCCGGTCGACGTGTCGAGCGCGATCACCGCGCAGAACGTGCAGATCGCGGGCGGCCAGATCGGCGGCACGCCGGCCAAGCCCGGCACCGTGCTGCAGGCGACGATCACCGAATCGACGCTGCTGCAGACGCCCGAGCAGTTCGGCAACATCCTGCTGAAGGTCAACCAGGACGGCTCGCAGGTGCGCCTGAAGGACGTCGCGCAGATCGGCCTCGGCGGCGAGAACTACAACTTCGACACCAAGTACAACGGTCAGCCGACCGCCGCGCTCGGTATCCAGCTCGCGACCAACGCGAACGCGCTCGCGACCGCGAAGGCCGTGCGCGCGAAGATCGACGAGCTCGCACCGTTCTTCCCGCACGGCCTCGTCGTCAAGTATCCGTACGACACGACGCCGTTCGTGAAGCTGTCGATCGAGGAAGTGGTCAAGACGCTGCTCGAAGGCATCGTGCTCGTGTTCCTCGTGATGTATCTGTTCCTGCAGAACCTGCGCGCGACGATCATCCCGACCATCGCCGTGCCGGTGGTGCTGCTCGGCACGTTCGCGATCATGTCGCTGGTGGGCTTCTCGATCAACACGCTGTCGATGTTCGGCCTCGTGCTCGCGATCGGCCTGCTGGTCGACGATGCGATCGTGGTGGTGGAGAACGTCGAGCGCGTGATGGCCGAAGAGGGCCTGTCGCCGAAGGAGGCGACCCGCAAGGCGATGGGCCAGATCACCGGCGCACTCGTCGGCGTGGCGCTGGTGCTGTCGGCGGTGTTCGTGCCGGTCGCGTTCTCCGGCGGTTCGGTCGGCGCCATCTACCGGCAGTTCTCGCTGACGATCGTGTCCGCGATGGTGCTGTCCGTGCTCGTCGCGCTGATTCTGACGCCGGCGCTGTGCGCGACGATCCTCAAGCCGATCCCGCAGGGCCATCACGAAGAGAAGAAGGGCTTCTTCGGCTGGTTCAACCGCACGTTCAACAACAGCCGCGACAAGTATCACGTCGGCGTCCACCACGTGATCAAGCGCTCGGGCCGCTGGCTCATCATCTATCTGGTCGTGATCGTCGCGGTCGGCCTGTTGTTCGTGCGCCTGCCGAAGTCGTTCCTGCCCGATGAAGACCAGGGGCTGATGTTCGTGATCGTGCAGACGCCGTCGGGCTCGACGCAGGAAACCACCGCGCGCACGCTCGCGAACATTTCCGACTATCTGCTGAAGGACGAGAAGGACATCGTCGAGTCCGCGTTCACGGTCAACGGCTTCAGCTTCGCCGGCCGCGGCCAGAACTCCGGTCTCGTGTTCGTGCGGCTGAAGGATTACTCGCAGCGTCAGCACGCGAACCAGAAGGTCCAGGCGCTGATCGGCCGGATGTTCGGGCGCTACGGCAGCTACAAGGACGCGCTGGTGATCCCGTTCAACCCGCCGTCGATTCCGGAACTCGGTACGGCCGCCGGCTTCGACTTCGAGCTGACGGACAACGCCGGTCTCGGCCACGACGCGCTGATGGCCGCCCGCAACCAGCTGCTCGGGATGGCCGCGAAGGATCCGACGCTGCAGGGCGTGCGTCCGAACGGGCTGAACGATACGCCGCAGTACAAGGTCGACATCGACCGCGAGAAGGCCAACGCGCTCGGCGTGACGGCCGATGCGATCGACCAGACGTTCTCGATCGCGTGGGCGTCGAAGTACGTGAACAACTTCCTCGACACCGACGGCCGGATCAAGAAGGTGTACGTGCAGGCCGACGCGCCGTTCCGGATGACGCCGGAAGACATGAACATCTGGTACGTGCGCAACGGTTCGGGCGGGATGGTGCCGTTCAGCGCGTTCGCGACCGGTCACTGGACCTACGGTTCGCCGAAGCTCGAGCGCTACAACGGCGTGTCGGCGATGGAGATCCAGGGTCAGGCCGCGCCGGGCAAGTCGACCGGTCAGGCGATGACCGCGATGGAAGGGCTCGCGAAGAAGCTGCCGGTCGGTATCGGCTACTCGTGGACCGGCCTGTCGTTCCAGGAAATCCAGTCGGGCTCGCAGGCGCCGGTGCTGTACGCGATCTCGATCCTGGTCGTGTTCCTGTGTCTCGCGGCGCTGTATGAAAGCTGGTCGATCCCGTTCTCGGTGATCATGGTGGTGCCGCTCGGCGTGATCGGCGCACTGCTGGCGGCGACGCTGCGCGGCCTCGAGAACGACGTGTTCTTCCAGGTCGGTCTGCTGACCACGGTCGGCTTGTCGGCGAAGAACGCGATCCTGATCGTCGAATTCGCGCGCGAACTGCAGATGACGGAGAAGATGGGGCCGATCGAGGCCGCGCTGGAAGCGGCGCGTCTGCGGCTGCGTCCGATCCTGATGACGTCGCTCGCGTTCATTCTCGGCGTGATGCCGCTCGCGATCAGCAACGGCGCGGGTTCGGCGAGCCAGCACGCGATCGGTACGGGCGTGATCGGCGGGATGATCACCGCGACGTTCCTCGCGATCTTCATGATCCCGATGTTCTTCGTGAAGATCCGCGCGATCTTCAGCGGCGAGAAGGAAGACGCCGACGAGGCGCTGCGTCTGGCTCAGGAGCACTCGCACCACGAAGAGACGCCGGGCACCGGCGACGAAGGCAACAAGGGACAGTGATGATGCAAAAACACGCTTTGACTGCAATCGCGGTCGCGCTGCTTGCCACGGGCTGCACGATGGCGCCGCATTACACGCGGCCCGACGCGCCCGTCGCGCAGGCGTATCCGGCCGGCGGCGTCTACGCGACGCAGCCCGCTGCGGCCGGCACGCGCAGCGCCAACGGCCAGGCGGCGACCGCCATCGGCTGGCGCGAATTCTTCGCCGATCCGCGCCTGCAGCGGCTGATCGAGATCGCGCTGAACAACAACCGCGACCTGCGCGTCGCGGTGCTGAACATCGAGGCGTCGCGCGCGCAGTACCAGATCACGCGCGCGGGGCTGTTCCCGACGCTCGACGGCACCGGCTCGGGCAGCATCCAGCGCTATCCCGCCGGCGTGTCGACGACGCGCCAGCCGCTCATCACGCGCACCTACAGCGTCGGGCTTTCCGCGTCCTGGGAGCTCGACCTGTTCGGCCGCGTGCAGAGCCTGAAGGATCAGGCGCTCGCGCAGTATCTGTCGACGTCGTATGCACGGCAGGCCACCGAGATCTCGCTCGTGTCGCAGGTCGCGGACCAGTATCTGACGTTGCTGTCGACCGAGGACCTGCTGAAGGTCACGGAGAACACGCTGAAGACCGCGCAGGCGTCGTACGACCTGACCAAGCTGCAGTTCGACAACGGTACGGGCTCGGAGCTCGATCTGCGTCAGGCGCAGACGGTCGTCGAGCAGGCGCTCGCGAACCAGCAGGCGCAGGCGCGTGCGCGGGCGCAGGCGGTGAATGCGCTGGTGCTGCTGATCGGCGAGCCGCTGCCGGACGATCTGCCGGCCGGCATGTCGCTCGACGCGCAGAACCTGCTCACGGATGTGCCGGCGGGCCTGCCGTCGGACCTGCTCACGCGTCGTCCCGACGTGATGCAGGCCGAGCAGACGCTGCTGGCCGCGAACGCGAACATCGGCGCGGCGCGCGCGGCGTTCTTCCCGCGCATCTCGCTGACGGCCGCGTTCGGCACCGCGAGCCCGACGCTCGGCGGGCTGTTCAGGGCCGGCACGGCGGCGTGGTCATTCGCGCCGCAGCTGACGATGCCGATCTTCGAAGGCGGGCAGAACATCGCGAACCTGAACCTCGCGAACGTGCAGAAGCGCATCGAGATCGCGAACTACGAGAAGGCGATCCAGTCGGCGTTCCGCGAGGTGTCGGACGGTCTTGCCGCGCGCGGCACGTACGATCTGCAGATCGCCGCGCTCGAGCGCAACGAGCATGCGCAGCAGCGTCGCTTCGATCTGTCGGACCTGCGTTACAAGAACGGTGTCGACAGCTATCTGTCGGTGCTGACCGCGCAGACGGATCTGTATTCCGCGCAGCAGTCGCTGATCAGCGCGCGCCTCGCGCGCTGGACCAACCTCGTCGATCTGTATCGTGCGCTGGGCGGCGGCTGGATTCAGCACGCCGGCGAGACGCCGCGGGCGCCGGACGTGACGGAAGGCTACGACAAGGCGGCCGCGCCGGCGCCGGCATCCGCCGCTGCGACGAACGGGTAGGCGCGGCGGCGTACGGGGGCAACGCGCCCGTACGCCGTTATACGCGCATGCGACAACGCCACGGACGGAGGTCCGTGGCGTTTCTTTTTGCGCGGCCGCTCGGCGTGGCGACGTCGCGCGCAAGCCGGCGATCGCGCGTATCGCGGCCGCCGTCGCGTGCATGTGTTCGTACGTCCCAAAAGCAGAACGCCACGGCAAGCCGTGGCGTTCTGCGCTGCCGGCCGGAGCCGGTCAGTGATGCACGTCGGCCGGGCGTCCGTCGAAGTCGTGGCCGGCGCGGCGAATCTCGCAGCGCGCGTCCTTCTCGCCTTTGACGCCGTTGAACACGATGTTCAGCAGTACGGCGGAAGCCGATGCGAGCAGGATGCCGCTGTGCAGGATCGGTGCGAGCGCGGGCGGCAGCTTCGAGAAGAAGTGCGGCGACACGACCGGCACGAGGCCCATGCCGACGCTCACCGCGACGATGAACAGGTTGTGCGTGTTGTTCACGAAGTCGACCTTCGACAGCACCTTGATACCGTTCGCGGCCACCATCCCGAACATCACGATGCCCGCGCCGCCGAGCACGAACGGCGGCACCGACGCGACGACCTGCGCCATCTTCGGGAACAGCCCGAGCAGCACCAGGATCACGCCGCCCGTCGCGCATACGTAGCGGCTCTTCACGCCGGTCACGCCGATCAGGCCGACGTTCTGCGAGAACGACGTATGCGGAAACGAGTTGAAGATGCCGCCGATCAGCGTGCCGAGGCCGTCGACGCGCAGCCCGCGCACGAGGCGCTCCTGATCGACCGGCCGATCGACCATGTCGCCGACCGCGAGGAACATGCCGGTCGATTCGATGAACGTGACGAACATCACCGTGACCATCGTCGCGATCGACAGTGGGTCGAAGTGCGGGATCCCGAAATGAAACGGCATCACGAAGCCGACCCACGGCGCGTGCGCGACGCCATCGGTATTGACGCGGCCGATCGCGAACGCGATCGCGAAGCCGGCGACGATGCCGAGCAGCACCGAGATGTTCGCGATGAAGCCGCGACCGTACTTGTTGATCAGCAGGATCAGCGTGAGCACCAGCAGTGACAGGCCGAGATACACGGGGCTGCCGTAGTCGGGGTTGCCGACGCCGCCGGCCGCCCAGTTGATCCCGACCTCCATCAGCGACAGCCCGATCACCGCGATCACGGTGCCGACCACGACCGGCGGGAAGAACCGCAGCAGCTTGCCGATCGTCGGCGCGAGCACGATGCCGATGATGCCGGCCGCGATCGTCGAGCCGAAGATGTCGAGCATGCCGAGGCCGGGGTTGGTGCCGATCGCGATCATCGGGCCGACCGCCGCGAACGTGCAGCCCATGATGACGGGCAGGCGGATGCCGAAGATCCACAGGCCGAGCGTCTGGATCAGCGTCGCGATGCCGCACGAAAACAGATCGGCGCTGATCAGGAACGCGATCTGGTCTTTCGGCAGCTTCAGCGCGCCGCCGACGATAAGCGGCACGGCGACGGCGCCGGCGTACATGACGAGGACGTGCTGCAGACCAAGCGTTACCAGCTTGCCGGTCGGCAGCACCTCATCGCACGGATGGACCGTGTTCGATTGCATCTGTCTCACTCCATGATCTTGTTTTCGGGGTGGTACGAAGTTATGCGGAATGCACCATCGCAACAAGAGCACTGGGTTCTATTCCGTTCTTTGCTGGTTCGATATGCCGTTACGGCGGGCGATTGGGTGTCGATCATCGGGAAACTCACGCGGGAGCAAGGTTTCCCACTTTTATAGCCGTTCAAAATAGCGCGGACCCCCATGTCAAATATGGCCGGCCTTATGGTCTGTATCGCTGCGCCGGCATAGTGGCAAAAACGACCTGGCGGAAATCGCGCCGGGTTAACCCGCGCGCCGAGGTTTTTGCCGGCGCGGCAGGGGACGCGCAGCATGCGCGCGCGGCGGCGTCGCGTTGCAGCCGTGTCGCGTTGCCGTGGCGTCGAAAAAAACGCGGCGAAGCGGGGCGCGCGGCGCGATCCCGCTATCATCGACATCCGTTCATTCGAATACCGCGTCCCGTCATGCGCCTGCTCGGAATCGACCTCGGCACCGGCTCCGTCAAACTCGTCACGCTCGATGCCGACGGCGTCGAGCGCGCGGTCGCGAGCGAACCTTATGCGTTGTCGTCGCCGCGCCCCGGCTGGGCCGAAATCGCGCCCGACACGTGGTGGCAGGCGCTCGTGCGCGCCGCTGCGCGGCTGCCGTCGGCGGAACGCGAGCAGGTCGCCGCGATCGGCTTCTCCGGACAGATGCACGGCGTCGTGCTGCTCGACGCCGCCGGCCGGCCGGTGCGGCCCGCGTTGTTGTGGCCCGACACGCGCGCGGTGCGCGAAGCCGATGCGTCTGCGTGGCCCGACGCGCCGAACCCCGTCGCGCCGGGGATGGCCGGCCCGCTGCTGAGATGGCTCGCCGTGCACGAGCCGCAGTCGCTGCGCGCCGCGCGCCACGCCGTGCAGCCGAAGGACTGGCTGCGCACCGCGCTCGGCGGCGAGCTCGCCGCCGATCCGAGCGACGCCTGCGCGACCGCGCTCGCGACGCCGGACGGCGCATGGGAGACGGCGCGCATCGACGCGCTCGGTTTGCCGCTCGACGCATTTGCGCCGCCGCGGCCGTCTGGCGCGCGCTGCGGCGTGCTCGACGCGAAGGCCGCGGCCGCGCTCGGCTTGCCGACCGGCGTGCCGCTGGCGACGGGCGCGGCCGACACCGCGTGCGCGGCGCTCGGCAGCGGGCTCGTCGCGGCCGGCGACGCGTTGCTGACCACCGGCAGCGGCGGCCAGATCGTCGTGCTCGCACACGCGTTGCCGCCCGCGCGGCGCGGGCTGCATCGCTATCGCACGGCGGCCGGCGGCGGCTACTACACGATGGCCGCGATGCAGAACGTCGGCCTCGCGCTCGAGGCCGTGCGCGGCTGGCTCGGCTATGCGCACTGGGCCGATGCCTACGACGACGCGTTCGCGCAGCCGGCGTCGGAGCGGCTTGGCTTCCTGCCGTACCTGAGCGGCGAGCGCTCGCCGTGGATGAACCCCGACGCACGCGGCGGCTGGCTCGGTCTCGGGCTCGGCGACACGCGCGGCGTCATGATGCGCGCGGCGTTCGAAGGCGTCGCGTTCGCGCTGCGCGCGGGGCTCGATGCGATTCGCAACGCGAACCCGGCCGATCCGGTCGCGACGTTGCGGCTCGCGGGCGGCGGCTCCGTCGACCCGCGCTGGCGCCAGTTGCTCGCCGATGCGCTCGGTGCGTCGCTGGAGGCGGTCGATTGTCCGAACGCGGCGACGCGCGGCGCGGCGCTGCTCGCGGGCGTCGCGCTCGGACATTGGCGCGAGGACGCGCTGCGCGCACTCGCGCCGGCAGCGTCGCCGGTCGCGGCGCCGCGCGACGATCGCGCGCTGGCCGCGCGGTATGCGCGCTTCATCGATCTGTATGCGCGAACCGACACGTGGTTCACGAGCGGCGTTTAAACTCGCGCACATGCCGGCGCGAGCCGGCGCATGCTGGCGATGACGTGTCGTGGCAAGCGGGCGGCCGATTCACGCGTGCGACAGTCGGCGCAATCGAGGATCATGGCGGCCACGATCGGGTTGCCGGGGCGGTGGCGGGGGCGGTCTCGTTGCGGTTGGAGTTGCAGTCGACGCCGCCCCGCGCGCACGCCACCACGCACGAAGCTCGCCGACGGCTTCAACCGATGAACGCGGGCGAATCGATTGGCCCGGTCACGCAGTATTGAACGGAAGGGAATCCCATGCTCGAACTCATTTCTTCGCATGCTTGCCACTGCGGCGAGCAACGCTTCTATCGCCACGATTCGAAGGCGATCGGCCTGCCGATGAAGTTCTCGGTGTACCTGCCGCGCCAGGCGTCGCACGGTCGCG
Source organism: Burkholderia sp. WP42 (assembly GCF_000745665.1). NCBI lineage: Bacteria > Pseudomonadati > Pseudomonadota > Betaproteobacteria > Burkholderiales > Burkholderiaceae > Burkholderia > Burkholderia sp. WP42. Next base: position 210,271 of record NZ_JQJT01000006.1, on the reverse strand, counting down.
TGCCGGCGCTGTTCTACCTCGCCGGGCTCACGTGCACCGACGAGACCTTCGCGATCAAGGCCGGCGCGCAGCAGTACGCGGCCCAGTACGGGCTGGCGCTCGTGATGCCCGATACGAGCCCGCGCGGCGCAGGCGTGCCGGGCGAGACCGACGCGTGGGATTTCGGCGTCGGCGCGGGCTTTTACGTCGATGCGACGCAGGCGCCGTGGTCGACCCATTACCGGATGGAGTCGTACGTGACCGACGAGCTGCGCGCGCTGGTCGCGGCCGAGCTGCCGATCGACGGCACGCGGCTCGGGATCTTCGGCCATTCGATGGGCGGGCACGGCGCGCTGACGCTCGCGCTGCGTCATCCGGGCCTGTACCGGTCGGTGTCGGCGTTCGCGCCGATCGCCGCGCCGTCGCGTTGCTCGTGGGGCGAGAAGGCGTTTACCGGCTATCTCGGCGCCGATCGCGAAGCGTGGAAGCAGCATGACGCGAGCGAACTGGTCGCGCGCGCGGATGCGCCGAAGTTCGACGAAGGCATCCTGATCGATCAGGGGCTGGCCGATCAGTTCCTCGCGAACCAGTTGAACCCCGACGTGTTCGAAGCCGCGTGCGAGAAGGCCGGTCAGCCGCTGACGCTGCGCCGCCATCCCGGCTACGATCACGGCTACTACTTCATCTCGACGTTCATCGCCGATCACATCGCGCATCATGCGCGCGTGCTGAATCCGTGAGCTTCGTCCCCGCTGCGTGACCTGCGGCGCGCGCCGCACGTCGCGCGCGCATGCCGCATAAGAAAACGCCGGCATGCGCGACGGCAAGCCGGCGTTGCGCGCCTCGTCGCGCGACGCTCAATGCCGTCGCAGCAGGCTTGCGCCGTACACGAGCGCGGACAGCGCCGTGATCCAGAAGCTCGTCGGCCAGTCGGTGTAATACGCGAGCGCGATGCCGACCCACGCTTCGAACAACGCGAACAGCGCGGCGAGCAGCACGCCGGTCGACAGCCGCGTCGACAGGTTCTGCGCGGCCGCCGCCGGCCCGACCAGCAGCGTGAACACCAGCAGCACGCCGACGATCTGCGTCGCCGCCGCCACCGCCAGCGCACAGACCGCGAGGAACAGCACCGACACCGTGCGCAGCGATACGCCCTTCGCTTCCGCGAGTTCCGGCTGCAGCGACGCGAACAGCAACGGCCGCGCGATCAGCGCCAGCGCGACGAGGCTCACCGCGCCGATGCCGGCGAGCGCCGCGAGCGTGTCGCGGCTGACCGCCAGCACGTTGCCGAACAGCAGCGCGGTGACCTGCGTCGCGAACGACGTGTAGAAATGCAGGAACAGCAAGCCGAAGCCGAGCGCACCCGACAGGATCACGCCGATCGCGACGTCGCGGCCCGCGAGCCGTTCGCCGAGCGCGCCCATCCCGATGCCGGCCGCGAGCGTGAAGCCGACCATCCCCCAGATCGGCGAAATGCCGAGCAGCACCGCGCCGGTCGCGCCGGTGAAGCCGACGTGCGACAGCGCGTGGCCCGCGAAGGTTTGTCCGCGCAGCACGAGGAAGTAGCCGACGATGCCCGCGAGCACCGCGACGATCCCCGCCGCGGCGAACGCGTTGATCATGAAATCGTATTCAAACATCGTGCGAATGCCCGGGATGAGCGTGTCCGTGGTGTTGATGAGCATGTGCGCCGCCGCCGTGCGCGTGGCCATCGTCGTGCTCGTGTTCGTGGTCGTGCTTTTCGATCTCGACGTCGCCCGACATCACGAAGATCTTGCCGTTCACGCGCATCACGTCGATCGGCGAACCGTACAGGCGCGACAGCACCGGCTTCGTGATCACCTCGTCGACGGTGCCGAGCGCCGCGACGCCGTTGCCGAGATACAGCACGCGGTCGAGCGCGTTCAGCAGCGGATTCAGTTCGTGCGCGGAGAACAGCACGGTGATGCCGAGCTCGCGCTGCACGTTGCGCACCAGTTCGACGACGCCGCGCTGATGGTTCGGGTCGAGGCTGATCAGCGGCTCGTCGAGCAGCAGCAGCTTCGGATTGCCGAGCAGGCATTGCGCGAGCAGCAGCCGCTGCCGCTCGCCGCCCGACAGCTCGGACAGCGGCCGGCGCGCGAGCGTGGTCGCGCCGACCAGCTCGAGCACGCGGTCGACGTCGCGCCGCGTCGCGGCGCTCGTATGCGGCAGCCCCCAGCGGTGGCCGTCGGCGGCCATCGCGACGAAGTCGTAGCCGCGCATCCGGCGATTCGCGAGGCCGCTCCTGATCTGCGGCATGTAGCCGATCGACGCGTTGCCGCGCGCGAGCGCCACGCCGCCGACCGACAGCGTGCCGCCGCTGAGCGGCACGAGGCCGAGCACCGCGCGCATCAGCGTCGTCTTGCCCGCGCCGTTCGGGCCGAGCACGCCGACGAATTCGCCGGGTTCGATCGAGAAGCTGACGTCGCGCAGGATCGTGCGTCCGCCGAGTTCGAGCGTGACGCCCTCGAGTGCGAGTGCGGGGGGAGTGGCGTTCATGGCGTGATCGCGATCATTGCTTGCCGGCGGCCAGCGCGGCCGCGAGCGCATCGAGCTGGCCGGCCATCCATTGCTGGAACGTCTTGCCGGCCGGCTGCGTCTCGGTGACGCTCACGGTCGGCACGCCGCCGTCGCGCGCGAGCTTGAGCAGGCGCTTGGTCATCGGCGCTTCGGCCTGGCTGTTGTAGATCAGCACGCGCACCTGCCGCTTGCGCAGGTCGTTCTCGAACGCGGCGACGTCCTGCGCGCTCGCCTCGGTGTCGTTCATCGTCGCGAGCTGGAAGCGCTGGTTGCGCATGTCGAGGCCGATCGCATCCGACATGTAGCCGAACACCGGCTCGGTGGCCGTCACCGGCACGCCGTGGTACTGCGCGCGCAGCGCGGCGACCTTCGCGTCGATCGGCTGCAGCGACGCGACGAACTTCTGCAGGTTCGCGTCGTAGTCCGCCTTGTGCGCCGGATCGGCGCGGCCGAGCTCGGCCGCGAGCGCACGCGCGGCGGCCGGCATCGTCGCCGGCGCGTACCACAGGTGCGGGTTGTCGCCGGCCTTCTTGCCGACCAGATCGGCGACGACGATCGTCGCGCGCCGCGCCTGCGTCGAAGCACCGAGCAGCTTGGCCATCCACGGATCGTAGTTCGCGCCGTTGTAGATGACGATCTGCGCGTGCTGCAGCGCGCGCGCCGTCTTCGGGCTCGCTTCGAACAGATGCGGATCCTGGTCGGGATTGCTGAGGATGCTCGTGACCGCGACGTGGCGGCCGCCGATCTGCGACGCGACGTCGCCATAGAAATTTTCGGCGGCGACGACGTTGACGGTCGCGCTCTGCGCGAGCGCGGGCGTGGCGATCGACAGCGCGGCGGCCGCCACGCCGAGCAGGCGGACAAGCGACCGGGGGCGCCGCGGCGCGCGCTTCAGGGCAATGAACATGGAACTCCTCGTAGGAAGGGGCGGCGCGTCACGCCGCCCGATGCGGGATCAGCGTGACGCGGGCTTGCCCTTGCAGTGCCCGCACAGGCCGTTCAGCTCGACGACCTGGTGATGGACTTCGAAACCGTGCGCCGGCGCGCTCGCGGACAGCTGCTTCGCGAGGTCGCTGCCCGGAATTTCGACGGTTTCGCCGCAGGAATCGCAGATCAGGAACTGGCCTTCGTGCGGCACGCCGATCTCGCAGCACGCGAAGAACGCGTTCTTCGATTCGATCCGGTGGATGAAGCCGTGCTCGACGAGGAAATCCAGCGCGCGATAGACGGTGGTCGGCGGGACGCGGCCGCGCTGCGGCTCGAGCTCCGCGAGCAGGTCGTACGCGCCGATCGGCCGCTGCGCGGCCAGCACGCGTTCGTAGACCTGACGGCGCAGCGGCGTCCACGCGAGCCCGTGCTCGGCGGCGAATGCGTCGGCCCGGGACAGGCGGGCGTCGATGGGCGTTGAGGTAGCCATGGCAGCAAGCAGGCAAGGTGACGGAGTACCGCGATGATATAACGTATCTCGCCGGTTTGCACCGCTCTTGCGGCGTCGCCGATGCGCGCCGCCGCACGCGCCCCGCCTCAGCCGCGCTGCACCGAACCCGCGCGCCTTTGCCGGACGGGCATGGACGGCCGCCGCCGTGCATCGGCGTGCCGCAGCGCATCATCGAAAGCCGCCGCGTCGCCTTGACAGCGCGAATCGCGTATCCGATCATTCGACCACAAACAGAGCAATTGATCGGCTGGCGAGCGTTCGCTCACCTCGCGGCCTTCATGCAGCAGAACGAACCGGAGACACCCAGTGAGACTGGAACAGAAGGTCGCGGTCCTGACGGGCGCGGCAAGCGGCATCGGCGAGGCGGTCGCGCAACGCTATCTGGACGAGGGCGCGCGCTGCGTGCTGGTGGATCTGAAGCCGGCCAGCGGCTCGCTCGCGCGGCTGATCGAAGCGCATCCGGGCCGCGCGACGGCCGTCACCGCGGACGTCACGCGGCGTGACGACATCGAGCGCATCGTCGCCACCGCGGTGGAGCGTTTCGGCGGCGTCGACATCCTGTTCAACAACGCGGCGCTGTTCGACATGCGTCCGCTCCTCGACGAATCGTGGGACGTGTTCGACCGGCTGTTCGCGGTCAACGTGAAAGGGCTGTTCTTCCTGATGCAGGCCGTCGCGCAGCGAATGGTCGAGCAGGGCCGCGGCGGCAAGATCATCAACATGTCGTCGCAGGCCGGGCGTCGCGGCGAGGCGCTCGTGTCGCACTACTGCGCGACCAAGGCGGCCGTGATCAGCTATACGCAATCGGCTGCGCTCGCGCTCGCGCCGCACCGGATCAACGTGAACGGCATCGCGCCGGGCGTGGTCGACACGCCGATGTGGGAGCAGGTCGACGCGCTCTTCGCACGCTACGAGAACCGCCCGCTCGGCGAGAAGAAGCGGCTCGTCGGCGAAGCGGTGCCGCTCGGCCGCATGGGCGTGCCGGGCGACCTGACGGGCGCCGCGCTGTTCCTCGCGTCGGCCGACGCCGACTACATCACCGCCCAGACGCTGAACGTCGACGGCGGCAACTGGATGAGCTGACATGCCGCCGCTCGCACGCGCCAGCCTGACGCAGCCGCCGCACGCGGCCGCCGTCGCACGAGGGCCTGCATGATGGCCGAGATCGTGATCGTCGGCGAACTGCTCGCCGAATTCGTCGCGCTCGAACGCGGTCAGGGCTTCGACGCACCGGGCCTGTTCGCCGGCCCGTTCCCGAGCGGCGCGCCGGCGATCTTCGCCGACCAGGCCGCGCGGCTCGGCGCACGCGTCGCCTATGCGGGCTGCGTCGGCCGCGACGCGTTTGGCGACGCGATCGTCGCGCGGCTCGAGCGCGACGGCGTGGACATCACGCGCATCCGGCGCGTCGAGCGCCCGACCGGCACCGCGTTCGTCGCGTATCGGGACGACGGCTCGCGCAGCTTCGTGTTCAATCTGGCGACCAGCGCGGCCGCCTGCATCGACGCCGGCGATGTCGATGCCGCGATGTTCGACGGCTGCCGCTACTTCCACGTGATGGGCTCGTCGCTGACGAGCGAGGCGGCGATCGCGGCGGTGCAGCGCGGCGTGATCGAGGCGGCGCGCGCGGGCGCGAAGGTGTCGTTCGATCCGAACGTGCGGCCCGAGATGCTGAGCTTCCCGCCGCTGCGCGCGGCGCTCGACGCGATGCTCGCCGCCTGCCATCTGTTCCTGCCGAGCGACGCCGATCTGCCGTTCTTCTGCGGGCCGCAGCCGGCCGAGCGCGCGATCGCCGGGCTGCTCGCCACGCATCCGCTGCTCGAGCGCGTCGTGCTCAAGCGCGGCGCGGCCGGCAGCGCCGCATTCGACCGGACGAGCTGCGTCGACGCGCCCGCGTGGCCCGTCGACGAACTCGATCCGACCGGCGCCGGCGACTGCTTCGGCGGCACGCTGGTCGCGAGCCTCGTCGCCGGCATGCCGATCGACGCCGCGCTGCGCCGCGCCAACGCGGCCGGCGCGATCGCGGTCACGCGGCGCGGCCCGATGGAGGGCAACAGCGACGCGGCCGAGATCGAGCGGTTCCTGACCGAGCGGGGTGTCGCATGCCCGGCCTGACGAGCACGGTCGAGCCGCCGCGCACCGCGCACGCGCACACCGTGCTGCGGATGATCTTCGACGCGAACCGCGGCGGCGCGCAGCGCGGCATCTATTCGGTCTGCAGCGCGCACCGGCTCGTGCTCGAGGCCGCGTGCGAGGCCGCGCGCGCGGACGGCTCGCCGCTGCTGATCGAGGCGACCTGCAACCAGGTGAACCACGTCGGCGGCTATACGGGGATGACGCCGGCCGATTTCCGGCGCGACGTCGACGCGATCGCGCAACGCTGCGGGCTCGCGCCGTCGGCGCTGGTGCTCGGCGGCGATCATCTCGGGCCGAATCCGTGGCGGCACCGCCGCGCGGCCGACGCGATGCGCGAGGCGGCCGCGATGGTCGCCGCGTACGTCGAAGCCGGGTTCGAGAAGATCCACCTCGATGCGAGCATGGCGTGCGCGGACGATCCGGCGCGGCTCGACGATCGCACGATCGCCGCGCGCGCGGCGCAGCTGTGCCGCGCGGCCGAGAGCGCCGCGTCGCGCGCCGGCCTCGCGCCGGTCTACGTGATCGGCACCGAAGTGCCGACGCCCGGCGGCGAGGTGTCGGCCGACGGCGACGGCGCGGCCATCGCACGTATCGCCGTCACGCGCAGCGACAGCATCGGCGCGACGCTCGATGCGCATCGCAGCGCGTTCGCGGCGGCCGGGCTCGACGACGCATGGACGCGCGTGGTCGCGGTCGTCGCGCAGCCGGGCGTCGACTTCGACGATCGCCACGTGCTCGACTACGACAGCGCGAAGGCCGCGGCGCTCGGCGCGAGCATCCTGCGCGTGCCGCGCCTCGTGTTCGAAGCGCATTCGACCGACTATCAGACCGAGCACGCGCTCGCCGCGCTCGTGCGCGATCATTTCGCGGTGTTGAAGGTCGGCCCCGCGCTGACCTTCGCGCTGCGCGAGGCGCTGTTCGCGCTCAGTTTCATCGAGGACGCGCTGATCGGCGACGTTGCGCTGCGCTCGCGGCTGCGCGACGTGGTCGACGCGGCGATGCGCGCGCAGCCCGAACACTGGGCGCCGTACTACCGCGGCGACGAGGCCGAGCAGCGGCTCGCGCGTCAGTTCGGCTACAGCGACCGGATCCGCTATTACTGGCTGCAGCCGGCCGTCGCGGCGGCGGTCGAGCAGCTGTTCGACAACCTCGCGCGCCAGCCGGTGCCCGAGACGCTCGTCGCGCAGTGGCTGCCGGACGTGTACGCGGCGTGCCGCGCGGGCGTGCTCGCGAAGGCGCCGCGCGCGTGGGTGCGCCACCGGATCCGCGACGTGATCGCGCACTATGCGCGCGCATGCGGGATGCAGCGGCCGGTGTGACCGGCTGTGAACGCAGCGCAGCACGACGGATACAGCAACACGCAACAACACGCAACACCAACGCAACACGCACCACCGACGACAGTTCGAACAATCACAGGAGACATGCCATGCAACGAAAGACGCTCGATGCCGCCGTACGCTGCTTCGCCGGAGCCGCGCTCGCGACGGCTGCGTGCGCCGCGTGGGCCGGCACGCTGACGATCGCGACGCTGAACAACCCGGACATGATCGAGTTGAAGAAGCTGTCGCCGGCGTTCGAGAAGGCGAACCCGGACATCAAGCTGAACTGGGTGATCCTCGAGGAGAACGTGCTGCGCCAGCGCGCGACCACCGACATCACGACCGGCAGCGGCCAGTTCGACGTGATGGCGATCGGCACCTACGAGACGCCGCAGTGGGGCAAGCGCGGCTGGCTCGCGCCGATGACCGGGCTGCCCGCCGACTACGACCTCAACGACATCGTGAAGACCGCGCGCGACAGCCTGTCGTACAACGGCCAGCTGTACGCGCTGCCGTTCTACGTCGAAAGCTCGATGACGTTCTACCGCAAGGACCTGTTCGCGGCGAAGGGGCTCAAGATGCCCGATCAGCCGACCTACGACCAGGTCGCCGAGTTCGCCGACAAGCTCACCGACAAGTCGAAGGGCATCTACGGGATCTGCCTGCGCGGCAAGGCCGGCTGGGGCGAGAACATGGCGTACGTGTCGACGGTCGTGAACACGTTCGGCGGGCGCTGGTTCGACGAGAACTGGAACGCGCAGCTCACGTCGCCCGAATGGAAGAAGGCGATCGGCTTCTACGTGAACCTGCTGAAGAAGGACGGCCCGCCGGGAGCGAGCTCGAACGGCTTCAACGAAAACCTGACGCTGACCGCGTCGGGCAAGTGCGCGATGTGGATCGACGCGACGGTCGCGGCCGGGATGCTCTACAACAAGCAGCAGTCGCAGGTCGCCGACAAGATCGGCTTCGCGGCCGCGCCGGTCGCCGTCACGCCGAAGGGCTCGCACTGGCTGTGGGCGTGGGCGCTCGCGGTCCCGAAGACGTCGAAGCAGCAGGACGCCGCGCGCAAGTTCATCGCGTGGGCGACGTCGAAGCAGTACATCGAGATGGTCGGCAAGGACGAAGGCTGGGCGTCGGTGCCGCCGGGCACGCGCACGTCGACGTACCAGCGCGCCGAGTACAAGGCCGCCGCGCCGTTCTCGGAGTTCGTGCTGAAGGCGATCGAGACGGCCGACCCGAACGATCCGTCGCTGAAGAAGGTGCCGTACACGGGCGTGCAGTACGTCGGGATCCCTGAATTCCAGTCGTTCGGCACGGTGGTCGGGCAGGCGATCGCCGGTGCGGTCGCCGGGCAGATGTCGGTCGACCAGGCGCTCGCGGCCGGCCAGGCGGCGGCCGACCGCGCGGTGCGCCAGGCCGGCTACCGGAAGTAACGCAGGCCGCTCGCGCCGCGCCGTGGCGCGCACGTCGCGTGCGCCCCGGCCCGGCGCAGCGCAAGCGCGGGCAGGCCGCATCTGCCCGCGCATCAACCGGAGGAATCCGATCATGCGTCATCTACGTCTTCCCCTGAGCCACGCGCCGTCGGTCGGCGACGCGGCGACGCCGCCCGGTGCGCCGCGCCGCGCGCGCGGCGGCGCGAGCTGGCTCGTGTCGCCGTCCGTCGCGGTGCTGCTGCTGTGGATGTCGATCCCGCTCGCGATGACGATCTGGTATTCGTTCTCGCGCTACAACCTGCTGAACCCGGACGTGAAGGGCTTCGCCGGCTTCGACAACTACCGCTTTCTCGCAACCGATCCGTCGTTCCTGCCGGCCATCTGGCACACGCTCGTGCTGATCGGCGCGGTGCTCGCGATCACCGTGGTCGGCGGCGTGCTGATGGCCGTGCTGTTCGACCGCAAGTTCTACGGGCAGGGCATCGCGCGGCTGCTCGCGATCGCGCCGTTCTTCGTGATGCCGACGGTCGCCGCGCTGATCTGGAAGAACATGATCCTGCATCCGGTGTACGGGCTCGTCGCGAACGCGATGCGCGCGCTCGGGATGACGCCGGTCGACTGGTTCGCCGACTACCCGCTCACCGCGGTGATCGCGATCGTCGCGTGGCAGTGGCTGCCGTTCGCGTTCCTGATCCTGTTCACGGCGATCCAGTCGCTCGACCAGGAGCAGAAGGAAGCCGCGCGCATCGACGGCGCCGGCCCGATCGCGATGTTCTTCTACATCACGCTGCCGCATCTGAAGCGCGCGATCGCGGTGGTCGTGATGATGGAGACCATCTTCCTGCTGTCGATCTTCGCGGAGATCTACACGACGACGGGCGGCGGCCCCGGCAACGCGACCACCAACCTGTCGTACCTGATCTATGCGCTCGGCCTGCAGCAGTTCGACGTCGGCCTCGCGTCCGCGGGCGGGATCATCGCCGTCGTGGTCGCGAACGTCGTGTCGTTCTTCCTGGTGCGGATGCTCGCGCGCAACCTGAAAGGGGAGTACGAGAAATGAGCGACCTGACTTTCGCAAGCCGGCGTGCGCCGGCCCCGTTCGCGCTCGTGCGCCGCGCGCTGCCCGGCGCGCTCGCGTGGCTGATCGCGCTGCTGCTGTTCTTCCCGATCTTCTGGATGGCGATCACCGCGTTCAAGACCGAGCAGCAGGCGTATGCGTCGACGCTGCTGTTCGTGCCGACGCTCGACAGCTTCCGCGAGGTGTTCGCGCGCAGCGACTACTTCGCGTTCGCGTGGAACTCGGTGCTGATCTCGGCCGGCGTCACCGTGATCTCGCTGCTGCTCGCGGTGCCGGCCGCGTATGCGATGGCGTTCTTCCCGAACCGCCGCACGCAGAAGGTGCTGCTGTGGATGCTGTCGACCAAGATGATGCCGTCGGTCGGCGTGCTGGTGCCGATCTATCTGCTGTGGAAGAACGCGGGGCTGCTCGATACCGTGTCGGGCCTCGTGATCGTCTACACGCTGATCAACCTGCCGATCGCCGTGTGGATGACCTTCACGTACTTCAACGAGATTCCGAAGGACATCCTCGAAGCGGGCCGCATCGACGGCGCGTCGACGTGGCAGGAGATCGTCTACCTGCTGATGCCGATGGCGCTGCCGGGCCTCGCGTCGACCGCGCTGCTGCTCGTGATCCTGTCGTGGAACGAGGCGTTCTGGAGCATCAACCTGTCGAGCTCGAACGCGGCGCCGCTCACCGTGTTCATCGCGTCGTATTCGAGCCCCGAGGGCCTGTTCTGGGCGAAGCTGTCGGCCGCTTCGCTGCTCGCGGTCGCGCCGATCCTGATCGTCGGCTGGCTGTCGCAGAAGCAGCTGGTGCGCGGGCTCACGTTCGGGGCCGTCAAATGACGGCGGCCGGCCATGAACCGAGCGTGCTGATCTGCGATTGCGACGGCGTGCTGATCGACAGCGAGGCCGTCGCCGCCGACGTCCTCGTGCGCGAGCTCGAGGCGCGCTGGCCCGGCGTCGACGCGCGGCCGGCCGTGATGCCGCTGCTGGGCCTGCGCATCGAGCGCGTGCTGGCCGGTGCGGCCGGCGCGCTCGGCCGCGCGCTGACGGACGGCGACGTCGAAGCGATCCGGCGCGCGGTCGAGGCGGCGGCCGTCAACGCGCCGATGGTCGACGGCATCGATGCGGCGCTGGCCGAGATCGCGCTGACCACCGCGTGCGCGAGCAACAGCTATCGCGCGTACGTCGAGGCGGCGCTCGCGCGTACCGGGCTCACGCGCTTCTTCGGCGACCGGCTGTTCTGCGCGGACGCGGTCGCGCGGCCGAAGCCCGCGCCCGACGTCTATCTCGCGGCCGCGCGCACGCTCGGCGTCGCGCCCGTGCAATGCCTCGTCGTCGAGGACAGCGCGACGGGCATCACCGCGGCGGCGGCGGCGGGCATGACCGTGCTCGGCTTCGTCGGCGGCGGCCACGCGTCGGCCGCGCAGATCGACGCGCTGCGCGGGATCGGCGCGCGCCACGTATTCGACGACATGCACGAGCTGCCCGGCTACGTCGCGCGCTGGCAGGCGACGGGCGCCGTGCTGCCGAACTAGCAACGATTGCGCGCCGCGGCGAACGCGGCGCATCACGAACGAACGGAGACAGATCATGGCAAGCGTGCACCTGCGCAACATCGCGAAGCGCTACGACGACACCGAAGTGCTGCGCAACGTGAACCTCGACATCGCCGACGGCGAATTCGTCGTGTTCGTCGGGCCGAGCGGCTGCGGCAAATCCACGCTGATGCGGATGATCGCCGGGCTCGAGGACATCTCGAGCGGCGAGCTGCTGATCGACGGCGCGAAGGTCAACGACGTGCCGAGCGCGAAGCGCGGCATCGCGATGGTGTTCCAGTCGTACGCGCTGTATCCGCACATGACGCTGTACGACAACATGGCGTTCGGGCTGAAGCTCGCCGGCGCGAAGAAGCCGGAGATCGACCAGGCCGTGAAGCAGGCCGCGAAGATCCTGCACATCGATCACTTGCTCGACCGCAAGCCGAAGCAGCTGTCGGGCGGCCAGCGGCAGCGCGTCGCGATCGGCCGCGCGATCACGCGCAAGCCGAAGGTGTTCCTGTTCGACGAGCCGTTGTCGAACCTCGACGCCGCGCTGCGCGTGAAGATGCGGCTGGAGTTCGCGCGGCTGCACGACGAGCTGAAGACCACGATGATCTACGTGACGCACGATCAGGTCGAGGCGATGACGCTCGCCGACAAGATCGTCGTGCTGTCGGGCGGCGCGGTGCAGCAGGTCGGCACGCCGAACGAGCTGTATCACGCGCCGTCGAACCAGTTCGTCGCGGGCTTCATCGGCTCGCCGAAGATGAATTTCCTGAAGGGCACGGTCGAGTCGGCCGATGCGGGCGGCGTGCTGGTGCGGTTCGACAGCGGCGCGACGCAGCGCGTCGCCGTCGACGCGGCCGGACTGCAGCGCGGTGCGGCCGTGACGGTCGGCGTGCGGCCCGAGCATCTGCTGGTGGGCGACGCGGCCGACGGCGTGGCAGCGCGGACGATGGCCGTCGAATCGCTCGGCGACGCTGCGTATCTGTATGCGGAGTCGCCGATCGCGCCGGACGGGCTGATCGCGCGCATTCCGCCGCTCGATACGTACCGCAGCGGCGAGTCGCTGCATCTGCATGCGCAGGCCGGGCATTGCCATCTGTTCGACGAACAGGGGCACGCGTTCCGGCGCCTGGCCGCGCATGCGAAGGCGGCGTGAGCGGGTGCGGGGGCTTGGGGCGGGGTTGTTGGCGAGGTTGTATTGCACGGCGGCGCGCCTAGCAGCAACGATCCGCGACGCACATCGGCCGACGATGCGCACGCATGGCGCAACGACGACGGCCGAGCGCGCGCTCGTTCACCACATGCTTCGCTAGCGATCGCCTGAAATCACGAAGCGGTCGCGATGACCGCCGCCCATTACGCGTCGAGCGCCGCCCGCGCGCAGCTCTCGTCGGTGACGAGCCCCGACAGCCAGCCGCCGCGCAGCGCCGCGATCACCGCGTCGCGCTTCTTCGTGCCGCCCGCGAACGCGATCGTCGGGCGCTTCGGCGGCGTGTCGAGCGCGACGCTCGTCACGCGCGCGCTGGTCGACACGTCGACCAGCTTGCCCTGTGCATCGATCGGCACGCCGAGCAGTTCGGCCACCGCGCCGCGCGCGGTCATCTCGTCGCGTTCCTGTTCGGTGATGAAGCCGTCCTCGTAGAGCGGGCAGTGCGGGCCGAGGTTGCCGACGCCGACGAACGCGACGTCGGCCTGCGCCGACAGCGCGTCGACGATCCGGTACAGCCGGTGATTGCACCATTGCGCGCGCTCGGCATCGCTGTCGGCGAACAGCGGCGCCGGCAGCAGGAAATGCTTGCTGCCGGTCTTCTCGGAGATGTACTGCGCGACGTCGTAGCGGTTCGACGAGCCGTCGGCGGCGATCGCGCCGACCATCGACACGAGCCGGTGCTGCGGCCGGTCGATCTGCGCGATCTGCGCGACGGCCGCCTTCAGCGTGCGGCCGCTGCTGACGGCGATCACCATCGGCCGCGTCTCGTTCAGATACCGCTCCATCACCTGCGCGCCGGCGACCGCGAGCTTGCGGTCGATCGCCTCGGGCGCATCCGCATCGACGGGCACGACTTCGCACATCGTGAGCCCGTAGCGTTTCGACAGCTGCGCGCCGAGGTCCAGGCAGTCGGCGAGCTGGTGATCGACGCGCACGCGGATCAGGTTCTTCTCGACCGCGAACGCGACCAGCCGCTGCGCGACCGGGCGCGACACCTGCAGCTTCTCGGCGATTTCGTTCTGCGTGTCGCCGGCGACGTAGTAGAGCCACGCGGCGCGCGTGGCGAGATCGAGTTTTTCTGAGGACTTGGACACGATAGCGATTCGGTTCGGATCTGGGCAGGCCGTCGGGCGGCGCGGCGGCATCCACTGTAACGCATGCCGGGCGCGCCGCCGCGGCGCTCACGCGAGCCGCGCGCGCGACGGCTCGTACAGCGGACGCACGTGGCGATACAGCGCGCGGAACGCGTCGAGGCGCTCGCGCAGCAGCGCATGGCGCGCGGCGTCGGGCGTGTATTCGGCGCGCACCGGCGGCTTGGTCAACACCGTCTGCGGATCGCCGCCGACGGCGAGCCAGCCGAGCCGCGCGGCGCCCAGCGCCGCACCGGTTTCGCCGCCGCCGTGCCGGCGGGTGCGCACGTTCAGCGCGTCGGCGATCAGCTGCGCCCAGAACGCGCTGCGCGCGCCGCCGCCGATCAGCGACAGCCGGTCGGTTTCGACGCCGGCCGCGTGCAGCGCGTCGAGGCCGTCGGCGAGGCCGAGCGTCACGCCTTCGAGCACCGCGTAGCCGAGATGCGCGCGCTCGGTCGCATGCGTCATCCCGAAGAACACGCCTTGCGCATACGGATCGTTGTGCGGCGTCCGTTCGCCGGACAGGTAGGGCAGAAACAGCGGCGCCGTCGCGAGCGCGTCCGCGTCGAGCGCCTCGATCTCGGCGAGCAGCGCGGGCTCGTCGGTGCCGGTCAGCTTGCAGACCCAGCGCAGGCAGCTCGCCGCGGACAGCACGACGCTCATCAGTTGCCAGCGGTCGGGGATCGCATGGCAGAACGCGTGCACGGCCGACGCCGGATTCGGCATGAAGCGGTCGCCGACGACGCTCAGCACGCCCGACGTGCCGAGCGACACGAAGCCGTCGCCCGCGTGGATCGCGCCGATGCCGAGTGCGCTGGTCGCGTTGTCGCCGCCGCCGCCCGCGACGACGACCGCTTCGGACAGCCCCAGCTCGCGCGCGACGTCCGCGCGCAGCGTGCCCGACGGCGCGTTGCCTTCGACGATGCGCGGCATCTGCGCGCGCGTCATGTCGCAGGCGGCGAGCAGCGCGTCGGACCAGTCGCGGCGCGCGACGTCGAGCCACAGCGTGCCGGCCGCATCCGATGGGTCGGACACCTTCGCGCCGGTCAGACGGAAGCGCAGGTAGTCCTTCGGCATCAGCACGCAGGCCGTCGCGGCGAACACGTCGGGTTCGTGCTTCGCGACCCACAGCAGCTTCGGCGCGGTGAAGCCGGGCATCGCGAGGTTGCCGGCGAGGGTGTGCAGGTCGGGTGCGCGCTCGGTGAGCAGCGCGCATTCGTCGGCGCTGCGCATGTCGTTCCACAGGATCGCGGGGCGCAGCACGCGGTCGTCGCGACCGAGCAGCACCGCGCCGTGCATCTGGCCCGACAGGCCGATCCCGCGCACCTGCGCGAACGCTTCGCGGTGCTGCGCGCGCAGCGCCGCGAGCGCGGCCAGCGTGCCCTGCCACCAGTCGTCGGGATGCTGTTCCGCCCAGCGCGGATGCGGCCGCGACACGCTGAACGGCGTGCCGGCGGTGCCGACCACGGTGCCGTCCGGGGCGAGCAGCAGCACCTTCACTTCCGAGGTGCCGAGGTCGATGCCGAGATACATGAGCGATCCGCTCCGTCAGTGAGGAGCCGCTACTTTAGCCGCACGCATGCGTGCATGCCAACGCAGGTTCGCCCGAATGCGCGGGTGCTGGCGTGCTGCCGTGGTGACCGCGGCCGCGGCGGCGCGGGGCGCGATCAGCGCTGCGCGAGCCATGCGTCCACGCGCGCGAGCGCGGTGCGCAGCGCGTCGAGCAGCGCCGCGTTGCCGGCGAGCGTGCCCCACAGCGCGCGCGATGCGCACAGGGCGAGCACCGGGTCGTCGGCGGCGACGATCGCGCGCGCGGCGCCTTCGTCCATCACGCCGTCCTGGTACGCATACGGCAGCCGGCCGCGCGCCCAGCGCTCCAGAAAGCGCAGGAACAGCGCGGGCAGCACCGCGGTGGCGATCGGCGCGGCGCCGCGCGCGAACGATTCGGCGAGCGTCGGCGCGATGAAGCCGGGGATCTTCGAGAAGCCGTCGGCCGCGACGCGCTGGTTGGTGTCGAGTACGTACGGGTTGCCGAAGCGCTCGAGCACGACGTCGCGGTAGCGTTCGAGGTCGAGCGGACTCGGCGTGAGGCACGGGATCACGTCCTGCGTCACGTAGTCGTGCGCGAAGCGGCGGATCCCGGCGTCGTGCGTGCCTTCGTGGATGTACGTGTGGCCCGCGAGCGTGCCGGCCCACGCGATGCAGCTGTGGGTCGCGTTCAGGATGCGGATCTTCGCTTCTTCGTACGGGTGCACGTCGTCCACCAGCTCCGCGCCGGCCAGCTCCCAGCGCGGGCGGCCGGCCGCGAAGCGGTCCTCGATCACCCACTGGATGAAGGATTCGGCCATCACGGGGCAGGCGTCGTCGATGCCGGTCGCCGCGCGCACGCGTTCGCGCACGTCCGGGGTCGGGCGCGGCGTGATGCGATCGACCATCGCGCTCGGCGTCGCCACGTGCGCATCGAACCACGCGAGCAGCGCGGTTTCGCCACGCTGCTCGAGGAACGCGCGCATCCCGGCGCGAAAGCGCGCGCCGTTGTTGCGCAGGTTGTCGCAGCTCTGCAGCGTGAGCGGGCCCGCGCCGCGCGCGACGCGCTCGGCCAGCAGCGCGGCGAGCGCGCCGTACAGCGTCGTGCGGGCGCCTTGCAGATCGGCCGCGAGATCGGCGTTCGCAAGGTCGAGCCGGTTGTGCTCGTCGAGGTAGTAGCCGCCTTCGGTGACCGTGAACGACACGATCCGGCACGCCGGATCGGCGCCGGCGTCGATCAGCGCGGCCAGATCGGGCGACCACGGCAGCACGCGCGAGATCGCGCGGATCGTCTCGTACGCGCGCTCGCCTTGCGGCGTGACGGTTTCGAGCGTGTAGGCGCCGTGCTGGGCGGCGAGCGCGTCCATCGTCGTGCGCATGTCGTCGCGGATGTTGCCGACGGTCAGCGTCCAGCGCTCGCCGGCCGGCACGGCCGCGTTCACGCGGTGCAGATACCACGCCTGGTGCGCGCGATGGAACGAGCCTGCGCCGATATGCAGCAGCACGGGCGGGTGCTCGGAAGGCAATGCGGTCATCCGGTGTCTCCTGTCGCGATCGGATGCCGGCCTGGCAGGGAAGCCGGCGATCCGCGCTGTCGAATACGATCATTTGCTCTGCGTGTGAGCGAATGATCGTATTGGGGCGAGCGAAAGTCAAGGCGGGGACGGGGCATTTCGATGGTGCGGTGCGGCGGGGTGGGGCGGGGAAGCGGGCGGCGAATCAGGCGGCGAATCAGGCGGCGAATCAGACCGGCGCGGCGGCGCAGATAGCGGCAGCGTGCCGAAGCGGCTGCACCGGCGCGCCACGGTGGCGGAGGAACGCGTCGAGCGTCGTCTGACCGCCCGCGCCGGCCTTGCCGCGCGCATATGATGCGGCCCGCTCGTCGTCACGACGCGCGGGCCGCGTGAGCCGCGCGTGCGCTACAGCGTGGTGCGCACGTGCCAGAGCTCGGGGAACAGCACGACGTCGAGCATCTTGCGCAGATACGGCGCGCCGCTCGTGCCGCCGGTGCCCTGCTTGAAGCCGATGATGCGCTCGACGGTCGTCACGTGACGGAAGCGCCACTGACGGAACGCGTCCTCGAGATCGACGAGTTCCTCGGCCATCTCGTACAGCTCCCAATGCTGCTGCGGGTGACGATAGACCTCGAGCCACGCGGCCTCGACGGTCTCGTCGTGGCGCATCGGCTGCGTCCAGTCGCGCTCGAGCCGCTCCGGCGCGATCGGGAAACCGCGCCGCGCGAGCAGGCGCACGACTTCGTCGTAGAACGACGGCGCTTCGAGCGTCGCGCGCACTTCGGCGAGGATCTCGGGCCGGTGCGCATGCGGCTGCAGCATCTGCACGTTCTTGTTGCCGAGCAGGAATTCGAGCTGCCGGTACTGGTACGACTGAAAACCCGACGACTGGCCGAGATACGGGCGCATCGCCGAATACTCGGACGGCGTCATCGTCGACAGCACGTTCCACGCCTGCACGAGCTGCTCGAGGATCCGCGACACGCGCGCGAGCATCTTGAACGCGGGCGGCAGCGCGTCGCCGCGCACCGCGTCGAGCGCGCCGCGCAGCTCGAACAGCGCGAGCTTCATCCACAGCTCGCTGGTCTGATGCTGGATGATGAACAGCATCTCGTTGTGATCGGGCGAGAGCGGATGTTGCGCGTCGAGGATCGAATTCAGCGACAGGTAATCGCCGTAGCTCATCGACTTCGAGAAATCGAGCTGCGCGTTGTGCCAGCCCGGTTCGCCCGCGGCATCGCCCGGCGCCTGATGAGCGGATGGCGCGGCGCGCGTGCCCGAGAACGGGCAGCCGGCCGGCGCGTCGTCGCCGGGAGGCTGCATATGACCAGAATTCACGACTTTCTCCAGATTTGCATGACGGGGCCCGGCGCGCCGGGCGTAACGGATCAGGTCACCGCGCCGCGCTCGGCGAACTCGGGCGCCTTCCACGCGTCGGTGGCGAGGATGTCGCGCAGCGTGTCGACGGCGTCCCAGACGTCGACGAAGCGCGTATAGAGCGGCGTGAAGCCGAAGCGCAGCACGTCGGGCTCGCGGTAGTCGCCGATCACGCCGCGCGCGATCAGCGCCTGCATGACTTCATAGCCGTGCGGATGCTCGAAGCTCGCCTGCGAGCCGCGCTGGTGATGCGCGCGCGGCGTGACGAGCTTCAGCGACAGCCCCGCGCAGCGCGCTTCGACGAGCGCGATGAACGCGTCGGTCAGCGCCAGCGACTTGCGGCGGATCGCCTGCATGTCGGTCTGCAGGAACACGTCGAGCCCGCATTCGACCATCGACATCGACACGATCGGTTGCGTGCCGCACAGAAAGCGCGCGATGCCCGGGTCCGGCGCGAACGCCGGCTGCATCGCGAACGGCGCGCGGTGGCCCCACCAGCCGGACAGCGGCTGCGAGAAATGCGCGTGATGGCGATGCGGCACCCACACGAACGCCGGCGAGCCGGGGCCGCCGTTCAGGTATTTGTACGTGCAGCCGACCGCGCCGTCGGCACGCGCGCCGTTCAGGTCGACCGGCACCGCGCCGGCGGAGTGGGCGAGATCCCACAGCATCAGCGCGCCCGCGTCGTGCGCGAGCTGCGTGACGGCCGGCATGTCGTGCATGTAGCCGGTGCGGTAGTTCACGTGCGTGATCATCGCGACGGCCGTGTCGTCGCCGAGCGCGGCCGGCAATTCCGCCGGATCGTCGATCAGACGCAGCTCGTAGCCGCCGCCGAGCTGCTCGATCAGCCCTTGCGCGATGTACAGGTCGGTCGGGAAATTCGAGCGCTCGGACACGATCACGCGGCGCTGCGGCGCTCGCTCGGCCTGATGGCGCAGCATCGCCGACAGCAGCTTGAACAGGTTGATCGAGATCGTGTCGGTCACGACCGTTTCGCCGGCTGCGCCGCCGATCAGCGTCGCGAGCTTGTCGCCGAGGCGGCGCGGCAGCGCGAACCAGCCGGCGGTGTTCCAGCTGCGGATCAGGCCTTCGCCCCATTCGGCGCCGATCACCTGTTGCGCGCGGGCGGCCGATGCGCGCGGCTGCGCGCCGAGCGAATTGCCGTCGAGATAGATCACGCCGTCGGGCAGCGCGAACTGGCCGCGCAGCGCGGCGAGCGGATCGTCGCGGTCGAGGGCGAGTGCGTCTTCACGGGTCTTGATCATGATGTCGATGAGGGGTTCGGTAATCAGGAGGAATGGCCGGGCAGCGCGCGCAGCACCGCACGCACGGGGCTCGCATCGAGCGTCGTGAACTTCAGCGGCAGCGCGATCAGCTCGTAATCGCCGGCCGGGACGTCGTCGAGCACGATGCCTTCGAGTATCGCCATCCGGTGCGCGCGCACGCGGTGATGCGCATCCATCGTCTTCGATTCCTGCGGGTCCAGCGACGGCGTGTCGATGCCGATCAGCTTCACGCCGCGGGCGGCGAGCAGGTCGATCGTCTCCGGCGCGACCGCGCAGAAATCGCTGTCCCACCGCTCGACGCTCGCGTGCGCGCAGGTGCGCAGCAGCACGCGCGGCGGCACGCGATCGAGCGCGGCCTCGACGTCGGCCGGCTGCACGCGCGGCGCTGCGCCGACGCAGTGGATCACGCGGCACGGGCCGAGATACGCGTCGAGCGGCACGGCGCCGATCGGCGCGCCGTCGGCGTCGTAATGCAGCGGCGCGTCGCAGTGCGCGCCGGTATGCGGCGACAGCGTCAGGCGCGCGACGTTGACCGGCGAGCCGGCCTCCATCTGCCATACGCGCTCGACCGACAGCGGCGTGTCGCCCGGCCACACGGGCGTGGCGGGGCTGAGCGGCGGCGAGATGTCCCAGAGTGTGTCCATGGCATGACGAATCGGTGAATCGATCCTTCGAATGATAGGTGGACGCTCGCAGAAAGTGCTTGCGAAATAACCATGGACAATCCGCCGGATTGGCAGATAATTCGACTCAGAGGGAAAAGGGGGACCAAAAATGCATGCGATCACGCTCGATGCCACCGACTGCCGGATTCTCGCCGTACTGCAGGAGGAAGGCAGAATCAGCAATCTGGACCTGGCCGAACGCATCTCGCTTTCGCCGTCGGCCTGTCTGCGCCGGATGCGGCTGCTCGAGGAGCAAGGGGTCATCGAACACTACCGTGCGTGCCTGAGCCGCGAGAAGCTCGGCTTCGAACTCGAGGCGTTCGTGCAGGTGTCGATGCGCAACGAGGAAAACCAGTGGCACGAGCGCTTCGCGGAAGCGCTGCGCGAATGGCCGGAGGTGGTCGGCGCGTTCGTCGTGACCGGCGAAAGCCATTACCTGCTGCGCGTGCTCGCGCACAACCTCAAGCACTATTCGGATTTCGTGCTGAACCGCCTGTACAAGGCGCCCGGCGTGATGGACATCCGCTCGAACATCGTGCTGCAGACGCTGAAGGACGAAGCGGGCGCGCCGGTCGGGCTGGCGCGCACGGGGGCGATCAAAGCGGTGTGAGCCCGTGGAAGCCGCCGCCGTGGAACACCAGCGGCGGCGCGGCGTCGGCTGCGGCGCGCACGCCGCAACGCTCGACTTCGCCGACGAAGATCACATGGTCGCCTTCGTCGTAGCGGCTGCGGTTGTGGCATTCGAACCAGGCGAGCGCGCCGTCGAGCACCGGCATGCCCGAGTTGCCGGCCGCGTGCGCGATCCCTTCGAAGCGATCGCCCTTGTAGGTCGAGAAACGCTTGCACAGGTCGAGTTGCGACGCCGCGAGCACGTTCACCACGTAATGGCTGTTGCTGCGGAATACCGGCGTGGACGCCGATTTGTGCGCGAGGCTCCACAGCACCAGCGGCGGATCGAGCGACACCGAGTTGAACGAGCTCGCGGTGATGCCGATCAGTTGCCCGGACGGCGCGCGCGTCGTGATGACGGTGACGCCGGTGGCGAACTGGCCGAGCGCCTGACGAAATGCGGCCGAGTCGAAATCGGGCGGAGTGGCGTGCTTCATCGGGCCGCCATCCACGACGAAACGGACGGGCGCGGCGCGCGGCGGATGCGACGGGCGCGGCGGACGAATGGCGACGGGGCCGGGGCGATCGGTTCGAAAGTGGTGCGCATGGCGCGATTCTAGCGGAATCGCGCGGGGCGGACCTCCGCGCCACGCCCAGCGCGGGGCGAGCGTGAGGTAGCGCACATTGGTGGTGGGCGTTGGCGCCATCGGGGCATCCGCAGCATTCGCGACACCGAATCGGCCGGCGGCATTCGGCATCCAGGGCATCCAACGGCGGCAACCGCGGCAACCGCGGCAACGGCGGCAACGGCAACCACGCCAACTGCGGCATCCACGGCAACGCCGACATCCACGACGCCGCGCAGCCAGCTCACCGCCAGCGCCCTTCCCGCCATACCGCAGCCATCCGCCTACCGCGCCGCGGCGAGCCCGAGCGACAGCGCCCCGGTCAGTATCAGGCTCGACGCCCATACGGCATCGAGATTGAACCAGCTGCGCGCGACGAATTTCAGCCCCAGATAACGGTAGACCAGCCACGCGAGCACGCCGCCCGCGCCGACCATCGCCGCCGCATGGACGGCCGCGACGACGAGCGCCGTGCCGAGATGCGCGTCGATCAGCGTGGCGGCCGCGCGATGGCCGGCATCCCGGTCCGGCCCGCAGAGCCCGAGATAGATCGGCACCAGCATCAGCCCCGCGCCGTGTGCGAGCGCGACGGCGAACGACCACAGCCCGAGCCGCGCCGGCGCGATGCGGGCGAGCGCGCGCGGGTGCCGGCGCCGGATCAGCAGCGCCGCGCCGAAGCCGATCACGAGCACGCTCGCGCCGATCCGGATCGCCGGCTGCCACGCGAGCAACGCGGCGAGCAGCCCGAACGGCAGCATCACCATGAACACGGCGAGCGCGTGGCCGAGTGCGAGATAGCCGAGCGCCGCGACGAGCGCGTCGACGCGGCGCGTCATCAGCGCGTTCGACACGGCGAGCGGCCAGCCCATCGCGGGGTTCAGCCCATGGTAGACGCCGCTCGCGAGCACGGCCGCCCACAGCGCGAGCGACGCAGGCAGGGTGGCGCTCAACGCCTGACCGACGGGTAGCAGAAGGAATCGGTCGAGCAGTCGCCGCCGTCGAGCCGGATCTGATGCGCGCGATAGCCGTCGGGGAACTCGACCCAGTAGTCGTCGGCGAGCGTGAGGCCGCCGTCCGACCCCGCGTGCGCGAGCACCTGCGCGGCCGGCACGCCGTCCGGATAGAACTGGTCGTCCCAGGTCGAGTACAGCGAGTTGGTCCAGTACACGCGCCGGCCGTCGCGGCTGACTTCGACCATCTGCGGGCCGCCCGCGAACGCGCGGCCGTTCGGATGCGGCGCGCGCCGCACGATGCCGCCGATGCGCACCGAGCCCGCGAGCACCGGCCGATGCGGATCGGACACGTCGTACTGGCGCATCTCGCCGGTGCCCCAGCACGACACGTACAGGAAGCGATCGTCGAGCGACAGGTCGATGTCGGTCACGAGCGGCGGCACCGCGCCGAAGCCTTTCAGCAGCGGCGGCAATTCGTCGGCCGCGGCCGGCTCCGGCGGAATGGTCGCGGTCTTCTTCGCGTGGAACCTGCCGTCTTCGCGCCACCAGGTCCAGATCGAGCCTTCGAGCGTGGCCGTATCGACCACGACGCCGACGAACCCGTATTCGCGCGCCGGATCGTGCGCGGGCCGCACTTCGAGCGCCATCTGGTGCTGCGCGCCGAGGTCGATCGTCTGCACGTTGCGACGCGCGCGCAAGTCCCAGAAGTGCAGACGGTGACCGTAGCGGTTGGCGAGCAGGTCTTCCGGCACGATGCCGTTTTCGAATTGCGGCGGCAGCGCCCATTCGCTCGACACCATGTAGTCGCGCGGCAGGTTCCACCAGAAGTCGTAGTGCTTGTCCTGCGGGCCGCGGTCGATTTCCCAGCGGCCGAGCACGTCGAAGGTCTCGCAGTCCATGATGAAGATGCCGGGCGCGCCGTCGGTGCCGTCCTTGCCTGCGCCGCCGAGCGTGCTGACGTAGATGCCTTCCGGGCCGCAGTGGACCGTGTGCGGCCGCGAGTAGCCGGTCTTCGCGAACACTTCGTCGGGCTCGATGATCTTGTGGATGCGCGCCTGCGTCGGATGCGGCTTCGTGTCGATCACGTAGATGCGCGACGAGCGCAGGCCCGGAATGATCAGGAAGCGGCGCTCGAGAAAGGCGTGGCCCGTCAGCGGCGACAGCGACGACGAGCACGCATTCCACCCGAAGTGGTGAAACTCGTCGCCGGTGTGCGGCATCGTCACCGTGTGGACGATTTTCCCGTAGGTCGCCGAGCCGGGCTTCACGTCGATGACGGCGAGCGCGTCGGGGCTGGAAAAATCGGGGCTCAGCAACAACGTATAGGCGAACGCCTCGGGCGGCGCCTGCATCGCAAGCTCGGGTGAGGCGTGAAAGGTCGGATCGGGCCGCATGTTCATCGTGGTGCCTCCTGTCGGTGGTGTCGAATCACGGGTGCGCCGCGGTCCGGCCGTGTGTGGGCAAGCGCTGCGCGAGGCGAACGCGCCGCCGCGGCGCGCGCTGCGGTACGTCAGGTGGAAACGGTGCGGAAAGGTGCGGAAAGGTGCGGCATCCGACGCGCGCCGCTCACGCACGCGTGTTGCGTCGCAATGCGATCGGATGAACGACGCGGCGCAATGCGCGTCGGTCGGTTCGCCTGCGAGGCGGACGGTATCTGCTAAGGCGTGCATATCGATGTTCCGGCGGATGATGTTGGCATCGGGGCGGGCATGCATCGGCGCTGCGTGCGGCCGCGGCGGGGTGCCGTCGCGGCGAAGCGTGCCTAAGTGTAGACGAGAAATGCGCGGCGGGTCGGGCGCGGCGCGCGCGTGCCTGCCTGCCGGATTTTCGTGCGAGTGAGATACTTGAACGCGTGCCGCTGCGCGCCGGGCGACCGGGCAGCGGCGATACGGACTGGCGAGCCGGGCACGCGCGCGTGCCGGCCGCTACCTTCAACGAGGTACTCAACTTCATGGTGAACGAGATGCTTGAAACCGCGACGCTCGGCGGCGGCTGCTTCTGGTGCACGGAGGCCGTGTTTCTCGACGTCGACGGCGTGACGGCCGTCCAGTCGGGCTATGCGGGCGGCCACACGCGCAATCCCGGTTATCGCGACGTGTGCGACGGCGACACCGGACACGCGGAAGTGGTGAACGTGACGTTCGATCCCGCGCGCATCGGTTATCGCGAGATCCTGGAGATCTTCTTCGCGACGCACGATCCGACTCAGCTGAACCGGCAGGGAAACGACGTCGGCACCCAATACCGTTCGGTCGTGTTCACGCATTCGGATGCGCAGCGCGACACCGCGCTCGACGTGATCGCCGAGCTCGAGCGCGAGCAGGTGTTCGGGCAGCCGATCGTCACGCAGGTCGTGCCGCTCGACGGCAACTACTGGCCGGCCGAGGATTATCACCAGAACTATTACGCGCGCAATCCGGGGCAAGGGTACTGCTCGGTCGTGATCGGGCCGAAGCTCGCGAAATTCCGGCAGAAGTTCGCGCATCGGCTGAAGTCGCAGCGCGGCGCGTGAGCGGTACGTGAGGGGTGTGTGAGCGGCGCATCACTCGGCGGCAGCTCGCCGTCCGACGCTACGCCGCTTCGCTGCTCCACCGCGCACACGCGGCGACGATCTCCCGCGCGAGCGCAATGCACGACAGCGGCGCCGAGCCTTCCGCCTTGTTGTTGATCGTGATGATCACCGGCTGGCCGGCCAGCGCGTAGCGCGCGGCCAGCTCGGCGAGCGCCGAACGCGTGGCCGGGTCCTCGTCGACGAGCTGGTCGAACGGCTCGTACTTCGCCTTCGCCTGTTCGTACTTGAAACCGCCGTGCAGGCTCCAGCGCACGATCAGCGGGCCGGGCGCATCGCCGTCGAGCAGCGCGAGCGCGGCCGCCTGGCGCAGCGGGTCCGGCATGCGCGCATGCAGGCCGACGCAGTAGCGAACGCCGAGCGCCGCAAGCGTCCGGATGAAGCGCGGCGTGAGCAGGCAGGCGTCGCGGATCTCGATCGCGTAGCGCGTGCCGTCCGGCTCCGGCGGCAGCGGCGGCAACGCCGCGAAGAACGCGGCCAGCCGCTCGATCAGCGCGGCCGGGTCGGCGAGCAGCTGATCGGGCATCGGCGAAAACTGGAACACCAGCACGCCGGCCTTTTTGCCCAGGCCATCGATGCACGGCTGCACGAATTCATGCGTCGCGAGCGCGGCGTCGAGGAACGTCGGGTTCGGTCCCGACGGTTCGCCGCGCCGGCCGCGCACCACGGCGTCCGTCACGGACGCCGGCGCTTTCACGACGAAGCGGAAATCGTCCGGCACCTGCTGCGCGTAGCGCAGATAGTCGGCCACCGACAGCGGGCCGTAGAACGACCGGTCGAGGCTCACGCTCCGGAGCAGCGGATGCGCGCCATACGCGCCGAGCCCTTCGCGCGACAGCTTCGACTGCGCGAAGTCGCCGTCGAAGACGATGCCGTTCCAGCCGGGGAAGTACCACGACGACGTGCCGAGCCGCACGTTCGGCGGCAGCGCGGCCGCCAGTTCGGCGACCTCGGCGGACACCGGCGCAGGCGGCACGCCGCGCCCGCGCCGCGTGCGCTTCGGCGGTGCGGCCGGCGGAGGCGGCTCGTCCCACAGCAGGCCGGATTCAGGCGAGGGCGGTTCGGGGTCGTCGGTAGCGCGCGGCGACGCTCGATCGGCGCGCGCCGGGCGTCGTTCTTGCGGCGCCGCGTGCTCGCCGGCCGGTTCGGGTTTGCCGGCGGCACCGGGGCCCGGGCCCGCGCATGCATCGTCGGCGGACGCGCCGAACAGGTCGAATTGCGCGTCGGCACCCGGTCCCGGCGTCCCGTCGCGCTGCTGTCGTTGCGGTCGCGCGTTGCGCCGCGTGCTGCCGTCACCCATGCATGCCCAGCGTGAAGCGCCGCCTAGCGCGGCAGCGCGTGTTCGTACATGTAGCGCCGCGACCACGGCAACGTTTTCGCGCTGCGGCCGGCCTTGCGGCACACGATCTGGAAGATCGACACGTCGTCGTGCTCGAACGCATACGCGCAGCCGGCGAGATACACGCGCCAGATGCGGAATTTTTCGTCGTCGACGAGCCCGCGCGCCTGTTCGGCGTTCGCCTCGAAATTCTCCGTCCAGATTTCGAGCGTGCGCGCATAGTGCCGCCGCAGGCTCTCGATGTCGACCGCCTCGAGCCCGCCGCGCTGCGCCGCTTCGAGCGCGAGGCTGATGTGCGGCAGCTCGCCGTCCGGGAACACGTAGCGATCGATGAATTCGCCGCCGCCGAGCGCCGTTTCGCCGCTTTCCGCGTCGGTCGACGTGATGCCGTGGTTCATCGCGATGCCGTCGTCGGCGAGCAGCTCGCGCACGCGCGAGAAGTAGAGCGGCAGATTCTTGCGGCCGACGTGCTCGAACATCCCGACGCTCGTGATGCGGTCGAATTGCCCGTCGATTTCGCGATAGTCCTGCAGGCGGATCTCGATCTTGTCCTCGAGGCCGGCCGCCTTCACGCGCGCGGTGGCGAGATCGAACTGGTTCTGCGACAGCGTCACGCCGAGACACGTCGCGCCGAACTTCTGCGCGGCGCGCAGCACGAGCGCGCCCCAGCCGCAGCCGATGTCGAGCAGCCGCTGCCCGGGCTCGAGCTGGATCTTCGTCAGGATATGGTCGATCTTCTTGATCTGCGCGGTCGCGAGATCTTCATCGCCGTTCTCGAAGTACGCGCACGAGTACACCATGTTCTCGTCGAGCCACAGCTTGTAGAACTCGTTCGACACGTCGTAGTGGTACTGGATCGCCTTCTTGTCGGTGCTCTTCGTGTGATTGAAGTAGCGCCGCACGCGCGCGAGCTTGCTCGCGCTGGTGACCGTGCTGCGCGCGAGCGAGTAGCTGATGTTGATGATGTCCGACAGCCGGCCCTCGATGTCGATCTTGCCCTTCACGTACGCCTCGCCGAGGTTGTCGAGGCTCGGCTCGAGCAGCAGCGGCAACGCCGATGCGCTGTTGACCTTCAGCGTGACCTGCGGCGCGCTGAACGTGCCGAAATCGAGTTGCTCGCCGTTCCACAACACGAGGCGCGCCGGTAAGTTCGCCTTCGTCCGTACTTCGTCCGCCCACTGTGCCAGCTTCTTTTCCCAGAACATTTGGAATCTCCGTTTGTTCGTTGAATCGAATACAGCCAGGTTTTCTGGCCGGGCGCCCGCATCTTGCGATACGGGCGCCCGGTTGCAACACGAGATACGGCCGGCGCCGGCGCTGCTGCGGCGTCGCTTACGGCGCCAGGCGCGAGATCGACCAGCCCGTCGCCGCGGCGGCGTCGCGCGTATAGAGCAGTCGATCGTGCAGCCGCGACGGGCGGCCCTGCCAGAATTCGATCGCGTCGGGCACGAGGCGGTAGCCGCCCCAGTGCGGCGGACGCGGCGGATTTTCGCCGTAGCGGGCGGCGACTTCCTTCTCGCGCGCCTCGAGCGTCGCGCGGCTGTCGATCACCGTGCTCTGCTCGGACGCCCATGCGCCGATGCGCGAGCCGAGCGGGCGCGAGGCGAAATAGCGGTCGCTTTCGTCGGCGCTGGTTTTCTCGATCCGGCCTTCGATGCGCACCTGGCGCTCGAGCTCGATCCAGTAGAACAGCAGCGCCGCATGCGGATTGACGGCGAGGTCGTGCCCCTTGCGGCTTTCGTAATTGGTGAAGAAGACGAACCCGCGTTCGTCGACGGCCTTGATGAGCAGGATTCGGGCCGACGGCCGGCCGTCGGCGCCGACCGTGGCGACCGTCATCGTGTTCGGCTCGGGCAGCTTGGCGGCGAGCGCCTCCTTGAACCAGCGGTCGAACTGGACGAACGGGTCGGGGGCGGCGTCGGCCTCGTCGAGCGAAGCACGCGAATAGTTGATGCGGAGATCGGCGAGTGTCGTCATGTTATGCAAACGCTTCAATCGGGGGCCAGTATAGCGAACGCGCGAGAATCGTGCGTACACCGTCGCGAGGAAAGGCGGGGGAGTTCAGGCAAAATAGAGGGCCGCACGACTTACGTTTTCCTTGCTGCCATGCCCGCTGCCGACGCTGCCCTGCCCAGTTCCTCCGATCTTACCGCGAGCCCGCCGATCCAGCTTGACGTGGATCGCGAGCGCCGCTTCGGCGGTATCGCACGGCTGTACGGCGCGCCGGCGCTCGCCGCGTTCGAGCGCGCGCACGTGGCGGTGATCGGCATCGGCGGCGTCGGGTCGTGGACGGCCGAGGCGCTGGCGCGCAGCGCGGTCGGCACGCTGACGCTGATCGATCTCGACAACGTCGCCGAAAGCAATACGAACCGGCAGATCCACGCGCTCGACGGCAATTTCGGCAAGCCGAAGGTCGACGCGATGGCCGAGCGCATCGCGCTGATCGATCCCGCGTGTCGCGTGAACCGGGTCGAGGATTTCGTGGAGGCCGACAACTTCGATGCGCTGCTCGGCGGCGGCTTCGACTACGTGATCGACGCGATCGACAGCGTGCGCACGAAGGTCGCGCTGATCGCATGGTGCGTCGCGAAAGGGCAGCCGCTCGTGACGGTCGGCGGCGCGGGCGGGCAACTGGACCCGACCCGGATCCGCATCGACGATCTCGCGCTGACGATCCAGGACCCGCTGCTGTCGAAGGTGCGCGCGCAGTTGCGCAAGCAGCATGGCTTTGCGCGCGGTCCGAAGGCGCGCTTCAAGGTCAGCGCGGTGTATTCGGACGAGCCGCTGATCTATCCGGAAGCTGCCGCGTGCGACCTCGAGGACGGCGCGGAGCCGTCGGCCGCCGCGCACGTCGCGGGGCTCAATTGCGCGGGGTTCGGATCGAGCGTGTGCGTGACCGCGAGCTTCGGCTTCGCGGCCGCCGCGCATGCGTTGCGGGCGATTGCGGCGCGGGCCG
Source organism: Burkholderia sp. WP42 (assembly GCF_000745665.1). Taxonomy (NCBI): domain Bacteria; kingdom Pseudomonadati; phylum Pseudomonadota; class Betaproteobacteria; order Burkholderiales; family Burkholderiaceae; genus Burkholderia; species Burkholderia sp. WP42. The sequence goes on along the minus strand of NZ_JQJT01000006.1, from coordinate 181,052 downwards.
TGCGCTGATCGGGAAACCAGCCGGCCCCCGCCTCCTCCATTAATTGAGCGCCATGCTCAGCTTGCGCCGCCACGCGGCGACCAGCTCGGGGCGGTCGCCCGCCAGTTCGAACACCGAAATCATCGTGCGGCGGCCGAGGTCGTCGCCGTACGCGCGGTCGCGCAACACGATCTCCAGCAACTGCTCGAGCGCGCCTTCGTACGCGCGACGCGCGATCAGGCTCTGCGCGAGGTCGAAGCGCGCGTCCAGATCGCCGGGATTCGCGGCGATGCGGGCTTCGAGCGCGTCGGTCGGCGGCAGGTCGGCCGTCGCGTCCAGCGCGTCGAAACGGGTCTTGATCGCCTGGTAGCGCGGATCGGCCTGCAGCGTCTGCGGCGACAGGCGCTCGGCCTCGGCACGCGCCGCGTCGACCTCGTTGTTCGCGAGCAGCAGTTCGATCAGGTCGAGCCGTGCGTCGTCGAAGCCGGGGTTCAACGCGAGGGCCGCTTCGAGGTGCGCGAGCGCGTCGTCGAAGCGCGACTCGGCGAGCGCGTATTGTGCGGCGCGGCGTTCGGCTTCGTCGGGCGCCGGCAGCAGCCGATCGAGGAACTCGCGCAGTTGGCCTTCCGGCAGCACGCCGATGAACTGATCGACCGGGCGCCCGTCGGCGAACGCGATCACGTGCGGGATGCTGCGCGTCTGGAAATGCGCGGCAAGCTCCTGGTTCTCGTCGACGTTCACCTTGACGAGCTTCCAGCGGCCGGCGTAATCGGCTTCGAGCTTTTCGAGCAACGGCCCGAGCGTCTTGCAGGGGCCGCACCACGGCGCCCAGAAGTCGACCAGCACGGGCGTGTCCAGCGACGCCTCGATGACGTCTTTCTCGAAAGTGGCAAGCGTGGTGTCCATGTCGTTCTCTGCAGTTCGAATGTGTTCAGGATGGGGGCGGCGCGCGCGTTTTTCAACGCGGCTTCGCTGCGGGCAACGGAATCCACTCGGTTTCGCCGGGCACCTTGCCCATTTCCTGCTTCGTCCACGCCTGTTTCGCCTGCTCGATCGCATCGCGGCTGCTCGCGACGAAATTCCATTCGATGAAGCGCTCGCCGTCGAGCTTGTCGCCGCCGAGCAGCATCGCGCGCGCGCCGCCGCTGCTCGCGAGCGTGACGGTCGTGCCCGGCACGAGCACGGCCATCTGTTGCGCCGGCACCGGCGTGCCGTCGATCGTGAGGTCGCCGTCGACGACGTAGACGGCCCGCTCCTCGTGCGACGCGTCGAGCTCGAGACGGCTGCCGGCCGCGAACCGGGCGGCGACGTACAGCGTGCGCGAGAACGTCGTGACCGGCGAGCGCAGGCCGAAAGCGTCGCCGGCGATCACCGTCAGCGACACGCCGCCTTCGTCGCGCGTCGGCAGCGTGTCGGCCGCATGGTGCTCGAACGATGGCTCGGTGGTTTCGTGCGCGACCGGCAGCGCGACCCAGGTCTGGATCCCGTGCACGGTATGGCCGCTCTCACGCAGCGCGTCGGGCGTGCGCTCCGAGTGGACGATCCCGCGGCCGGCCGTCATCCAGTTGACGTCGCCCGGCACGATTTCCTGCAGCGAGCCGAGGCTGTCGCGGTGCAGGATCGCGCCGTCGAACAGATACGTGACGGTCGCGAGCCCGATATGCGGATGCGGGCGCACGTCGAGGCCGGTGCCCGGCGGCAGCGCCGCGGGCCCCATGTGATCGAAGAAGATGAACGGGCCGACGAGGCGGGCGGCGAGTGCGGGAAGCGTGCGGCGCACCTGCAGGTTGCCGATGTCGCGCAAGTGCGGTTTCAGCAGAGCTTTGATCGAATCGGTCATGACGGGTCTCGTGGGGAGCGGCGCGGTGCCGGTCATTGTACTGGGGCGGTGGCGGCGCGCGTGCGGGCAGCGTGGGCAATTCGGGGCGAGGCGGGCGAGGTGAGGCAGACGAGGCGAGGCGGACGAGGCGGACGAGGCGGACGAAGCGCACGAAGCGCACGAAGCGCATGAGGCGAGGTGGGTGAGGTGGGTGAGGTGGGCGAGGCGGGCGAGGTGGGCGAGGTGGGTGAGGCGGCGTGGCTCGGCGGCCGGGCGGCCGGGCGGCCGGGCCGCGACGGCGAAGCGGTGGGGCGGCGATGAGAAAGCGATTCGGATGCGGCGGCGAATCGGCGGTGCAGCGGCGGCGAATCGCAGCCGAATCGCCCGCGAAACGATGTCACCTCGCAGGCACGTGCGATGCGCCGCACCGCTCGTCGCGGCACGGCGCGATCCGATGCGCGCCGCGCGGGTCGCGGATCGCGCCGCGAAATTCGGTAGACTGGCCGGCTCGGCAGCCCGGCCGATTATCGAGGAGACTTCCCATGATGGCCCCGAAGGACCTGCTGCTTGCGCTGATCGTGATCCTCGCATGGGGCGTGAACTTCGTCGTGATCAAGGTCGGCCTGCACGGCATGCCGCCGATGCTGCTCGGTGCGCTGCGCTTCACGCTCGCGGCGGTGCCCGCGGTGTTCTTCGTGCGCAGGCCGCAGATCCCGTGGCGCATGCTGATCCTGTACGGCGCGACGATTCAGCTCGGCCAGTTCGTATTCCTGTTTACCGGCATGTACGTCGGGATGCCCGCCGGCCTCGCGTCGCTGGTGCTGCAGTCGCAGGCGTTCTTCACGCTGGTGTTCGCGATGCTGTTTCTCGGCGAGCGGCTGCGCGCCGAGAACCTCGCGGGGCTCGCGATCGCCGCGGCCGGGCTCGTCGTGATCGCGGTGCAGGGCGGCGCCGCGATGACGCTCGCCGGCTTCCTGCTGACCATCGGCTCGGCCGTGATGTGGGCGTTCGGCAATATCGTCACGAAGAAGGTCGGCCGCGCGAACCTCGTGTCGCTCGTCGTGTGGGCGAGCCTCGTGCCGCCGCTGCCGTTCTTCTTGCTGTCGCTGTGGTTCGAGGGGCCGCAGCGGATCGCCGCCGCGCTGGCCGGACTGAACGGTACGTCGATCTTCGCGGTGGTCTATCTGGCGTTCGTCGCGACGCTCGTCGGCTACGGCTTGTGGAGCCGTCTGATGTCGCGCTATCCGGCCGCGCAGGTCGCGCAATTCTCGCTGCTGGTGCCGATCGTCGGGCTCGCGTCGTCGGCGCTGCTGCTCGACGAGCACCTGAGCCGCATGCAGCTGATCGGCGCCGCGCTCGTGATGGGCGGGCTCGTGGTGAACGTGTTCGGCGGGAAACTGTTGCGCCGCTTCGCGGCGTCGTGATGCGCCGGCACGCGGCGCGTGCCGGCAGCGGGACAGGCAGCGGCCGGGAAGCCGGTGCAGACGCGGGACAGGTCGGCCAGGACGAGCGGGCCGTGCCGCTCGCACCGGCCGTACGTCAGGCCATCCGGTTCTTCGCGAGCGGCGGATTGGCCGCGAAGTAGCGCTTGATGCCGCGGAAGATCGCGTCGGCCATTTCCTCGCGATAGCTGTCGTCGTTGAGTCTGCGTTCTTCGTCCGGGTTGCTGATGAACGCGGTCTCGACCAGGATTGACGGAATGTCGGGCGCCTTCAGCACCGCGAACCCGGCCTGCTCGACCGAGCCCTTGTGCAGCTTGTTGATGCCGCCGACTTCCTTCAGTACGTAGTTGCCGTAGCGCAGCGAATCGCGGATCTGCGCGGTGGTCGACATGTCGAACAGCGCGCGGCTCACGGCCGCGTCCTGCGTCTTGATGTTGATGCCGCCGATCAGGTCGGATGCGTTTTCCTTGTTCGCGAGCCAGCGCGCGGCGGCGCTCGACGCGCCGTGGTCGGACAGCGCGAACACCGACGAGCCGCTCGCGGACGGCGTCGTGAACGCGTCCGCGTGGATCGACACGAACAGGTCCGCGCCGACGCGGCGCGCCTTCTGCACGCGCACGTTCAGCGGCACGAAGAAGTCGGCGTCGCGGGTCATCATCGCGCGCATGTTGGGCGCGCCGTCGATCTTCGCGCGCAGCTTCTTCGCGATGTCGAGCGCGACGTGCTTCTCGTAGGTGCCTGCGCCGCCGATCGCGCCCGGATCCTCGCCGCCGTGGCCCGGATCGATCGCGACCGTCAGCAGCCGCATCGTGCCGCCCTTGCCGGATTTCGGCGCGGTGAACTTGTAGGTGTCGGCGTCGTCGTCGCTGTCGTCGCGGCGCGCGATGACGGGCGGCGGCTTGACGGCCGGCTTCGCCGGCGTGTTCTGCGCGAAGCGCTGGAAGAACGCGTCGCTGTTGTCGGCCGCGGCGGGCGGCGTGGCCGGGCCCGTGAGCCTCGACGGCGGCTGCATCTGTTGCGCGCGCGCGCTGTCGTTCAGCGCCTGCTCCTTGCGTTCGGTCTGTGCGATCAGGTCGGTCAGCGGATCGGGCGCGACCGCCGGATACAGGTCGAACACGAGCCGGTACTTGTAGGTGCCCACCGGCGGCAGCGTGAACACCTGCGGTTTCACCGACCCCTTCAGGTCGAACACCATCCGCACCACGTGCGGCTGATACTGGCCGACGCGCACCGACTGGATCTGCGGATCGTTTGGCGCGATCTTCGACACGAGGTCGCGCAGCGCCTGGTCGAGATCGAGGCCGTTCAGGTCGACGACGAGGCGGTCCGGCCCCTGCAGCAGCTGCTGGCTGTTCTGCAGCGGCTGATCGGATTCGATCGTGACGCGCGTGTAGTCGCGCGCGGGCCAGACGCGCACGCCGAGCACCGAAGATGCGTGCGCGACGCGCGGCGCGACGAGACCGAGCACCAGCGTCGACGCACCGGCGCGCAGGATCTGGCGGCGCCGCCAGTTGTGCGTCGCGGTGGCCGCCGATTCGATCGAGCGGAACGGTTTGATCAACATCTTTCGAGACATGCCTTTCCTGAAGCGCTGAACGCCCGGACGGTGAGGGCGCGGCCGTCGCCGTCCACGTCGAGCGAGAAAACCAGATCGGGCACGCCGAGTAGCGCGCCTGCCTGTTGCGGCCATTCGACGAGGCAGATCGCGCTCGAATTGAAATATTCGCGAAAGCCTGCGTCGGACCATTCGGCCGGATCGTTGAATCGATACAGATCGAAGTGATAGACCTCGAGTTCCCCGTCATCGCGCGCGAACGCGTATGGTTCGACGAGCGTGTAGGTCGGGCTGCGCACGCGCCCCGTGTGGCCGAGGCCGCGCAGGATCGCGCGCACGAGGGTCGTCTTGCCCGCGCCGAGATCGCCGATCAGCTGGATCTGCAGCCCCGCGAACGCGTGGGTGCGCGCCAGCTCGGTGCGTGCGGCGTCGAGCGCATGCGCGAAGCGGGCGCCGAAGGCCTCGGTCGCCGCTTCGTCGGCGAGTGCGATCACGCGCTGCGCGAGCGGAGCGGGCAGCGTGTCTGCATGAGGCGGATGGGGCGTGGCTGGCATTCTCGTAAAATAGTGCGATGAACCGCTTACCGGAACTCGCCGCATCCGACGGCCCTTCGACTCGTGCCGAGGGCGCGGCGCCGTGCGCGCTCGACGATGCGGCGTTGACTGCGCTCGCCGCGCGCATCAGGGCGTGGGGGCGCGAATTGGGTTTCGGGGCGATCGGCATCAGCGATACCGATCTCTCGGATGCCGAAGCGGGCCTCGCCGCCTGGCTGGAAGCCGGGTACCACGGCGAAATGGATTATATGGCGAAACACGGGATGAAACGCGCGCGGCCGGCCGAACTTGTGGCCGGTACGCGACGCGTGATCTCCGCGCGGCTCGCCTATCTGCCGGCCGCGACGCTCGCCGCCGACGCGCCCGACGCGTCGTCCGCGCCGCACGACTGGCGCGCCCGCGAGCGCGCCCGGCTCGACGATCCGCAGGCGGCCGTCGTGTCGATCTACGCGCGCGGCCGCGACTATCACAAGGTGCTGCGCAACCGGCTGCAGACGCTCGCGGAGCGCATCGAGCGCGAGATCGGCGCATACGGCTACCGCGTGTTCACCGATTCGGCGCCGGTGCTCGAGGTCGAACTCGCGCAGAAGGCCGGCGTCGGCTGGCGCGGCAAGCACACGCTGCTGCTGCAGCGCGACGCGGGCTCGCTGTTCTTCCTCGGCGAGATCTACGTCGACGTCGCGCTGCCGACCGATGCGCAGACGGCGCCCGATGCGGCGCCCGAAACGCCCGGCGCGCACTGCGGCAGCTGTACGCGCTGCCTCGGCGCGTGCCCGACCGGCGCGATCGTCGAGCCGTATCGCGTCGACGCGCGCCGCTGCATTTCGTATCTGACGATCGAGCTGAAGGGCAGCATTCCGGAGCCGCTGCGGCCGTTGATCGGCAATCGCGTGTACGGCTGCGACGACTGCCAGCTCGTGTGCCCGTGGAACAAGTTCGCGCAGGCCGCGCCGGTCGCCGATTTCGACGTGCGGCACGGGCTCGATCGCGCGACGCTCGTCGAGCTGTTCGGCTGGGACGCCGAAACCTTCGACACGCGGATGCAGGGCAGCGCGATCCGGCGCATCGGCCACGAAAGCTGGCTGCGCAATCTCGCGGTCGGGCTCGGCAACGCGCTGCGTGCGCCGGCCGGGCGGCTCGCGCCCGCTGCGCGCGACGCGATCGTCGCCGCGCTGCGCGCGCGAGCGGACGATCCGTCGCCGGTCGTGCGCGAGCACGTCGAATGGGCGCTGCGCGCCGCATGAACGCGGCGTAAAGTGTCGTCGGCGCGGCGGCGCCGCGCGTTTCACCGGGAGGAGAATGATGTTCAACGCAGTGATCGACGCACCGTTCGGCAAGGTCGGCATCCGCACCGACGCGGCGGTGGTGCGCGAGATCGTCTATCTGCCCGAATCGGTCGGGTCGGTCGCACCCGATTCGCCGCTCGCCGAGCGTGCGGTCGAGCAGATCGAGCGCTATTTCGAGCGGGCGTCGGCACGCTTCGACCTGCCGCTCGCGCCCGTAGGCAGTGCCTTCCAGCAGCGCGTGTGGGACGTGATCAGCGACATTCCGCCGGGCACGGTGCTGACCTACGGGCAGGTCGCGAAGCGGATCGGCAGCGCGCCGCGCGCGGTCGGGCAGGCGTGCGGCGCGAACTACTTTCCGCTCGTGATTCCGTGTCACCGCGTCGTCGCGGCGGGCGGCCTCGGCGGTTTCGCGAACCACGACGACGGCGGTTATTTCCAGACAGTGAAGCGCTGGCTGCTCGCGCATGAAGGCGTGCCGTACTGATGAACGAACCGTTGCTTTCCCCCGCTTCCGATGCCGATGCCGCCGGCGATCCGCTCGCCGCTTCGCCGGCGCAGCTCGCGAGCCGCGCGTCGATCGACCTGTTCTGCGACGCGCTGTGGCTCGAGCACGGGCTGTCGCGCAATACGCTCGATGCGTACCGGCGCGACCTGATGCTGTTTTCCCAATGGCTCGCGGCCACCCACCACGCGGCGCTCGACTCCGCCGACGAAGCGATGGTGACCGGCTATATCGCCGCGCGCAGCGACGGCAAGGCGACGTCGTCGAACCGGCGGCTGTCGGTGTTCCGTCGCTACTACGGCTGGGCCGTGCGCGAGCATCGCGCGAGCGCCGACCCGACGTTGCGGATCGCGTCCGCGAAACAGGGCGCGCGGTTTCCGTCGACGCTGTCGGAGGCGCAGGTCGAGGCGCTGCTCGGCGCACCGGACATCGGCACGCCGCTCGGGCTGCGCGATCGCACGATGCTGGAGCTGATGTACGCGAGCGGGCTGCGCGTGAGCGAACTCGTCACGCTGAAGACCGTCGAGGTGGGGCTCAACGAGGGCGTCGTGCGGGTGATGGGCAAGGGCTCGAAGGAGCGCCTCGTGCCGTTCGGCGAAGTCGCGCACGGCTGGATCGAGCGCTATCTGCGCGACGCGCGGCCGGCGCTGCTCGGCGCGCGCGCGGCCGACGCGCTGTTCGTGACCGCGCGCGGCGACGGGATGACGCGCCAGCAGTTCTGGAACATCATCAAGCGTCACGCGCAGCGCGCGGACGTGCGCGCGCACCTGTCGCCGCACACGCTGCGGCACGCGTTCGCGACGCACCTGCTGAACCACGGCGCGGACCTGCGCGTCGTGCAGCTGCTGCTCGGCCACAGCGACATCTCGACCACGCAGATCTATACGCACGTCGCGCGCGAGCGGCTCAGGACGCTGCACGCGCAGCACCATCCGCGCGGCTAGCGCCGGCGCCGCGCGCTACGCGAGGTCGCGCAGCCGGTGTTTCAGCACCTTGCCGGTAGAGGCGGCCGGCAGCGCGTCGAGCACGCGGATGCGGGCCGGGCGCTTGTACGGCGCGAGGCGTTGCGCGCACCACGCATGCAGTTCGGCGTCGGCCGCCGTCGCGCCGGGCGCGAGCTCGACGAACGCGAGCACTTCCTCGTTGCCATCGACCGCGCGCCCGATGACGGTCGCCTGCACGACGTCCGGATGTGCGTTCAGCACCTGTTCGACCTCCACCGGATACACGTTGAAGCCCGAGCGGATGATCAGCTCCTTGCTGCGGCCCGCGATCGTCACCGCGCCGTCGGCGTCCTGGCGGGCGAGATCGCCGGTGCTCAGCCAGCCGTCCGGCGACACGGCCGCGCGCGTCGCGTCCGCGTTGCGGTAGTAGCCGAGCATCACGTTCGGCCCGCGCACGCGGATTTCGCCGACCTCGCCGCGCGGCACGTCGGCGCCGTCCGGCGCGACGATCCGCATCTCGACGCCGGGAATCGGCGTACCGACCGAGCAGTCGGCGCGCGGCGCGTCGAGCGGCGTCTGCGTGATCGTCGGGCTGCTTTCGGTCATTCCGTAGCCGTTGTGCAACGGCACGCCGTACACGCGCTCGACGCGCGCCTTCAGGTCGGCGTCGAGCGGCGAGCCGCCCGAATACGCGAAGCGCAGCCGCGGCGCGCGCCACGCGTGCCTGTGCGTGTGCAGGTGCTCGAGCAGCTTCGCATGCATCGCGGGCACGCCCTGGAAGATCGTCACGCGTTCGTCCGCGAGCGCGACGCGCACCGCTTCGGGCGAGTAGCGCGGCGCGAGGCGCAGCGTCGCGCCTGCGTACAGGCTGCCGAGGCAGACCGACGCGAGCCCGTACACGTGCGACACGGGCAGCACCGTATAGACGACGTCGTCGGGCGACACGCGGCGCAGCGCGCTCGACGTCGCGGCGACGAACAGCAGGTTGCGATGCGACAGCATCACGCCTTTGGGCGCGCCCGTCGTGCCGGTCGTGTAGATCAGCGCCGCGCACTGCGCGGCGCCGTCGGCCGCGACCGGTTCGGCCGGCGCGTCGGCGTCGACGTGATGCGACCACGCGCCGATGTCGATCGGCAGCGCGTCGGCGGGCGCGGCGCGGTAGCGCGCGGCATGCGCGCGCGCATCGGGCGAGGCTTCGGTCGCGAACGCGATCAGCTTCGGGCGCGCATGCGCGGCGATCGCGTCGAGTTCGCTGGCTGCCAGGCGCGCGTTCGACACCAGCGCCCACGCATCGACGCGCGCGGCCGCGAGCAGCAGCACGATCTGCGCGACGCTGTTTTCCGCGACGATCATCACGCGATCGCCGCCGCGCACGCCGAGCGCGACGAGCCGGGCCGCGGCCGTGTCGACGGCCTCGGCGAGTTCGGCGTACGACAGGCGGCGCGCGTCCTCGATCAGCGCCGGGTGCGTGGGCGCTTGCGCGGCCCGCAGCGCGGGCACGTCGGCGATGCGAGCGGGCAGCGCGGCGAGCAGGGCCGCGACGTCGGGCGGCGCGGATGAGCGAACGGACGAGGACATGACGTCTCCATGAAGAAGGGCACGGGCAGCGGCGCGGGCAGCGTTGCGAACGATCGTGCCATGGCGGCCGGGCCGCCACAATCGGCCGTTCGGTCAATAGCGCGTCGCGATGTCCGCAATGATGGCGCAGCGGCCGGCCGGCTGGGCTGCGCCAGCGGGCCGCGAGTATACCGCCGACGTCCGCACGCGATCGTGCGATGGCGCAATGGCGCGCATGCCGGTCGTTCGCCATTAAAATGCGGCGATGAGCAAATCCAGACACGTGTCCGAAACCCCCGCGACCCAGTTGCTGCGCCGCCACGGCGTCGCGTTCGACGAATATCCGTACGACTACGTCGAGCACGGCGGCACCGGCGAGTCGGCGCGCCAGCTCGGCGTGGACGAGCACTGCGTCGTGAAGACGCTCGTGATGGAAGACGAGCACGCGAAGCCGCTGATCGTGCTGATGCACGGCGATCGTACGGTGTCGACCAAGAACCTCGCGCGGCAGATCGGCGCGAAGCGCGTCGAGCCGTGCAAGCCGGACGTCGCGAACCGCCACTCGGGCTATCTGGTCGGCGGCACGTCGCCGTTCGGCACCCGCAAGACGATGCCCGTCTACGTCGAGTCGACCATCCTCGAATTGCCGACGATCTATCTGAACGGCGGCCGCCGCGGCTATCTCGTGAGCCTCGCGCCGGCGGTGCTCACGACGCTGCTCGGCGCGACGCCCGTGCAGTGCGCGAGCGTCGACTGAGGGTTTCACCTTCGTCGCACGCGCTGCACGTTCGGTAGAATGGGCGCCGTTTCGGCCGGTCGGCCCGCCCGGCCGGCCGCCGCGGCTCGTGTGTAACGCGGCCGCGCTTCACCGCGCGGCGCGCGTGCCTGCCCGGCCGCCCCCATCATCGATACGTTGAAAGAAGAGTTCTCCGCATGCAGATCCTGCTCGCCGCACTTGTTGCCTATCTGATCGGTTCGGTGTCGTTCGCCGTCATCGTCAGCGCCGCGATGGGCCTGGCCGATCCCCGTTCGTACGGGTCGAAGAATCCCGGCGCGACCAACGTGCTGCGCAGCGGCAACAAGAAGGCCGCGATCCTGACGCTCGTCGGCGACGCGTTCAAGGGCTGGCTCGCCGTGTGGCTCGCGCGGCACTTCGGGATGCCCGACGTCGCCGTCGCATGGGTCGCCATCGCCGTGTTCGTCGGTCACCTGTATCCGGTGTTCTTCCGCTTCCAGGGCGGCAAGGGCGTCGCGACCGCTGCCGGCGTGCTGCTGGCCGTGCATCCGGTGCTCGGCCTCGCGACCGCGCTGACCTGGCTGATCGTCGCGTTCTTCTTCCGCTATTCGTCGCTCGCGGCGCTGGTGGCCGCCGTATTCGCGCCGGTGTTCGACGTGTTCCTGTTCGGCACGCGCAACAATCCGATCGCCTGGGCGGTGCTGGCGATGAGCGTGTTGCTGGTGTGGCGTCACCGCGGCAACATCGCGAAGCTGCTGGCGGGGCAGGAGAGCCGGATCGGCGACAAGAAGAAGGCTGCGGCCGACGGCGGCGCGCAAGGCGGCGGAAAGGTCTGACGCGCGGTGTCGAGGCGTCGCGGCTGCCGCGCGGTGCGGCAGCCGGTGTGCGCGGCCGGCCGATTTGGCGGCCGGCGACGTCGCTCAGTCGCGGAAGTTGTTGAAGTCGAGCGGCGTGTCGGTCACGTCCTTGCGCAGCATCGCGATCACGCTCTGCAGATCGTCGCGCTTCGTGCCGGCCACGCGCACCGCATCGCCCTGGATGCTCGCCTGCACCTTGATCTTGCTGTCTTTCACGAGCCTGACGATTTTCTTGGCGAGGTCGCCCGTCACGCCCTTTTTCACGGTGACGATCTGCTTGACCTTGTCGCCGCCGATCTTCTCGACCTTGCCGTAGTCGAGGAAGCGCACGTCGACGTTGCGCTTCGCGAGCTTGCCGATCAGTACGTCCTTGACCTGGCCGAGCTTGAAATCGTCGTCGGCGAACAGCGTCAGCTCGCGCTCCTTCTGCTCGACGCGCGCGTCCGAGCCCTTGAAGTCGAAGCGTGTCGAGATTTCCTTGTTCGACTGCTCGATGGCGTTCTTCACTTCGATCATGTTCGCTTCGGAAACGACGTCGAACGATGGCATGGCATTCTCCCTTGAGGTGCGGCGCCCGGCTCACGCGCGGGCACTCGCTATAATTGCGGACTGTTTGCCATTTTACCGATGCCCCTGCGTTTGCCCAAGGCCGGCCGTCCGGCCGCCCGGCTGACGCCACGCGAATGCCGATGCCTCCTGACGATTCCCCGCTGTCGCTGCTTCCCGACCATCCGCTCGCCGCGCACAACACGTTCGGCATCGCCGCGACCGCGCGCTATGCGGCGCGCATCACGCACGCCGCGCAGTTCGAGGCGCTGCACCGCGATCCGCGCGTCGCGTCGCTGCCGCAGCTCGTGCTCGGCGGCGGCAGCAACGTCGTGTTCACGCGCGATTTCGACGGCGTCGTGCTGCTCGACGAGATCGGCGGCCGCCGCGTGGTGCGCGAGGACGACGACGCGTGGTACGTCGAAGCCGGCGGCGGCGAGCTGTGGCACGCGTTCGTCGCGTGGACGCTCGAGCAGGGGATGCCGGGGCTCGAGAACCTCGCGTTGATTCCGGGCACCGTCGGCGCGGCGCCGATCCAGAACATCGGCGCGTACGGCCTCGAGATGAAGGCGTACTTCGACTCGCTGATCGCCGTCGAGCTGGCGACGGGGCGCAGCGAGCGCTTCGACGCGGCGCGCTGCGCGTTCGGCTATCGCGACAGCTTCTTCAAGCGGGACGGGCGCGGCCGCTTCGCGATCGTCGCGGTGACGTTCCGGCTGCCCAAGCGCTGGACGCCGCGGCTCGGCTACGCGGACGTCACGCGCGAACTCGACGCGCGCGGCATCGCCCCCGGCGCGGCCACGCCGCGCGACGTGTTCGATGCGGTCGTCGCGATTCGCCGCGCGAAGCTGCCCGATCCGGGCGTACTCGGCAATGCCGGCAGCTTCTTCAAGAACCCGGTGATCGACGCCGCGCAATTCGACGCATTGCGCGCGCGTGCGCCGGACGTCGTGTCGTATCCGCAGCCGGACGGCCAGGTGAAGCTCGCGGCCGGCTGGCTGATCGACCAGTGCGGCTGGAAAGGGCGCGCGCTCGGCGCGGCGGCCGTACACGAGCGGCAGGCGCTCGTCCTGGTGAATCGCGGCGGCGCGACCGGCGCCGACGTGCTCGCGCTCGCGCGGGCGATCCAGCACGACGTGCGCGTGCGCTTCGGTGTGGAGCTGGAGCCCGAACCCGTCTGCCTGTAGCGCGGCCTCGGGTCGCGCGGCGCGTGGGCTGTCGCGGCGAAAAAAAGCGCCGATCGACGATCGGCGCTTCTTCGTTCGCACGTGCCGCATTGCGCGGCGATGCGGCGGCTGCGTTCAGTGCTTGAGGCGGCCCAGCAGCAGGAACTCCATCAGCGCCTTCTGCACGTGCAGGCGGTTTTCCGCCTCGTCCCACACGACGCTCTGCGGCCCGTCGATCACGCCGGCCGTCACTTCCTCGCCGCGGTGCGCGGGCAGGCAGTGCATGAACAGCGCGTCCGCGTTCGCGTAGCCCATCATTTCCTCGTCGACGCACCAGTCGGCGAACGCCTGCTTGCGCGCTTCGTTCTCCGCTTCGAAGCCCATGCTCGTCCACACGTCGGTCGTCACGAGATCGGCGCCCTTGCACGCTTCGTTCGGATCGTCGAACACTTCGTAGAACGGCGCGCTGTCGGGCGACACGAGCTTCATGTCGAGCGCATAGCCCGGCGGCGTCGACAGGCGCAGCTTGAAGCCGAGAATCTGCGCGGCTTCGATCCACGTGTACAGCATGTTGTTCGCATCGCCGACCCACGCGACCGTCTTGCCGGCGATCGGGCCGCGGTGTTCGTAGTACGTGAAGATGTCGGCGAGGACCTGACACGGATGGTATTCGTTGGTCAGACCGTTGATCACCGGCACGCGCGAGTTTTGCGCGAAGCGCGTGATCACGTCCTGCTCGAACGTGCGGATCATGATGATGTCGACCATCCGCGAGATCACCTGCGCGGAATCCTCGACCGGCTCGCCGCGGCCGAGCTGCGTGTCGCGCGTGCTCATGAACACCGCGTGGCCGCCGAGCTGGAAGATGCCGGCTTCGAACGACAGCCGCGTGCGCGTCGAGCTCTTCTCGAAGATCATCGCGAGCGTGCGATCGTGCAGCGGATGGTAGGTCTCGTAGTTCTTGAACTTGCGCTTCAGGATACCCGTGCGTTCGAGCACGTACTCGTAGTCTTCCAGCGAGAAATCCTTGAACTGCAGGTAGTGACGAATGGTTTTGGCGGTCATGAAACGAAATACGGCGGGTCTCACCCGGCAGCGGAGCCGGACGGCGCCGCCGTCGGATGTGGATAACTCAAAGCAGCATAATGGATTTTCCGTGCTTTGACGAGCCGTGGCGAAAAGCGGGGAGCGATCGTCGCGCGCACGGGCCGCGAGTCGGGCAGTGGGGCTCGGCACGACGCGCGATGGCGCGCTGCGGTATAATTCAAAAGTTTTCTCCAGCCCGGCAGACAAGCCTCTTCGCGTACTGCCGGACACAAGCGGGTGCGCTGCACAAATCCGGTGCGGCGCGCTGGCGGCATGGCGCGACGGCTTCTTTTCGGGATGTCGGAGCATCTGCGCCGCCGTCCACTCCAGCTCGTGTTCGCATCTCCAGGCAGCGTCGCCTGGGCATTGCCGGGCCGTCACTTGGGTAACCACATGGCTGAAACCCCTCCGACCGAATTCTTCATCCAGGGCATCACGAAAGACGGGAAAAAGTTTCGCCCGAGCGACTGGTCGGAGCGTCTGGCCGGCGTGATGGCCTGTTTCGGGCCCGGTGCAAGCGGACCGAATGCACGGCTGAAGTATTCGCTGTACGTGCGCCCGACGATGCTCGGCGATCTGAAATGCGTGATTCTCGATTCGCGGCTGCGCGACATCGAGCCGATGGCATTCGATTTCGTGCTCAACTTCGCGAAGGACAACAACCTCGTCGTGACCGAAGCCTGCGAATTGCCGGACTACAACGACAAGAAGTGAGCGAGGCGCGCGACGCCTGCTTGCGCGTGGTGCCCATGCGGCCCGACGCGCGCGGCGCGCGCACAGCAAAAAAGCCCGCCTAGGCGGGCTTTTTCACGATCGCAGGAAACAGGGCGCCCGCCGAAGCGGGCACACCGGATTTACGCTGCTGCCTGCAGGCCCTTGACGGCTGCGGCGAGGCGGCTCTTGCTGCGAGCGGCCTTGTTCTTGTGAACGATCTTCTTGTCGGCGATCGTGTCGATCGTCTTCACGGCAGCCTTGAACAGCTCGGCAGCCTTTGCCTGGTCGCCGGCTTCAACAGCCTTGCGAACCGACTTGATCGCGGTGCGGAATTTCGAGCGCAGCGCCGAGTTGTGCGAATTTGCCTTCGCGGCCTGGCGGGCGCGCTTGCGTGCTTGTGCGGAGTTAGCCATGACGGTTCCTTATCCTGTCCTGTTTCCAGAGCTTGGAGCCTGACGGCCAAGCGCTGCTTTTCGATCCGTCCCCTGAGAACGATTGCCCAGGGGCGCATAAAAAAACGGTGATTTTAACCGAGGCCGAGACATGAAAACGACAGGCGCCGTGCATGTAACAGGCTCAGAAACCGGCGATTATAGCAACAAAATCAAGTGCGTGGCAAGCCGGAAGTGACTGCCGCCCGAGAGAGGCCGGGCGCGGCATGCGCTTTTCCGCATCCGTCCGTGCCGGCACACACAAGCCCCGTATAATAAGCGCCCCATGAATCTATTCCGAGCCCTGCTGACGGTCAGCGGCTTCACGCTGCTGTCGCGCGTGACCGGACTGGCCCGCGAGACGCTGATCGCCCGTGCGTTCGGCGCCAGTCAATACACCGACGCGTTCTACGTCGCGTTCCGCATTCCGAACCTGCTGCGCCGCCTGTCCGCCGAAGGTGCGTTCTCGCAGGCGTTCGTGCCGATCCTCGCCGAGTTCAAGAACCAGCAGGGGCACGACGCGACCAAGGCGCTCGTCGACGCGATGTCGACCGTGCTCGCGTGGGCGCTCGCCGCGCTGTCGGTGCTCGGCATCGCCGGCGCGTCGTGGGTCGTGTTCGCGGTCGCGTCCGGCCTGCACGCCGACGGGCAGGCGTTCCCGCTCGCGGTCACGATGACGCGGATCATGTTCCCGTACATCGTGTTCATTTCGCTGACGACGCTCGCGTCCGGCGTGCTGAACACCTACAAGAGCTTTTCGCTGCCCGCGTTCGCGCCGGTGCTGCTGAACGTCGCGTTCATCGCGGCGGCGCTGTTCGTCGCGCCGCACCTGAAGGTGCCGGTGTTCGCGCTCGCGTGGGCAGTGATCGCGGGCGGCGTGCTGCAGTTCATCGTGCAGCTGCCGGGCCTGAAGAAGATCGACATGGTGCCGCTGATCGGTCTCAACCCGGTGCGTGCGCTGCGTCACCGCGGCGTGAAGCGCGTGCTGGCGAAGATGGTGCCCGCCACCTTCGCCGTGTCGGTCGCGCAGCTGTCGCTGATCATCAACACCAACATCGCATCGCGGCTCGGGCAGGGCGCGGTGTCGTGGATCAACTACGCGGACCGGCTGATGGAGTTCCCGACCGCGCTGCTCGGCGTCGCGCTCGGCACGATCCTGCTGCCGAGCCTGTCGAAGGCGCACGTCGATGCCGATACGCACGAATATTCCGCGCTGCTCGACTGGGGGCTGCGCGTCACGTTCCTGCTCGCCGCGCCGAGCGCGCTCGCGCTGTTCTTCTTCGCGACGCCGCTCACCGCGACGCTGTTCAACTACGGCAAGTTCGACGCGCACACGGTCACGATGGTGTCGCGCGCGCTTGCGACCTACGGGATCGGCCTCGTCGGCATCATCCTGATCAAGATCCTCGCGCCGGGCTTCTACGCGAAGCAGGACATCAAGACGCCGGTGAAGATCGCGATCATCGTGCTGATCGTCACGCAGATCTCGAACTACGTGTTCGTGCCGCTGATCGGCCATGCGGGTCTGACGCTGAGCATCGGCGTCGGCGCGTGCCTGAATTCGCTGCTGCTGTTTTTCGGCCTGCGCAAGCGCGGCATCTATCAGCCGTCGCCGGGCTGGCTGCGTTTCTTCGTGCAGCTGACGGGCGCCGCGCTCGTGCTCGCGGGCCTGATGCACTGGTGCGCGATCAATTTCGACTGGACCGGCATGCGCGCGCAGCCGCTCGATCGCATCGCGCTGATGGCCGCGTGCCTCGTGCTGTTCGCTGCACTATATTTCGGTATGTTGTGGGTGATGGGCTTCAAATACGCTTACTTCAAAAGGCGCGCCAAGTGACCACCGCAATGACCCGCGTCCTTGATTACTTCAGCACGCTCGTGGCGGACGACGACAGTCTGCCCGTCACGGAAGCCGCGCTGTCGCTCGCCCAGGACGCGTATCCGGACCTCGACCTGCAAGGCACGCTGGCCGAGATCGACATGCTCGCCGCGCGGCTGCGCCGTCGGCTCACCGACGATACGGGGCTGAAGGACCGCGTCGCCGCGCTCAACGAGTTCTTCTTTCGCGAGCTCGGCTTTGCGTGCAATCACAACGATTATTACGACCCCGATAACAGCCACCTGAACGCGGTGCTGAAACGCCGCCGCGGGATTCCGATCTCGCTTTCGGTGCTGTATCTCGAGCTCGCCGAGCAAATCGGCGTGCCGGCGCGCGGCGTATCGTTTCCCGGCCATTTCCTGCTGCGCGTGACGCTGCCGGACGGCGACCTGATCATCGATCCGACCAATGGCCATTCGCTGTCGGAAGCCGAAATGGTCGAGATGCTGGAGCCGTACGTCGCGCGGGCGGCGGGCGCGGTCGACAGCGCGTTGCGCGCGCTGCTGCAGCCGGCGACGAGCCGCGAGATCATCGCGCGCATGCTGCGCAACCTGAAGACGATCTATCTGCAGACCGAACGCTGGCAGCGGCTGCTCGCGGTGCAGCAGCGGCTCGTGATCCTGCTGCCCGAACAGCTCGACGAGGTGCGCGACCGCGGCTTCGCGTATGCGCGGCTCGATTACCTGCGCCCGGCGCTCGAGGATCTCGAGCAGTATCTCGGCGAACGGCCCGATGCCGACGACGCGACCGTCGTCGAATCGCAGGTGAGCGAGCTGCGGCAGCGCATGCAGCGCGACGGCGAAGACTGACGCTGCACGCGCCCGCTCGGCTGCGTAGAACGGTAGCGCGCACAACGCCGAACGCGGCACGCCGCGCATCGCGGCCCGATGCTGGCCGCCACGGTCGAAAAAAAAGCCGCCCCGACGGGGCGGCTTGCGGCTCACGGCCGATCGTGCTGCTTACTTCAGCGCGTCGAACGCACGCTCGCGGATCTCCTCGACGCTGCCGAGGCCCGAGATCTTCCGATACTGCGGCGCCTTCAGGCCGTTCTCCTCGCCGCGCTGCGCCCAGTCGCCGTAATACGTGATCAGCGGCTTGGTCTGCGCTTCGTACACTTCGAGGCGCTTCTTGACGGTTTCTTCCTTGTCGTCGTCGCGCTGGATCAGCGGCTCGCCCGTCACGTCGTCCTGGCCTTCGACCTTCGGCGGATTGAACTTCACGTGGTAGGTGCGGCCCGATGCCGGGTGCGTGCGACGACCGCTCATGCGCTCGACGATTTCCGAGAACGGCACGTCGATTTCGAGCACGTAGTCGATCGCGACGCCGGCTTCCTTCATCGCGTCGGCCTGCGCGATCGTGCGCGGGAAGCCGTCGAACAGGTAGCCGTTGGCGCAATCGGATTCCTTCAGGCGTTCCTTCACGAGGCCGATGATCAGCGCGTCGGGGACGAGCTTGCCGGCATCCATGTAGCCCTTCGCCTCGACGCCGAGCGGCGAGCCGGCCTTGACGGCCGCACGCAGCATGTCACCCGTCGAGATTTGCGGGATGCCGAATTTTTCCTTGATGAAGTTTGCCTGGGTGCCCTTTCCCGCGCCGGGCGCGCCCAACAGGATCAAACGCATGGTGATATCTCCGGTATGTAGATTCGTGTGGCGAGACGCTCAAGCGTCGGCGATAACGTGCGCGGGGCTTGCCTGGCGCGCGGCGGACCGGTCTGACGCGGCGCGTCGGCGATGGCGACGCGCGGCTGCCGGCACGGGCCGCGGCGGGGTCAAGCGAGGACGCGCGGGTCGCGGACGGCTCGCACAATCGCCTGATTATGCCACGGGTTATTTTGAACTCGGCCGAAAAAGGGCCTGCACGCGTGCGAGATCGGCCGGCGTATCGACGCCGGCTTCGGGTGCGCGCTCGGTAATCAGCACCGCGATGCGTTCGCCGTGCCACATCGCGCGCAGCTGTTCGAGCTGCTCGGCCTGCTCGATCGGCGCCTGCGCGAGCGACGGATAGGTGCGCAGAAAGCGCGCGCGATACGCGTAGAGACCGATGTGCCGATACACCGGAAAGGCCGGTGCGGGCATCGCCGCGACGTCGGGCCAGTGCGGCTGGTATGCGTCGCGGCTCCACGGAATCGGCGCGCGCGAGAAGTACATCGCGACGCTGCGCGCGTCGAGCGCGACTTTCACGACGTTCGGGTTGAACACGTCGGCCGCATCGTGGATCGGATGCGCGGCGGTCGCGATCGCGCAGTCCGGATGCGCGGCCAGGTGCGACGCTACGTCGCGCACCAGCGTCGGGTCGATCAGCGGTTCGTCGCCCTGCACGTTGACGACGACCGTGTCGTCACGCCATCCGAACGTCGCCGCGACTTCCGCGAGCCGATCGGTGCCGGACGGATGGTCGGCGCGCGTGAGCACCGCGTCGAAACCGTGATCGCGCGCGGCGTCGAGGACGGCCTGCGTGTCGGACGCGACGAGCACCTGCTGGGCGCCGGCTTCGCGGGCCCGCTCGGCGACGCGCACGACCATCGGCTTGCCGCCGACGTCGGCGAGCGGCTTGTTCGGCAGGCGCGTCGACGCGAGCCGGGCAGGAATGACGGCGATGAAGGGCTGCGGATGAGTCATCGGAACGGGGCGAAGAGAAGAGCGGGGCGGGCGGCGCGTCGAATGCGGGTGGCCCGGCAGGGTTCGGCGCGTACGACCGCGGAGGGCCGCGGTCGTGCGCCGTAGCGGCGTTCAGCTGCCGGCGGGGCCGGCCGGATCGACCGGCGTGCCTTCGACGGTCTGGCGCGCCTCGTCGACGAGCATCACGGGGATGCCGTCGCGGATCGGGTAGGCGAGCTTGTCCGCGTTGCAGATCAGCTCCTGCGCGGCACGGTCATAGTGGAGCGGGCCTTTGCAGATAGGGCACACAAGAATTTCAAGCAGGCGAGCGTCCACGGAGTTTCTCCACAACGAGGGCAATGAGGCGAGGATCGAGCGCGGCTTCGACGGGGACGACCCACAGCCGAGCGTCGCGCCAGGAAGCGCCCAATTTTACTGCATCCTTCTCGGTGATCAGGATCGCGTCGACGGCGTCGTCGACGAACGGATTGTCGGCGAACGCGTAATGGTCGGGCAGCGCGCGCGTCGCCGGCGCGAGGCCGGCCGCGCGCAGCGTCGCGAAGAAGCGCTCGGGCGCGCCGATGCCGGCCGCGGCGAGCACGCGCTCGTTCGCGAACTGCGACAGCGGACGGCGCAGCGTCGGCTGGTCGAGATGCCATGCGGCGCCCGGCGTGAGCGCGAGCGCGTAGGTGTCGGGCCACGGCGGCAGCGCGCCGCTGTACGGATCGTTGACGAGCGTCGCGTCGCGATGGCGCGACAGCGGCTCGCGCAACGGCCCGGCCGGCAGCAGGAAGCCGTTGCCGCCGAGCCGGTGGTCGAACACGACCAGTTCGACCGTGCGGGCGAGACGGTAGTGCTGCAGCCCGTCGTCGCTGACGATCACGTCGACCTCCGGATGCGCGGCGCGCAGCGCCTGCGCGGCCGCCACGCGGTCGGGGCACACCCACACGGGCGCGCCGGTGCGGCGGGCGATCAGCAACGGCTCGTCGCCGGCCGCGCTCGCGCGCGACGCGGCGGTGACGGCGGTCGGCGCCTGCACGTTCGCGCCGTAGCCGCGCGATACGACGCCCGGCGTGAAGCCGGCCGCGCGCAGGGCATCGACGAGCGCGATCACGGTCGGCGTCTTGCCGGTGCCGCCGACGGTCACGTTGCCGACCACGACGACCGGCACGCCGACGTCGACCGGCTGCTTCCAGCCCTGCGTGTACGCGGTCCGGCGCAGCGCCGCGCACAGGCCGAATACGCACGCGAACGGCGTGAGCGCCCACGCGAGCGCGCCGCGGCGCTGCCATTCGCGCGTGATGCGCGCTTCGAGCCGCGCGAGCGGGCCGCCGCGGGCGCTCATCGGGCCGGGCGCGGCGTGTCGTGCGCCGCGGCGTGGAACGGATTCGTCAACACGGATGCTCCGTTGGGCGGCGGATGCCGCTAGGTCTTCGGAAGGCGGCACTCTAGCGCGCCGCAGGCGCACGCGGCAAGCGCCGCCGGCCGACGCCGCTGGTGGGGCCGGATCGAGGTGGCCTGTGGACAACTCTGTGAAGAACTCCCCGTCCGCTCCCGCCGAATGCCCGTCGGACGGACATCGAATCGACTCCGAATCGCCTTGAAAGGTTTAAAAATATATAAAAATCAATGCGTTGCGAAGAATCGTCTGGCTTTTTCCGGGCTTTTCAAATGGTTTTGCCGGACGATTGTCGGAATGTGGAAACATTTTCAGCGGCGCGCCGCGGACGGTCGGCGCTGGACGCGGCGCGCGCGTCGGACTATCGTGTCGCCGCCAGCATTCATCCGACCGCTCATGCCTTCCGATACCCCTTTTTCCGCACCCGGCGCCTCGCGCGGCGGCGACGAAGTGATCCCCGTTTCGGCGCTCAACCGGGCGATTTCGACGATGCTCGAGCGCTCGTTTCCGCTGCTGTGGATCGCGGGCGAAGTGTCGAACTTCACGCGCGCCGCGAGCGGGCACTGGTATTTCTCGATCAAGGACCAGCAGGCGCAGATGCGCTGCGTGATGTTTCGCGGCCGGGCGCAGTATGCGGAATTCACGCCGCGCGAGGGCGATCGCATCGAGGTGCGCGCGGTCGTCACGATGTACGAGCCGCGCGGCGAGGTGCAGCTCAACGTCGAGGCCGTGCGGCGCACCGGACAGGGGCGCCTGTACGAGGCGTTCCTGCGCCTGAAGGCGCAGCTCGAGGCCGAGGGGCTGTTCGCGCCCGAGCGCAAGCGGCCGTTGCCCGTGCATCCGCGCGCGATCGGCATCGTCACGTCGCTGCAGGCGGCCGCGCTGCGCGACGTGTTGACCACGCTCGCGCGCCGCGCGCCGCATCTGCCGGTGATCGTCTACCCGGCGCCCGTGCAGGGCGCGGGCGCCGCCGAGAAGCTCGTCGCGGCCGTGCAGACCGCGAACGCGCGGCACGAGGTGGACGTGCTGCTCGTGTGTCGCGGCGGCGGATCGATCGAGGATCTGTGGTCGTTCAACGACGAAGCGCTCGCGCGGGCGATCGCGGCGAGCGAGCTGCCGGTCGTCTGCGGCGTGGGCCACGAAACCGATTTCACGATCGCGGACTTCGCGGCCGACGTGCGCGCGCCGACGCCGACCGGCGCGGCCGAGCTCGCGAGTCCGCAGCGCGCGTTGTTGCTGCGAGAGTTGAGCGAGCGGCAACGTGCGCTCGCGCGCTGCGTCGCGCGCGGGCTCGAGCAGCGCGCGCAGCAGCTCGACTGGCTCGCGCGCCGGCTCGTCAGCCCGGCCGAGCGGCTGCAGCGGCAACGCGCCCACGTCGACCAACTGGCCGCGCGGCTCGCGTCGGCGGCGTCGCGCCCGGTGCGCGACGCGCGTGCGCGCTTCGCGCTCGCGCAGCTGCGCTGGCAACGCGCGCGTCCCGATCCGGCGCAGGCGCGTCACGTGCTCGCCGGTTTGTCGCAGCGTCTCGCGGTCGCGCTGCAGCGCCGCCACGAGCGCGACAGCGCGCGCGTGGCGGCATGCGCGGCGCGGCTCGAGGTGCTGAGCCCGCAACGCACGCTCGAGCGCGGCTACGCGGCGCTGATCGACGCGCAGACGGGCCGTGCGGTGCGCTCGCCGAGCGCGCTGAAGCCGCAGCGGCGCCTGACCGTGCATCTCGCCGAAGGCTCCGCCGACGTGTCGCTCGCCGACGTGCAGCCGCGGCTCACCGATACGATCTGACCGCCGCGGCGGCTGCGCTGCGCACGTCGTGCGCACGCGTGCGCGGCAGGAACGGATACTGCGCGCGCCATCGACTCGGCCGATATCCGCCGGATGCAGCGCCAGCGCCGATTTTCCGCATACCGCGGACGAATACCCGTGAGTTTGCGGGGATATTCGGACTCGCCTACAATCGGACGCTCGGCAGCATTCAACACAGCCCCCCTACATACTCAACGAAGGAATTGCCATGGCTCATACGCTCCCGCCGCTCCCGTACGCAGAAGACGCACTCGCGCCGACCATCTCGAAAGAGACGATCGAGTACCACTACGGCAAGCATCACCAGGCATACGTCACGAACCTGAACAATCTGATCCCGGGCACGGAATTCGAAAACCTGCCGCTGGAAGAGATCGTGAAGAAGTCGTCGGGCGGCATCTTCAACAACGCCGCGCAAATCTGGAACCACACGTTCTTCTGGAACAGCCTGTCGCCGAACGGCGGCGGCGCACCGTCGGGCGCGCTGGGCGACGCGATCAACGCGAAGTGGGGTTCGTACGACGCATTCAAGGAAGCCTTCACGAAGGCTGCGGTCGGCACGTTCGGTTCGGGCTGGGCATGGCTCGTGAAGAAGGCCGACGGTTCGCTCGACATCGTGTCGACGAGCAACGCCGCGACGCCGCTGACGACGGCCGACAAGCCGCTGCTGACGATCGACGTGTGGGAACACGCGTACTACATCGACTACCGCAACGCACGTCCGAAGTTCGTCGAAGCGTTCTGGAACATCGTGAACTGGGACTTCGCAGCGAAGAACTTCGCGTAAGTCCGCGGGTGCCGCGCGCCGTCACGGCGCGCCGTGCGCTCCAGCTAAAAGCCCTCGAAACGGAACGCTTCGAGGGCTTTTTCGTTTTCCGTCGCGCTGCGCCTCACGCGGCGCGGGATCAGATCAACGTCGTCGCCGCCCAGCCGAGCGCCGCGCTCGCGATCACGACGGCCCACGGCGGCACGCGCCAGAACACCAGCGCAATGAACGCGACGAGCGCGGCCGCGAAATCGCGCGACGACACGATCGTCTCGCGCCATACCGGCTGATACAGCGCGGCGAGCAGCAACCCGACCACCGCCGCATTGACGCCCGCGAGCGCCGCCTGCATGCGCGTGCTGCGGCGCAGGCGTTCCCAGAACGGCGTGGTGCCCGCGACCAGCAGGAACGACGGCGCGAAGATCGACACGAGCGCGAGCGTTGCGCCGAGCCAGCCGTTCGGCGCATCGCGCAGCGCCGCGCCGAGGAACGCCGCGAACGTGAACAGCGGCCCCGGCACCGCCTGCGCGACACCGTAGCCGGCCAGAAACGCCGAATCGCCGACCCAGCCCGGCGCGACGACGGCGGCCTGCAGCAGCGGCAGCACCACGTGGCCGCCGCCGAACACCAGCGCACCGGTGCGGAAGAACGCGTCGACCACCGCGAGCGCGTGCGAATGGAGCGCATCGGCCGCGAGCGGCAGCGCGACGAGCAGTGCGGCGAACAGCACGAGCCACAACGCGCCCGCGCGGTGCGAGACGTGCAGCGGCAACGGCTCGTGCGCGCCGCGCTCGGGCTGCGGCAGTAGCACGAGGCCGGCCGCGCCGGCCGCCGCGATCACGACGACCTGCAGCCATGCGGCCGGCGCGAACAGCGCGACGCACGCGGCGAGCGCCATCAGGGTGACGCGGCGCGCATCCGGGCACAGCGTGCGCGCCATGCCCCACACCGCCTGCGCGATCACCGCGACCGACACGATCCGCAGCCCGTGCAGCGCGCCGGTCGCGACCGGCATGCCGGCCGCGTGCATGCCGAGCGCGACCAGCGTCATCGCGAGCGCGGACGGCAGCGTGAAGCCGAGCCACGCGGCGAACATCCCGGCATAGCCGGCGCGCGACAGCCCGATGGCCATCCCGACCTGGCTGCTCGCCGGGCCCGGCAGGAACTGGCACAAGCCGACGAGATCCGCATACGCGCGCTCGCTGAGCCAGCCGCGCCGCGTGACGAACGCCTCGCGGAAGTAGCCGAGATGCGCGACGGGACCGCCGAACGACGTGAGCCCAAGCCGCAGGAACGCGACGAACACGGGCCATGCGTGGCGCGGTGCAGCGGTGACGGTCGAGGTGTCGTGGTTCAAGAGTGGATTCGGGCAAGAGGTGAGAGGGGAGGCGTCGCCACGATAGCGGGATAGTGCGATGCCATGACGACGGAAATGCGTCGCCACGATAGCGCGGCGGCGTCACGCACGCGGCCGCAGCCGCCGTCACGGCATGTCGTCGGGCAGTCCGCTGGCGCGCCGCAGCGCGTCGAGGTCGACGATTTCGATTTCGCCGACGTGCAGCCGCACCGCGCCGTCCGCTTCCAGCGCCTTCAGCAGCTGGTTGGTGGTCTGCCGCGTCAGCGACAGCATTGCCGCCAGCTTCTCCTGCGACAGCCGGACCCGCGTGCGGCCGACGCTGACTCCGCCGTAGCCGTCCGCGATCATCGCGAGGCGCGCCGCCAGCCGCTGCGCGGCCGTCATCATGCTCAGCGATTCGACCGACACGAAGCTCAGCCGCAGCTTTTGCGCCATCAGCAGCGCGAACTCCCGCCAGTATTGCGGCGTCGCGTCGAGGATCGCGAGCAGCGCTGGCTGCGGCACGTGCAGCAGCAGCGTGTCGTCGAGCGCGGCTGCATCGTGGGTGCGCGCCAGGCCGTCGAACAGCGCGATTTCGCCGAACCACGTGACGGGCTCGGCAACCGTCAGCAGCGCTTCCTTGCCGTGCGCGTCGACGGCGCCTATCGTGATGGAGCCGCTCAGCACCGCATACAGCCCGCACGGCGGATCGCCGCGCCGGAACAGCGGATGGCCGGCCGGCAGGCGGCGCAGCGCGGCGCGCTCGAGCAGCGCCGCGCGCAACGCCGGCGGCAGCGCGGCGAACCACGGGTGCGCTTCGAGTTGCGGCAGGTACGGGGCGAGCGACGAGGTCATGGCGGCGCGATGTCGGATAGCTGACAGAGGTTCTCGGGCGTGACGCGCATCATAGCGCTCGATGACCGTTCAGGAGACGCGATGAAGACCCTCGAAGACTACCTGTCCCAGTATGCGGCCTACCACCGCGACGTGCGCAACATCGCGACCCATCTGGTCGGCATTCCGCTGATCGTGTTCGCGGTCGAAGTGCTGCTGTCGCGGCCGCTGCTCGGCACGCTGGCCGGCGTCGCGGGGTCGCCGGCGCTGCTGTTCGCGACCGCGTTCGCGGCGTTCTACCTGCGCCTGGATCTGCGCTTCGGGCTCGCGATGACCGCGCTGCTCGCCGTCGGCCTGTGGGCGGCGCACACCGTCGCGCTGTTGCCGACGGCGCGCTGGCTCGGCATCGGCATCGGCGCGTTCGTGGTCGGCTGGATCGTGCAGTTCGTCGGTCATTGGTTCGAGGGACGCAAGCCCGCGTTCGTCGACGATCTGATCGGGCTGGCGGTCGGGCCGCTGTTCGTCGTCGCCGAAGTGGCGTTTTTCGCCGGCCTGCGCGGCGACCTGCGCCGCGAAGTCGAGCGGCGCGCCGGGCCGCTGCGCGGCGGCGCGCATTCGCACGTGTGAGCGTCGCCCGCGCGGCAAGGGCGTAAGGGCGGCGCCGGCCGCTGCTGCGGCCGCGTATCGTGCGCGCGGCGCAGCGGCTAAGATGCTGGGTGCGTCATCCGACGCTTACGTGGAGCAATCGCCATGGTGGATCGCCCGACTCTGGATGCGTACGACACGCATGCCGCGCAATACGCGCAGGACTGGCTCGACCAGGCCGCGCCAGACGACATGTATGCGCTGCTCGAGCAGTATTTCACGCCGGGGCCGACGGCCGACGTCGGCTGCGGCGTCGGGCGCGACGCCGCGTGGCTCGCGTCGCAGGGATACGACGTGCGCGGCTACGACGCGAGCGCCGCGCTGCTCGCCGAGGCGCGCGCGTCGCATCCGTCGCTGACGTTCGAGCTCGCCGCGCTGCCGGCGCTCGACGGCGTGCCGTCCGGCGCGTTTCGCAACGTGCTGTGCGAGACGGTGGTGATGCACCTCGAGCATGCCGATGCGGCCGCGGCGGTTGCGCGGCTGGCCACATTGCTGATGCCGGGCGGCACGCTGTATCTGAGCTGGCGAGTCGCCGGCAACGGCGCGCTGCGCGACGATCGCGGCCGGCTCTATACGCCGCTCGATGCGGCGCGCATGCGTGCCGCGCTCGGCGCCGGCATGGACGTGCTCGACGAGCACGAAGTGGTCAGTGCGTCGTCAGGCAAGCGCGTGCACCGGCTGATCGCGCGCCGCACGGCCACGGCATGAGCGCGGCCCGCGCGTTCATGCGCGGGTGAGCGCCGCTTCCCAGTTGATGTCGACGCAGAGCACCTGCATGCCCTGCGCGGCCGGCGCGGCGATCGACGCCGTCACGCACAGGTGCGCCTCGTTGATCGACAGGTACGGCGCCGTCAGATGTACGCGGCCCGGCGCGCGCATCGCTTCGATGAAGTACGGCCGGCGTTCCCAGCTCGCACCTTCAGAATGCAGCAGCGGCCGGAAGCGTTTCGCGCGCTGCGAAACGCTGCCGCGTGCGAGCACGTTGTCGCCGATCTGGCGGCCCGATGCGTCGAGCAGGAAGCAGCGCGCGGTCTCGGCCAGCCCGAGCACGCAGCCGGCCGCGTCGATCAGCGGTTCGCCCGCGGCGAGCTTGCGGCTCGCTTCCTCGAGCGCGGCGACGTACGGCGCGAGCCGTTCGGCCTGCGTGCGCTCGCGCTGCGCGACGCGCAGCCGCAACGCGGCCGACAGCGTATCCATGCAGCCGGCTGCGGCCTGCGGCTGCACCGGGTCGACACTCGGACCGGCGAAGTATTGTCCCTGCACGAAATCGACGTCGCACTCGAGCGCGATCAGCGCGTCGCGCTCGGTCGCGAGCCCGCCCATCAGCACGAGCTGCCCGGATTCGTGCAGCAGCGACACGAGCCCCGGCAGCACGCGTTCCAGATGCGAGTGTTCGCTCGCCTGCGCGAGGATGCCGCGGTCGAGCGTGACGATGTCCGGATGCAGGTGCCACACGCGGTCGATGTTCGAATGCTTCGCGCCGAAGCCGCCGAGCGCGATCAGGAAGCCGGCCTTGCGCAGCCCGTCGACGATCGCCGCGTAGCGCGGCGTCTCGCCGCCGGCCTGCTCGGGCACCTCGAGCACCACGCGATGCGGCGGCAGCCCGAGCGCCTTCAGGTTCGCGAGCAGCGCGTCGCCGTAGATGGTGTCCATCAGCGCGGCCGGATGCAGGCTCAGGAAGAGCCATTCGTCGTGACTGTCGAACGCGTGAAAGTTACCGAGGTGCAGTGATTCGGCGAGACGGCCGAGTTCGAGCAGATCGCCGCGCCGCGCCGCCTGCGTGAACACCTCGTGCGACGCGACCTGCCGGCCTTCCTCGTCGTGCGCGCGCAGCGACGCGTGATAGCCGATCGCGCGGCGATGCGACACCGAGAAGACCGGCTGGAACACGCTGAATACGGTGTAGGCGCCGTACAGCACGGTGCGGCGCTTGCCGTCGTCGCCGGCAACGGGGCGGGGCGGCTGAAAGCCGGGGGGATCGATGTCGATCATGCTCATGATGTCGGCCGGAGGAAGACTGCCAGTTTACCTACAGAATAGGTCAGCAAGAAGCATGCACGGCATTGCGCCCCGTGCAGCGGCCCGCCGCGACCGTCTGCCGTCCTTTGCTGCGGCCCGATGCGGCGGCGCTGCACCGACATGGTGCGCCACGCGCCGTCGTGGCGATCGCGGGCGTGCCGTGGCGATCGTCGGCGCATGATCGGCGCCCGTGGGCGCGCATCATGCGCGTTCGGACGGATCGGTCTTGTGCGGCGCGCGGCCGCGGATTTCCGGCGCGAGCTGCGCGAAGATCCACGCGGACGCCGCGGTGATGATCCCGACGCAGACGAAGGTCGCGTGAAACGCCGGCAGCGTGTTGCTCGGCGTCACCGTGCGCAGCATCCCGGTGAAGGTGGCGAGCAACGCGCCCGCGACCGTGACGCCGAGGCTCATCGACAGCATCTGCACGAGCGAGAACAGGCTGTTGCCGCTGCTGGCGCCGCCGGTGCCGAGATCCTTCAGCGTCAGCGTGTTCATCGCGGTGAACTGCATCGAGTTGAAGCCGCCGAACAGCGCGAGGTGGACGACCTTCACCCAGACCGGCACCGTGTCGCGCATCAGCGCGAAGCTCGCCATCATCACGCCGACCATGATCGTGTTCACCAGCAGCACCTTGCGGTAGCCGTGCCGGGTGATCAGCTGCGTGATGATGGGCTTCGAGAACATGCCCGCGGCGGCGACCGGCAGCATCATCAGCCCGGCCTCGAACGCGGAATAGCCGAGGCTCACCTGCAGCAGCAGCGGGATCAGGTACGGCATCGCGCCGCTGCCGATGCGCGCGAACAGGTTGCCGAGCAGGCCGACGCTGAACGTGTGGATCCGGAACAGCTCGAGCGAGAAGATCGGCTGCGGCGCGCGCACCGCGTAGAGCCCGTACGCGACGAAGCACGCGAGGCTCAGGATCAGCAGCACGAGCACCGCCGCGTGCTGCATGCCGAGATCGGCGAGGCCGTCGAGCGACAGCGAGATCGCGACCATCCCGATCGTCAGCAGCAGATAGCCCTTCAGGTCGAAGCGGCCGACGGCCGGATTGCGCGAATCGGGCATCGAGTAGAACGTCGCGACGCAGCCGGCGATGCCGACCGGCACGTTGATCAGGAAGATCCAGTGCCACGACGCGATCTTCACGAGCCAGCCGCCGAGCGTCGGGCCGATCAGCGGGCCGATCAACCCCGGAATCGCGACGAACGACAGCGCGGGCAGATAGCGCTCGGCCGGAAAGGTGCGCAGCACCGCGAGCCGCCCGACCGGCAACAGCATCGCGCCGCCCACGCCCTGCACGACGCGGAACACGACGAGTTGCGACAGCGTATGCGCGTTCGCACACAGCAGCGAACCGAGCGAGAACACGAGGATCGCGCTGAAGAACACGCGGCGCGTGCCGAACGTGTCGGCGAGCCAGCCCGACACGGGGATCATCACGGCCATCGTCAGCGAATACGCGATCACGACCGACTGCATCCGCAGCGGCGATTCGCCGAGGCTCACGGCCATCGACGGCAGCGCCGTGTTGACGATCGTCGCATCGAGCGTCTGCATGAAGAAGCCCGTTGCAACGAGCCAGAGCATCACGGTGAGGTTCTTTTCGCCGGGAGCGGCGGCGGGCGGGCGCTGGAACATGGAGTGGACCGATGGTGCGGGACAGCCGCCATTGTAGGGAAAGCCGCCGCACCCCGCAGAACGGGGCAGCCGCTGCAGCAGCGTCGAACGGACGCTCGTGCGCCGGCGCGCCGGTACAGTTCAGCCGAAACTGTCCGCAGGCGTATCTGTCGGCGTCGTGCCCGGGTCCGGAATACTGGAGCCATCGAAACCACGCGGACCGGAGGCGACCATGCGCGAACTGCGACTCTACGAAATGGACGGCAACGAACCGGCCGCGCGGTGGCGCATCGTCGATCGCACCGACCTGCACGTCGCCGACGGCGACCTGTGGGTGACGATCGAGGGCCGCCCGGCCGATTACTGGCTGCACGCCGGCGAATCGCTGGCGCTGCTGCCCGGCATGCGCGTGTGGGTCAGCGCGGCGGCCGGCGGTGCGGTGTTCGCGTTCGGTCCGCAGGCCGCGCGCGCTCGTCAGGCCGTGCCGCTCACGTGGCGCTGGCTCGACGCTGCGCGCGGCCGCGTGGGTCAGCCCGGCGCGTCGCTGCCGACGTAACGCGCACGCGGCCGGATCAGCTTGCCGTCCGCATACTGTTCGATCGCATGCGCGATCCAGCCGGCCGTGCGGCCGGCCGCGAACAGCGTGAAGCCGGCGCCTGCGGGCAGCGCGAGCGTGCGCTCCAGCACCGCGAGCGCGAAATCGATCGTCGGCCGCAGGCCGGTCGCCGCCTCGACGCGAGCGGCCAGCGCGCCCGCTGCGCGCAGCGGCTGCCGTTCGGGCTGCGTCGCGCAAAGCGCATCGAGCAGCGCGCGTGCGCGCGGATCGCCGTCGGGATAGAGCGGATGCGCGAAGCCGGCCAGCGCCGTGCGCGCGCCCTCGCTGCGCTCGTCGCGCGCGAGCCGCTGCGCGAGGTAGCGATCGAGGTCGGCGGCGTGCGCCGCTTCGTCGAGCAGCGCACCGGCGCGCAACGTCTCGCCGCCGTGCCGCGGGCCCGACAGTGCGGCGAGCCCGCCCGCGATCGCGCCGAACAGATGGGTGCCCGTCGACGCGATGCAGCGCACCGCGAAGGTCGACGGGTTCAGCTCGTGGTCGGCGCACAGCACGAGCGCACGGCGCAGCAGATCGGCGTCGGCGCGCCGCCGGATGCCCCACGCGGCGGCGAGCTGCCGATGCACGGGCGCGTCGCGCGGCGCGACGCCGGCCAGCGCCGCGGCCGTCACGCGCAGCAGCAGCGCGGCGGTGTCGAGTTGCGCGTCGCATCCTGGCGCCCACCGGCCGGGCAGCGATGCGGCCGCGGCCGGCAGCAGCACCAGCGTGCGCTCGAGCGGCGCGAGATGCGCCCAGCGGCGCGCCCAGTCGCGCCATTGCGCGGCGTCGAAACCGGTCGACGCGAGCGACGCAGCGGCAAGCCGCGCCGGCGCGCAATCCCATAGCCGCGCGGCCGCTTCTTCGAGCGTCGCGTCGTGGGCGAGCGTGAGCGCATCGATGCCACGATAGTAGAGGCGGCCATCGGCGATCTGCGTGATCCTCGATTCGAGCACGGGCACACCCCAGTCGAGCGAGCGCTCGGCGACGCCGCCCGCGCGCTTCGCATCGGCGCGGCGGCGTGCGAGCAGACGCACTTCGTCCGCATCGTAGCGGCGGCGCTTGCTCGCGCCGTCCGGCAGCGAGCGCAGCAGGCCGCGGCTCACGTACGCATAGAGCGTGCTGATGCTGACGCCGAGAATGTCCGCGGCTTGCGGCGCGCTGAGAGACCTCATTCGATCACTCCTGTCGGTGCGCATGAAGCGCGGCCCGGCTACAACTATTCGTTATGCGTTGATTTGCGCAATCAAGATTGATCGCGTCCGTCGCGAATTCTAGACTCGATTCCGTTTTCCCAACGGCGCACTTGCACGATGACACCCGAACTCGCATTGACCCGTTTGTGGCAACTCGCACACGGCGAGCCCGACGCACTGGCTCGCGTGACCGTGACCGGGCAGGACCCGACGTTGCCGTCCACCTTCCACGTCGGCACGCTGGCCGCGGCGACGATCGCGGCGGCGGGGCTCGCGGCCGCCGAATGTCATCGGCTGCGCACGGGCGTCGCGCAGCGTGTCGACGTGTCGCTGCGCGACGCGCTCGTCGCGTTCCGCAGCGAGCGCTATCTGCGCGTCGACGGCGGGCCGCCGCCGGAGCCGCGCCATCCGGTCACCGGCTTCTATGCGACGCGCGATGCGCGCTGGATCCAGTTGCACGCGAACTTCCCGCACCATCTGCACGGGATTCTCGACGTGCTGGGCTGCGGCCCGCAGCCCGATGACGTCGCCGCGGCGATTCGCACCTGGGACGGCGCGGCGCTCGATACCGCGCTGGCCGAGGCCGGCCTGTGCGCGGCCTTGATCAGGAGCGCAGACGAATGGGCCACGCACGAGCAGGCGCGCGCGCTTGCGGCGCTGCCGTTGTTCGAGATCGAGCGGATCGGCGACGCGCCGGTCGAGGCGATCGGCCGCGGCGAGCCGGACCGGCCGCTCGCCGGCGTACGCGTGCTGGACCTCACGCGCATCATCGCGGGGCCGGTCGCCGGCCGCACGCTCGCATCGCACGGGGCGCAGACGCTGCTCGTCAACGGCCCGCACCTGCCGAACATCGCGTCGCTCGTGATCGACAACGGCCGCGGCAAGCGCTCGACGTGGATCGACCTGCGCGACGCCGCAGGCGCCGCCGCGCTGCATGCGCTGGCGCGCGACGCGGACGTGTTCGTGCAGTCGTACCGCCCGGGCGCGCTCGCGGCATGCGGCTTCGCGCCCGAGGCGCTCGCGCAGCGACGGCCGGGTATCGTCTGCGTGTCGGTGTCCGCGTACGGGCATGCGGGGCCGTGGTCGAAGCGGCGCGGCTTCGACAGCCTCGTGCAGTCGGCGAGCGGCATCGCGTGGCAGGAGCAGCACGCGGCCGGTGCGGCGAGCCCGCGCCATCTGCCGTGCCAGGCGCTCGACCATGCGACGGGTTATCTCGCGGCGTTCGGCGCGATGATCGCGCTCGCGCGGCGTGCGACGCAAGGCGGCAGTTGGCACGTGCGCGTATCGCTCGCGCAGACGGGGCGCTGGCTGCAATCGTTCGGTGTCGTGCCCGACGGCCTGCAAGCGCCGGAGTTCGCGCCGGACGACGTGCGCGACCGGCTGGAGCGGATGGCGTCGCCGTTCGGCACGATCGATGCCGTGCGTCCGGCCGAACGCCTGTCGGCGACGCCGCCGCGCTTCACGCAACCGCCGGTGCCGCTCGGCAGCGACGACGCGCGCTGGCTGTGAGCCAAGGCGGCGCGCCCCGCGCTACCTGCGCAGTTCGACGACGAAGTCGTAGTAGTCGTTGCGGCAGTAGGTGTCGGTCAGCTCGATCGCGCGCTGGTCGGCCGTGTAGCCGATGCGCGTGATCAGCAGCAGCGCGTCGTGCGGCGCGATGCCCATCTGCTGCGCGATCTCGTCGCTCGCGTTGACCGCGCGGAAATGCTGCAGCGCGCGCACGATCGGCGTGCCGCGTGCTTCGAGATAGCTGTACAGCGAACCGCTGATCGCCTGCGGATCGGGAATCAGCGTGGCCGGAAACGTCGAGTTCTCGACGGCCATCACGATGCCGTCGGCGAGGCGCAGGCGCTTGAGCCTCGTGACCGATGCGGCCGGCGACAGGCCGAGCTGGATCACTTCGTCGCGGTTCGCCGGCTGGATCTCGCGCTCGAGCCATTGCGAGCTCGGCTTGAAGCCGCGGCGCTCGAGCATCTCGCTGAAGCTCGACAGCCGCGACAGCGGATCCTCGTAGCGCGGCTGGATGAAATTGCCGGCGCCCTGCGTGCGGCGGATCAGCCCTTGCTCGACCAGCAGCGCGATCGCCTTGCGCGCGGTGATGCGCGACACGCCGAGCGCTTCGGACAGCACGCGCTCGGACGGCAGCGCCTCGCCGGCCGCCCAGCGGTTGTCGTGGATCGCGTCGCCGAGCTTGCGGGCGAGCTGCAGATAAAGCGGCGTGTCGTTGTCGGGGTCGGGGCGCAGGTCCTGCCAGCGGTCGTCCGTGGGTGCCTTCATGGAATGGGTATCGATCAGGTTGCCGGCCATTCTAAGTCAACATGCGGTGCCGTTATAACGGGATTTTGCCCAGTAACAGGCGGGCCGCGCGGCGATTGACTACACTGGCCCATGCGTCGGCCGCGGTGTGCGGCCGACTATCCGCAGCGAGGAGCGCATGACAGACACGATCGCCACGGTCGTCCTGCCGAACGGTGAGACGATTCCGAAGCTCGGCCTCGGTACTTGGGAAATGGGCGAGCGGCCCGCCCGGCGCGCGGACGAGATCGCCGCGCTGCGCGAGGGCATCGCGCTCGGGATGACGCTGATCGACACCGCGGAGATGTATGGCGACGGTGCGACCGAGGAATTGGTCGGCGACGCGCTCGCCGGCCTGCGCGACGATGTCTTCATCGTCAGCAAGGTGTATCCGCATCATGCGAGCCGGCGCGGCGTCGTCGCTGCGTGCGACGCGAGCCTGAAGCGCTTGCACACCGATCGCATCGACCTGTACCTGCTGCACTGGCGCGGCTCGGTACCGCTCGACGAGACGGTCGACGGCTTCGAGGCGCTGCGGCGCGCCGGGAAGATCCGCCATTGGGGCGTCAGCAATTTCGACACGTCGGACATGGCCGAACTCGTCGACGACGCGGGCGGCGGCGCCTGCGCGACCAACCAGATCCTGTACAACCTGGCGCGCCGCGGTCCGGAATTCGATCTGCTGCCGTGGCTGCGCGAGCGCCGGATACCGGCGATGGCGTACAGCCCGGTCGATCACGGACGGTTGCCGAAGCATTCGCCGCTCGACGAGATCGCGCGGCAGCGCGGCGTGTCGGTCATGCGCGTCGCGCTTGCATGGGTGCTCGCGCAGCCGCAGGTGATCGCGATTCCGAAGGCGTCGCGGATCGAACACGTGCGCGACAATCGTGCGGCGCTCGATCTCGTGCTGAGCGTCGACGAGCGCGCGCAGCTCGACGCGTACTTCCGTCCGCCGCGCAGCAAGCGCGCACTCGAAATGCTCTGAAGCGATTGCGGGATGCGGTGCGCCGGTTGGTGGCCGCAGGTGTTGCCGCGGTTGCCGTTGTCGTCCTTTTCTGCGCACACGGACCGCGGTGTACCGCGCAGATCGCGAGCCTCGCGCCATCGACCGACTACGCGCGGATATGCCGCACGACAGCGCCGGAAACACCGTCGCCGGTGTGCGCTGTGTTGCCGCGATGAAGCGTCGGACTACGTTCAGCGCGCCGTCGTGTCGGCCGCGCGCGGCCAGCGATGACAGAGGATCGACGCGACCCAGGCGACGACGAACAGCGCGACGATCCCGTAGCCGAGCGCGCCGAAGTGCTGAGCGACCGCATCGAGCCCATCGCGCACGGGGCCGGTCAACGACAGCTTGTCCGCCAGCAGGCCGGCCGCCTCGATCCCGCCGACCGCCAGTGCCACGACCGCCGACACCAACGTGATGCTCGCGTTGTAGAGCAGCTTGCGTTGCGGGTCGTCCATCGCCCATCCGTACGCATGCATCATCAGCACGTTGTCGGTCGAGTCGATCAGCGTCATGCCGGCCGCGAACAGTGCGGGGAACAGCATGACCGCATAGACCGGCAGCGCGTGACTCGCGTGTGCCGCCGCGATCGCGAGCAGTGCGATTTCCGTTGCGGTGTCGAAACCGAGTCCGAACAGCACGCCGACCGGATACATGTGCCAGCTCTTCGACACGAACCGGAACAGCGGGCGCAGCAGCCGCGCGACGAAGCCGGCCGGGCGATGCGTATGCGTGCCGCCGTGCGCGTGACCGGGCGCGTGACCGGGCGCGCGGCGATAGCGCCGCCACACGTCGCGCAGGATCGCGAGGTTCATGCATGCGAGCACCAGCGGAAGGCCGCCGACACCGCGGTGCCGAGCGTGCCGCCGAGT
Source organism: Burkholderia sp. WP42 (assembly GCF_000745665.1). Taxonomy (NCBI): domain Bacteria; kingdom Pseudomonadati; phylum Pseudomonadota; class Betaproteobacteria; order Burkholderiales; family Burkholderiaceae; genus Burkholderia; species Burkholderia sp. WP42. The sequence continues at coordinate 145,025 of NZ_JQJT01000006.1, read as the reverse complement.
TCGCGGAACGCGTCGAAGCGCTCGCGCAGCGCGAACGCGGTCAGCGCGACGCCGAGCGTCGCGGCGACCACGATCGTCGAATGGCCGAGCGAGAAGAACAGGCCGACCGTGACCGGCCGCCGGCCGTCGTGCATCAGCTTGCGGGTCGCGACGTCGATCGCCGCGATGTGATCGGCGTCCACCGCATGACGCAGCCCGAGCCCGTACGCGACGGCGGCGGTGCCGAGCAGCAGCGGATGGTCGCGCAGCACCGCGAGCGCCCAAACCCAGACGGCGACGTTGGCGGCGATCAAGCCGGCATACAGCATCAGCAGGCGGCGCAGGGCAGGGGTCGGCGGCATCGCGGCGTTTCCTTCGGACGAATCGAGCGCCGATTGTGTCACGCGAAAAAGTCGCCGGGTTCGCGGGTCGAAAACGCGTGCCCGCGCGCGGACGAAAAAAAGCCCGTCCGGATTCGGACGGGCTGGACGGATGGCAGCTTGCCGCGCAGCGGCGCGCGCCGCCCCGCGCTTACTTCGTTTTCGCGTTGATCACGGCTTCCGACACGTTCGCCGGCGTTTCCGCGTAGTGCTTGAACTCCATCGTGTAGGTCGCGCGGCCCTGCGTCGCCGAGCGCAGCGACGTCGAGTAGCCGAACATCTCGGCGAGCGGCACTTCGGCGCGCACCAGCTTGCCGCCGCCGCCCGCGATGTCCTCCATCCCCTGCACGATGCCGCGGCGGCTGGAGAGGTCGCCCATCACGTTGCCCATGAAGTCCTCGGGCGTCTCGACCTCGACGGCCATCATCGGCTCGAGCAGCACCGGCTTCGCGCGGCGCATCGCTTCCTTGAAAGCCATCGAGCCGGCCATCCGGAACGCGTTTTCGTTCGAGTCGACGTCGTGGTACGAGCCGAACACCAGATGCACCTTCACGTCGACGACCGGGTAGCCCGCGAGCACGCCGCTCTTGAGCGTGTCGACGATGCCCTTGTCGACGGCCGGGATGTATTCGCGCGGAATCACGCCGCCCTTGATCTCGTCGAGGAACTCGTAGCCCTTGCCGGGATTCGGTTCGAGCGTGATGACCGCGTGGCCGTACTGGCCGCGCCCGCCCGACTGCTTGACGAACTTGCCCTCGACGTCGGTCGCCGTGGTGCGCACCGTTTCGCGATACGCGACCTGCGGCTTGCCGACCGTCGCCTCGACGCCGAATTCGCGCTTCATCCGGTCGACCAGGATTTCGAGGTGCAGCTCGCCCATCCCGGAGATGATCGTCTGGCCCGATTCCTCGTCGGTCTGCACGCGGAACGACGGGTCTTCCTGCGCGAGACGGTTCAGCGCGAGGCCCATCTTTTCCTGGTCGGCCTTCGTCTTCGGCTCGACGGCCTGCGAGATCACCGGCTCCGGGAACTCCATCTTCTCGAGGATGATCGGCTTGGCCGGGTCGCACAGCGTATCGCCGGTGGTCGCTTCCTTCAGGCCGACCGCCGCCGCGATGTCGCCCGCGCGCACCTCCTTGATTTCCTTGCGCTCGTTCGCGTGCATCTGCAGGATCCGGCCGAGCCGCTCCTTCTTGTCCTTGGTCGCGTTCAGCACGGTGTCGCCCGACTCGACGACCCCCGAATACACGCGGAAGAAGATCAGCTGGCCGACGAACGGGTCGGTCATGATCTTGAACGCGAGCGACGAGAACGGCTCGTCGTCGCTCGGATGACGTTCCGCAGGCTTGTCCGGATCGGCGAAGTCGTGGCCGAGGATCGCGGGCACGTCGACCGGCGACGGCAGATAGTCGATCACCGCGTCGAGCATCGCCTGCACGCCCTTGTTCTTGAACGCGCTGCCGCACAGCATCGGCACGATCTCGTTGGCGATCGTGCGTTTGCGCAAGGCGCCCTTGATCTCGTCCTCGGTCAGCGATTCATGGTCGTGCAGGTACTTCTCGAGCAGCTCCTCGCTCGCTTCCGCGGCCGCCTCGACCATCTTCTCGCGCCACTCGTGCGCGAGCTCGACGAGATTCGCCGGGATGTCCTCGTACGTGAATTTCACGCCCTGGCTTTCGTCGTCCCATACGATCGCCTTCATCTTGACGAGGTCGACGACGCCCTGGAAATGATCTTCCGCGCCGATCGGAATCTGGATCGGCACGGCGACGCCCTTCAGGCGCTCGCCGATCTGCTTCTGCACGCGGAAGAAGTCCGCGCCGATGCGGTCCATCTTGTTGACGAACGCGATGCGCGGCACCTTGTACTTGTTCGCCTGACGCCACACCGTTTCGGACTGCGGCTGCACGCCGCCGACCGAGTCGTAGACCATGCACGCGCCGTCGAGCACGCGCATCGAGCGCTCGACCTCGATCGTGAAGTCGACGTGCCCGGGGGTGTCGATGATGTTGATGCGGTGTTCCGGATAGTTGCCGGCCATGCCCTTCCAGAAGGCCGTGGTGGCGGCCGACGTGATCGTGATGCCGCGTTCCTGCTCCTGCTCCATCCAGTCCATCGTGGCCGCGCCGTCGTGCACTTCACCGATCTTGTGGCTCACGCCGGTGTAAAACAGGATGCGCTCGGTCGTGGTGGTCTTGCCGGCATCGATGTGAGCGCTGATCCCGATATTGCGATAGCGCTCGATGGGGGTTTTGCGGGGCACGTGAACCTCCTGGTGGTTCGGATCGTAAGCGGGCCGGCTGATATGGCGGCCCGGACTGGAACTAGCGAGATTTAAAGGATAGCGCTTGTCCGTGGCTTTTGCAGATGCGGTCGGCGGCGGCCGAATCAAGGCGAAGGCCGGCGGGCGGCGCAAAAAAAGCCGGTGCGCCACGGGCGACCGGCCTGGTTCGATGCGCGGCGGTGCCGCCGCCGATGTATTACGGGGCCTTGGGCAGCCCGTCGAGCTTCATGCCCGGCTTGATGCCTTTCGCCGCGAACCAGCCCTTGCTCATTTCGAGCGCATAGACGCCGTTGTTGCGCGGGCAGTGGTTGTCGATCGTCTCGGCCTTCATCTCGTCGATGTCGGTGATCGTGCCGTCGGCGCGGATGAACGCGATGGACAGCGGGATCAGCGTGTTCTTCATCCAGAAGCAGTGCACGGCGTTCTCGTTGAACACGAACAGCATGCCTTCGTTCGGCGCGAGCTGCGAGCGGTACATCAGCCCCTGTTCGCGATCGGCGTCGTTGGCGGCGACGGCCGCGTCGATCACGTACATGCCGGCGCGCAGCTTCACGCGCGGGAACTCGCTCGGCTGCTTCGCGCCGGGCGGCACCTGGGCGTGGACGGTCTGCATGCCGAGCGCGAGCACGGCGAGCGCGGCGGGAAACACGGCGGCGCGCGCAAGGCGGCCGAGCGACGAGCGCAGGGAGAGTCGCACAGCAAGGCTCCTATCGGGAAAACGAGACCCGCATGGTACGCGAAGCGTAGCGGCGGGCACAAAAGGAAAAAGGCAGATCGCCTCGCGGTGATCTGCCTTTCAACGCCGTAAGAACGGCAAGACTGCGTGTTCTTGACTGCGTTATTACAGCAAGCTTGCTTAGTTCGAAGCAGCTGCCGGAGCTTCGGCTTCGCTAGCTGCCTTCTTAGCTGCGTGGTGCTTCTTCTTTGCGTGGTGCTTCTTGGCAGCGTGCTTTGCCGGTGCCGAAGCAGCTGCCGGAGCAGCAGCCGAAGCAGCTTCCGGAGCCGAAGCTTGTGCGAAAGCAGCCGTTGCGAAGAGGCCAGCGACCAGAGCGGCGATCAGTTTGTTCATGTTGTGTTCCTCAGCTTTAGTTAATTAACCAAATGACCCGGCATAGGAGTCATGACGTCTAACGGTGCCATCCACCTTTCGGTTGACAGACGCTTCGAGAAATTTCTCATTGCGCTGCGGGCGCCGAATCGTATTCGAAGAAAACGTCACTTTCGTGACGCAAACGCGTAAATAACGGCTCGGCTGCCAATGCCGGATAGCTCAGGGTGGCATCTGCGTGGTTTAACGCGCGATCTTCGCGGGCGGTTGACGAAACAGATGACGAAAAAATCGACGATCGGCTTTCGGCCCGACCGAACTTTCAGTCGGCACGCGCGAAACCGTCCCACGGCGCTCGCGGCGGCAGCTCGATTGTTTCGCCCGGTGCAATGCCGAGCGCGAATATATCCAGTGCGCCGATGCCGACGCGCACGAGACGCAACGTCGGGAAGCCGACCGCGGCCGTCATCCGGCGCACCTGGCGGTTCTTTCCTTCCGTGATCGCGAGTTCGATCCACGTGGTCGGGATCGCGGCGCGGTAGCGGATCGGCGGCGTGCGGGGCCACAGCGCGGCGGGCGGCTCGATGAATTCGGCGCGGCACGGGCGCGTCACATAGTCGCCGAGATCGACGCCGCGCGCGAGCGCCTTCAGGTCGGCCGCGTCCGGCGCGCCGTCGACCTGCGCCCAGTAGCGCTTGACGAGCTTGTGGCGCGGCTCGGCGATGCGCGCCTGCAGTGCGCCGTCGTCGGTGAGCAGCAGCAGCCCTTCGCTGTCGGCGTCGAGCCGGCCGGCCGCGTACACGCCGGGCGTTTTTACCCAGTCGCCGAGCGACGGCCGCGTCTCGTGCGCGGAAAACTGGCAAATCGTGCCGAACGGCTTGTTGAGGGCGATCAAGGTCATGGCGGGGCGGCCCGCGGCCTGTCGTGCGCAAGGCGCGGGCGGCGCGGCGGGCGGTCTATGGCAAATGGCGGAATCTTAATGCATAATACGGAACGGCAAGTCCTCTGTCTTATATAAGACATAAGGGAAGACTTGATACGCAGCGTCGCGCTTCGTGCCGCCGGCCGCGGTTGGGGCGCTAGAATAGCGGCTCGCTGTTGCCGTCACGACGGTGGCAAGGGCCACCCGCCGCGCGCGCAGTTTCGACCAGCATCACCTGCTCAGCCACGTCACTGGAGTCGATCATGCCGTATCAGCACATCAAGGTTCCGGAAGGCGGTGACAAGATCACCGTCAACAAGGACTTCTCGCTCAACGTTTCCGATCAGCCGATCATCCCTTACATCGAAGGCGACGGTACCGGCTTCGACATCACGCCGGTGATGATCAAGGTCGTCGATGCGGCGGTCGCGCACACGTACAAGGGCAAGCGCAAGATCCACTGGATGGAGATCTTCGCCGGCGAGAAGGCGACGAAGGTGTACGGCCCGGACGTATGGCTGCCCGACGAAACGCTGCAGGTGCTGAAGGAATACGTCGTTTCGATCAAGGGGCCGCTCACGACGCCGGTCGGCGGCGGCATCCGCTCGCTGAACGTCGCGCTGCGCCAGGAGCTCGACCTCTACGTGTGCCTGCGCCCGATCCAGTATTTCAAGGGCGTGCCGTCGCCGGTGCGCGAGCCGCAGAAGATCGACATGGTGATCTTCCGCGAGAACTCGGAAGACATCTACGCGGGCATCGAGTGGGCGGCCGGCTCCGAGCAGGCGAAGAAGGTCATCAAGTTCCTGCAGGACGAGATGGGCGTGAAGAAGATCCGCTTCCCGGAAACCTCGGGGATCGGCATCAAGCCCGTGTCGACCGAAGGCACCGAGCGTCTCGTGCGCAAGGCGATCCAGTACGCGATCGACAACGATCGCAAGTCGGTCACGCTGGTGCACAAGGGCAACATCATGAAGTTCACGGAAGGCCTGTTCCGTGACGCCGGTTATGCGCTCGCGCAGAAGGAATTCGGCGGCGAGCTGATCGACGGCGGCCCGTGGATGCGCGTGAAGAACCCGAAGACGGGCGCCGAGATCGTCATCAAGGATTCGATCGCCGACGCGTTCCTGCAGCAGATCCTGCTGCGTCCGGCCGAATACGACGTGATCGCCACGCTGAACCTGAACGGCGACTACGTCTCCGACGCACTGGCCGCGCAGGTCGGCGGGATCGGGATCGCGCCGGGTGCGAACCTGTCGGACTCGGTCGCGATGTTCGAGGCGACCCACGGCACGGCGCCGAAGTACGCGGGCAAGGACTACGTGAACCCCGGTTCCGAGATCCTGTCGGCCGAAATGATGCTGCGCCACCTCGGCTGGACGGAAGCGGCCGACACGATCATCGCCGCGATGGAGAAGTCGATCCTGCAGAAGCGCGTCACTTACGACTTCGCGCGCCTGATGGAAGGTGCGACGCAGGTGTCGTGCTCGGGCTTCGGCGACGTGCTGATCGAGAACATGTAAGCGCCCCTCGCGGGCAGGCCGGCGCATGCCGGCCGCCCCGGCGCCTACTGCCGGCGCCGGGGCGTTTCACGAACGGCAGGTTTGTTGGCAGGACGGTCCGGCATGCGGGCCGCGGCGCCGCGAAGCGGCGTGCATGCCCTGCAAGGTAGAACATGACGGCCCTCGCAACACCACCGCCCGGCTAGCCGGCGCGCTCCTTTCGCGATCCACCCGGTCGCTCCCCCGCCGGTTACCGCCGGCGCTATTCAGCCCCAAATTTTCACGTAGCAACGCATCGACCATGTCCACTTCGCCCAAGATCATCTACACCCTCACCGACGAAGCGCCCGCGCTCGCGACCTACTCGCTGCTGCCGATCGTCAAGGCCTTCACGCACTCGTCGGGCGTCGCCGTCGAAACGCGCGACATCTCGCTCGCCGGCCGCATCATCGCGGCATTCGCCGACGTGCTGCCGCCGGAGCAGAAGGGTTCCGACGATCTGGCCGACCTGGGCCAGCTCACGCTGAAGCCTGAAGCGAACATCATCAAGCTGCCGAACATCAGCGCATCGGTGCCGCAGCTGAAGGCGGCGATCGCCGAACTCCAGGCTCAGGGCTACAAGCTGCCCGCCTATCCGGAAGAGCCGTCGACCGACGAGGAAAAGGCGGTCAAGGCCCGTTACGACAAGATCAAGGGCAGCGCGGTGAACCCGGTGCTGCGCGAAGGCAACTCGGACCGCCGCGCGCCGCTGTCGGTGAAGAACTACGCACGCAAGCATCCGCACAAGATGGGCGCATGGAAGCCCACGTCGAAGTCGCACGTCGCGCACATGACCGACGGCGATTTCTACGGCAGCGAGAAGTCGGCGCTGATCGCCGACGCCGGCAGCGTCAAGATCGAACTCACGACGACCGACGGCGTGAAGAAGGTGCTGAAGGAAAAGACGGCCGTGAAGGCCGGTGAAGTCATCGACGCATCGGTGATGAGCCGCAAGGCGCTGCGCAGCTTCATCGAAGCGCAAATCGCCGACGCGAAGGCGCAGGACGTGCTGTTTTCGGTGCACCTGAAGGCGACCATGATGAAGGTCTCGGACCCGATCATGTTCGGCCACTTCGTGTCGGTGTTCTACGGCGACGTGCTCGCGAAGCACGCCGACGTGCTCGCGCAGGCCGGCTTCAACCCGAACAACGGGATCGGCGACCTGTACGCGCGCCTGAAGGACCTGCCGGCCGATACGCGCGAAGCGATCGAAGCCGACATCAAGGCCGAGTACGCGGTGCGCCCGCGCCTCGCGATGGTCAACTCGGACAAGGGCATCACCAACCTGCACGTGCCGAGCGACGTGATCGTCGACGCGTCGATGCCGGCGATGATCCGCGATTCGGGCGGCATGTGGGGCGCCGACGGCCAGCTGCACGACGCGAAGGCCGTGATTCCGGACCGCTGCTACGCGGGCGTCTATCAGGCGGTGATCGAGGACTGCAAGCAGCATGGCGCGTTCGACCCGGTCACGATGGGCAGCGTGCCGAACGTGGGCCTGATGGCGCAGGCGGCCGAGGAGTACGGTTCGCACGACAAGACGTTCCTGATCCCCGCTGACGGCGTGGTGCGCGTCACCGACGAAGCCGGCAACGTGCTGCTCGAACATGCGGTCGAGTCGGGCGACATCTGGCGCATGTGCCAGACGAAGGACGCACCGGTGCAGGACTGGGTCAAGCTCGCGGTCAACCGCGCGCGCGCGACCGGCGCACCGGCCGTGTTCTGGCTCGACCCGGTGCGCGCGCACGACGCGCAGATCATCGCGAAGGTCGAACGCTACCTGAAGGATCATGACACGAACGGCCTCGATATCCGCATCATGACGCCGGTCGACGCGACGCGCTTCTCGCTCGAGCGCATCCGTGCGGGCAAGGACACGATCTCGGTGACCGGCAACGTGCTGCGCGACTACCTGACCGACCTGTTCCCGATCATGGAACTCGGCACCAGCGCGAAGATGCTGTCGATCGTGCCGCTGATGGCCGGTGGCGGCATGTTCGAAACGGGTGCGGGCGGTTCGGCGCCGAAGCACGTGCAGCAGTTCGTCGAAGAAGGCTTCCTGCGCTGGGATTCGCTCGGCGAATTCCTCGCGCTGGCTGCGTCGCTCGAGCACCTCGGCAACGCGTACCACAACCCGAAGGCGCTGGTGCTCGCGAAGACGCTCGATCGCGCGACCGGCAAGTTCCTCGATGAAAACCGCTCGCCCGCGCGCAAGGTCGGCGGCATCGACAACCGCGGCAGCCACTTCTACCTGTGCATGTACTGGGCGCAGGCGCTGGCGGAGCAGACCGAGGACGCAGCACTGAAGGCGCAATTCGAAGGCGTCGCGAAGTCGCTCGCCGACAACGAAGCGCGCATTCTGGAAGAACTCGGTGCGGCGCAGGGCAAGGCGCAGGCGATCGGCGGCTACTACCGTCCGGACGTCGCGCTGACGAGCCAGGCGATGCGTCCGAGCGCGACGCTGAACGCGATCGTCGATGCAGTCGCCTGACAGCGGCCGCGTCGCGGCGACGGCAGCAGCCTGCGCGGCTCGCCGTCGCGCCGAACATGAAAACGCCCCGGTCGCCCGGGGCGTTTTGCGTTGCGGGGCGTTCATTCAGACGTGAACGATTTCCCATTCGGCGATTTCGTGCGGCACTTCGAGCGTGGCCGTGTCGAGGTCGGACAACTGCTCGCAGTCGCCGCGGGAGATGTGGTCGGCTGCGACTTCGGGGCACGAGAACGCGCCGAGCCGAGCGTTGCCGAAGCTGGCTTCCCAGCCGCCGTTGCCGGGCAGGATATAGAACGACCCGAGCGCCGAACCAAAGCGAAATCCCTTCATTTCCGTTCTCCCTATCTGATTGCAAGCGATTCTGTTGTGACGTCTGCCGGTTGGTCCGACGGTGGCCCGGCCGGTGGTCCGTGTCGGGTGCCGTGTCGAACGTCGCGGCGAAGCGTCAGTGCATGGAACAAAGTCTACGTCTGCGGCCGCGTCCGATGGTGCGCGTAGAGTGCTTTTTCGAGAGAAAAATATCGCTTTATAAACATTGGTTTACGTCGTGTGTTTTGTATTGCGGAACGATTTTTGGCATCGCGAAACAGCGAATTTGTGCCCTGCACCACGAATTTTTATAACGCAAGGCGTTGTTCCGCATCGTGAAAAATTGGCGGATTTTCGACCGGGCGCGCCTGTCGCGCGGGTTAGGCCGGTAGATACAACCGGCGAACGCTGTGTCGATTGCGCATAGCGTGTGGTGGGGCCGGGCTCGTTGGAGCGGGGTCTGGAGCGCGTCGGGGCGTCGGGAATCGCGCGCAGGCGCCGCTCGAGGCAGGCGAGTCATGCGAGCCCCCGAGCGCTGCGGCGTATTGACGCGGGCAGGCCCTTGGCGGCCCGCGCTGCGCCGTCGCCCGAGGCTGCGGTTATGATGGCGCGGCCATCCGGTTTCTCGTCGCGGCGGGTCCATTACGCACCGGCGGCACCGGCGGCACCGGTGTCGCGGCGGCCGCGCGATACAGCACCCATAACGAGGAACGATTGATGATACGGAGAACCTTCCTGTCGCACGCGATCGGTGTCGCAGCCGCATCGCTGTTTGCACGCAGCGCGTGGGCGCAGCATGCCGCTCATGCGGGCATGGCCGGCATGGAACCGATGGACGACATGCGCGGCATGGCGGGGATGGCGGATCACGCGCAGCACGCGAAGCCGGCACCGGCCGCGCTCGCGGCCGTCGACGCGCTGCCGGCCGGCGCGCCGCTCGCACCGTTGCGCACGCTCGCGAACGAAAGCGGCGAAGCCGGCACGTTCCGCGCGACGCTGGTCGCGCAGCCGGTCGCGCGTCCGATGTTGCAACATACGCATCCGACGACCTTCTGGCAGTTCGGCGCGGGCACTGCCGGGCCGGTGGTCGGCCCGCTGATCGACGTGCACGAGGGCGACACCGTCGAAATCCGCTTCGTGAACAAGCTGCCGCAGCCGTCGACGATCCACTGGCACGGCCTGCCGGTGCCGCCCGAGCAGGACGGCAACCCGTCGGATCCGGTCGCGCCGGGCGCGTCGCGGGTCTATCGCTTCACGCTGCCGAAGGGCAGTGCGGGCACGTACTGGTATCACCCGCATCCGCACATGATGACGGCCGAGCAGGCGTTTCGCGGGCTGGCCGGTCCGTTCATCGTGCGTGCGGCCGACGATCCGCTCGCCGGCTGGCCCGAGCGCCACCTGTTCGTGTCGGATCTGAAGCTCGCGAGCGACGGCTCGATTCCGCCGAACGACATGATGGACTGGATGAACGGCCGCGAAGGCCAGTTCGCGCTGGTCAACGGCGCGCGCCGGCCGCGCATCGACGTCGCGGGCGACGAGCGCTGGCGGGTCTGGAACGCCTGCAGCGCGCGCTACGTGTGCGTCGCGTTCGACGACGGACGCGCATTCGAGCATGTCGGCACCGACGGCGGGCTGTTCGAAACGCCGCGTCGCGTGACGTCGCTGCTGCTGGCTCCGGGCGAGCGCGCGGAACTGCTGGTGCGGGCCGGCGATCGCGCGTCACGCGCCGTGCTGCAGGCGGCCGAATACGATCGCCGCAAGATGGCGATGTCGCACGACGGCGGCCGCGGCAGCCTGCCGCCCGATCCGGCGCTGCCGCTGGCCGACGTCACGTTCGTGCCGGCCGCCGCGCGGGCGCTGCCGGCCACGTTGCGCGCCGTGCCCGCGCCGGGCGAGCCGGTCGCGGACAAGGACGTCGCGCTCGGCGAGGCGATGGACATGAACGCGATGATGAGCGGCCCGGCGCACGGCCGGCCGGCCGGGATGCGCTTCATGATCAACGGCGCGACCTACGCGCCGCACCGGGCGACGCTGACGAGCCGGCGCGGCGAACTCGAGCGCTGGACGATCCGCAACACCACCGACATGGATCATCCGTTCCACTTGCACGGCACGCAGTTTCAGGTGACCGAACGTGCATCCGGCGGCACGCGCACGGCCGAGCCGTTCCGTGCCTGGCGCGATACGGTGAACGTGCGCAGCGGCGAAACCGTCACGCTACTGGTGAAGCAGGACATGCCCGGCGAGCGCATGTTTCACTGCCATATTCTGGAGCACGAGGACCTGGGCATGATGGGCACGCTCAAAGTCGTGTAACCGCTAATGATTTTGTTTCACGCGTATGAACGCATTCGATTTGCGTGTACGCGTGGACAATGCACGTTCAATTATTGGGATTGAACGAAAAGGCCGGCCAATCGAATTAACGATTGGCCGGCCTGAAAAAAAGAAACCCGGCGCAATGCCGGGTTTCTTCGTCCGATATCCGGTGCCCTTACGCGGCCTGGATGTTCGACGCTTGCTTGCCCTTCGGCCCTTGAACGACCTCGAAGCTTACCTTCTGGCCTTCCTTCAGGGTCTTGAAGCCCTGCATGTTGATGGCCGAGAAGTGCGCAAACAGATCTTCACCGCCCTCGTCGGGAGTGATGAAACCGAAGCCCTTCGCGTCGTTGAACCACTTAACGATACCAGTTGCCATTTCCTACTTCCCCTGTCACACAGTCGCTGCTACTTACCACGAGCACGCTCGAAAAGCTAAACGACCGTAAATACAGCCGTTCCCCCCTCACAAGCTCACCTTCGGCCCTTTTCATTTCGCCAGCCGGCGAATGAAAAAAGGTGCCAGCTTGATTGTTGGCGCTCTTTATTTGAGTGTCAAGCGGAATTTTTAGACGTTTGGAGGGACGTTGTAAAGAACCCATTTTCAGGGTTTTTCCGGCTTTGCTTCGCAGCATGCCGCCGAGCGCACGCACTTGAAAAGTCGCATAATCGGTTCATATACCAGGCTCGAGTGACACGCGATCGAGTCGTCCCGGCTTGTGGGATACTGGATGCGGATGCGACGGTCCGGTGCGGTTTCCTCCTGACGGTTCGTGTTCCGCGCCACGCGTGAAAGCCGGCACCGCAGCCGGCTTTCGTATGGCACGAAGACGATCGCGCGTCGTCGGGAACCACGAAGGGCGCCGGCCTGTCGGTCGGGTAATGGCAGGATTGCGGGCCTGTCCGAGTTGTTTAGAATGGGTGTATGGCGATTATCCCGGACAAGCAGGACAGCACCGTCCTGGAACGCAAGCAGCAGAAGCTCAAGCCGCCTTCGATGTACAAGGTGGTGCTGCTCAACGACGACTTCACGCCAATGGAGTTCGTCGTCATGGTCGTCCAGGAGTATTTCAAGAAGGATCGCGAGACGGCCACGCAGATCATGCTGAAGGTCCATCGCGAAGGGCGAGGGGTATGTGGGGTCTATACGCGGGACATCGCGTCGACCAAGGTTGAGCAAGTCGTTACCCATGCGCGGCAGGCCGGGCATCCGCTGCAGTGCGTGATGGAGGAAGCATGATTGCCCAGGAATTGGAAGTCAGCCTGCACATGGCGTTCATGGAAGCACGTCAGGCGCGCCATGAATTCATTACGGTAGAGCACCTGTTGCTGGCCCTGCTGGATAATCCGACGGCAGCCGAGGTGTTGCGCGCGTGTGCGGCCAATATCGAGGACTTGCGTCAGAACCTGCGCAATTTCATCCACGACAACACGCCGACCGTGCCGGGCACCGACGATGTCGATACCCAGCCGACGCTCGGTTTCCAGCGCGTGATCCAGCGCGCGATCATGCACGTCCAGTCGACGTCGAACGGCAAGAAGGAGGTCACCGGCGCGAACGTGCTGGTCGCGATCTTCGGCGAGAAGGATTCGCATGCCGTCTATTACCTGCAGCAGCAGGGCGTGACGCGTCTCGACGTGGTGAACTTCATTTCGCACGGCATCGCGAAGACGAACGGCGGCGAAGCCGCGAAGTCGACCGACGGCAATGCGGAAAGCGAAGACGCGAACGCGCAGAAGGAAACCCCGCTCGCCCAGTTCACGCAGAACCTGAACCAGATGGCGAAGGACGGCCGCATCGATCCGCTGATCGGCCGCGAGCCGGAGGTCGAGCGTGTGGTGCAGGTGCTGTGCCGTCGGCGCAAGAACAATCCGCTGCTCGTCGGCGAAGCCGGCGTCGGCAAGACGGCGATCGCCGAAGGGCTCGCCTATCGCATTACGCGCGGCGAGGTGCCGGACATTCTCGCGAACGCGCAGGTGTATTCGCTCGACATGGGCGCGCTGCTCGCGGGCACCAAGTATCGGGGCGACTTCGAACAGCGTCTGAAGACGGTGCTCAAGGAGCTCAAGGAGCGTCCGCACGCGATCCTGTTCATCGACGAGATCCACACGCTGATCGGCGCGGGCGCCGCGTCGGGCGGCACGCTCGACGCATCGAACCTGCTGAAGCCCGCGCTGTCGTCGGGCACGCTCAAGTGCATCGGCGCGACCACCTTCACCGAATATCGCGGCATCTTCGAGAAGGATGCGGCGCTGTCGCGGCGCTTCCAGAAGGTCGACGTGTCGGAGCCGACCGTCGAGCAGACGGTCGCGATCCTGCGCGGGCTGAAGTCGCGCTTCGAGGAGCATCACGGCGTCAAGTATTCGTCGGGTGCGCTGTCGGCCGCGGCCGAACTGTCGGCGCGCTTCATCACCGACCGCCATCTGCCCGACAAGGCGATCGACGTGATCGACGAAGCGGGCGCCGCGCAACGCATCCTGCCGAAGTCGAAGCAGAAGAAGACGATCGGCAAGAGCGAGATCGAGGAAATCATCTCGAAGATCGCGCGCGTGCCGGCCCAGAGCGTGTCGCAGGACGACCGCAGCAAGCTGCAGACGCTCGATCGCGACCTGAAGAGCGTCGTGTTCGGCCAGGATCCGGCGATCGACGCGCTCGCGGCGTCGATCAAGATGGCACGCGCGGGCCTCGGCAAGATGGACAAGCCGATCGGCGCATTCCTGTTCTCCGGCCCGACCGGCGTCGGCAAGACCGAAGTGGCGCGCCAGCTCGCGTTCACGCTCGGCATCGAGCTGATCCGCTTCGACATGTCGGAATACATGGAGCGTCATGCGGTGAGCCGTCTGATCGGCGCGCCGCCCGGCTACGTCGGGTTCGACCAGGGTGGGCTGCTGACCGAAGCCGTCACGAAGAAGCCGCATTGCGTGCTGCTGCTCGACGAAATCGAGAAGGCGCATCCGGACATCTTCAACGTGCTGCTGCAGGTGATGGACCACGGCACGCTGACGGACAACAACGGCCGCAAGGCGGATTTCCGCAACGTCATCATCATCATGACGACGAACGCGGGCGCCGAGTCGATGCAGAAGGCGACCATCGGCTTCACGACGCGGCGCGAGACGGGCGACGAGATGAACGACATCAAGCGCCTGTTCACGCCGGAGTTCCGCAACCGTCTGGACGCGATCATCAGCTTCCGCTCGCTCGATGAGGAAATCATCATGCGCGTGGTCGACAAGTTCCTGATCCAGCTCGAGGAGCAGCTGCACGAGAAGAAGGTCGATGCGCTGTTCACCGACGCGCTGCGCAAGCATCTGGCCAAGCACGGGTTCGACCCGCTGATGGGCGCGCGGCCGATGCAGCGGCTGATCCAGGACACGATCCGTCGTGCGCTGGCGGACGAGCTGCTGTTCGGCAAGCTGGTGGCGGGCGGCCACGTGACGGTCGACGTCGACGAGAACGACAAGGTGCAGTTGTCGTTCGACAAGCTGGCGAATCCGCCGCACAAGCCGAACGAAGAGACGGTCGAAGTCGAGTAAGCGATAATTGGCAGTTCATGCGAACGGCGCGGGAAGTTCTCCGCGCCGTTTCGTTTTATCCGGCGCCAGCGGCGCCACGGCGGTGCAGGGGAGTGGTAACGCAGTGACACAACAACAACGATCGTTCGACAACATCGTCGCGCGCGAACAAGGGTTGCGCCACGCGCTCACATCGGGGCAGATGGCGATGATCGCGATCGGCGGCGCGATCGGCACGGGGCTGTTCCTCGGCAGCGGGTTCGCGATCGGGCTCGCGGGCCCGAGCGTGCTGGTTTCGTATGCGATCGGCGCGCTGATCGCGCTGCTGCTGATGGGCGCGCTCGCCGAAATGACGGTCGCGCATCCGACGGCCGGCTCGTTCGGCGCCTATGCGGAGCACTACGTCGGCCCGCTCGCGGGCTTTCTGGTGCGCTACGCGTACTGGTTCGCCGTGGTGTTCGCGATCGGCACCGAGATCAGCGCGATCGCCGTATTCATGAAGTACTGGTTTCCCGCCGTGCCCGGCTGGTACTGGGTGATCGGCTTCTCCGCGCTGCTGATCGCCGTGAACCTCGCGAGCGTCACGTTGTACGGGTCGGTCGAATACGCGTTCTCGCTGCTGAAGATCGCGGCGATCATCGTGTTCATCGTGCTCGGCGCCTATCTGGTGTGGTCGGCGCCGCCGGCGTCCGGCATCGGCTTCGCGAACTACACCGGCCACGGCGGCTTCATGCCGAAAGGGCCGTGGGGCACCTGGGTCGCGGTGATCGTCGCGATCTTCAGCTACATGAGCATCGAGGCGGTCGCGATCGCGGCCGGCGAGGCGCGCGATCCGCAGCATGCGGTCACGCGCGCGTTCCGCTCGACGGTATTCCGGCTCGTGCTGTTCTATCTGCTGACGCTGGCGCTGATGCTCGCGATCGTGCCGTGGACGCAGGCCGGCACCGACGAAAGCCCGTTCGTGAAGGTGATGGCCGCGACGCACGTGCCGTACGCGGCTGGCGTGATCAACTTCGTGCTGTTGATCGCGGCGCTGTCGGCGATGAACAGCCAGCTCTACGTGACGACGCGGATGATGTTCAGCCTGTCGCGCGCGCGGCTCGCGCCGGCGGTGTTCGGGCGGGTGGGCGACAACGGCGTGCCGCGTGCGGCGCTGTGGATCTCGACCAGCGGCGTCGCGGTCGCGGCCGTGCTGGTCGCGCTGTCGCCCGGCACCGCATTCACCGTGATGATGGCGATCGCGATGTTCGGCGCGCTGTTCACGTGGCTGATGATCTTCGTCACGCACCTGCGCTTTCGTGCGCGCTACCGCGGCCCGGCGCTCGCGTTCCGCATGTGGGCGCATCCGTTCGGCAGCCTGCTCGGGGCGGCGCTCGTCGGCGCGATCCTGCTCACGACCGCGTTCACGCACGAATTCCGGATGACGATGGTGGTCGGCGTCGTGTTCGTCGTGCTGCTGACGCTCGCGTACGCGCTGCATTACCGGCACCAGCACGCGCGGTGATGCATGGCGGCACGCGGCCGGGCGTGCTGGCGAGCCGCTAAGCTTGCGTTAAGTCGGCGGCGCGTACAGTCGAACCCGTTCGCGATTCAGGGCCGCCTGGCGGCCCATCGCCATTCGCAAAGGGGTTCGGATGAAGAAGCTTCCTGAAATCACGCTCGCGTTCTGGATCATGAAGATCTGCGCGACGACGCTCGGCGAAACGGGCGGCGACCTGCTGTCGATGACCCTCGACGTCGGCTACGCGGCAAGCTCGCTGCTGCTGCTCGGTTTCTTTCTCGTGACGCTCGGCGCGCAGCTGCGGGCCACGCACTATCGCCCGGCGCTCTACTGGGCCGTGATCGTCGCCACCAGCACGGCCGGCACGACGATGTCCGACTTCATGGACCGCACGCTCGGCCTCGGCTACGCAGCCGGCTCGTCGATTCTCGTCGCGATCCTGCTGGCGACTTTCGCGGTGTGGCGGCTCAGCGGCGAATCGCTTTCGGTGGACCTGATCCGCACGCGTCGCGTCGAGCTGCTGTACTGGGTGGCGATCCTGTTCTCGAACACGCTCGGCACCGCGCTCGGCGACTTTCTCGCGGACAGTTCGGGCCTCGGTTTCGGCGGCGGCGCATTGCTGATCGGCAGCCTGCTCGCGGCGATCGTGCTCGCGCGCTATCTCACCCGCGTCTCCGGCGTGCTGTTGTTCTGGGCGGCGTTCGTGCTCACGCGTCCGTTCGGCGCGACGCTCGGGGACTGGCTCACGAAACCGGCCGCCAAGGGCGGCCTGGCACTCGGCACGGTCGGCTCGTCTGCCGTATTGCTCGGCGTGCTGGTCGCGATGGTGATCTACGCGAGCATCGCGCAGGCGCGGCGCCGCGAGCGGACACCCGTGCGCATCGCGCAAACGGCCGGCCGCTGAGCGGCACCCGGAAAAGCAAAAGGGGCCGCGCGGCCCCTTTTCGATGCGGCGCGGCTCAGTGCCGGCCGGTGCTGCCGAAGCCGCCTTCGCCGCGCTCGCTTTGCGCGAAGTCGTCGACGATGTTGAACTGCGCCTGCACGACCGGCACGATCACCAGTTGCGCGAGCCGTTCGAACGGGTTCAGCACGAACTCGCTCTGGCCGCGGTTCCACGTCGACACCATCAGCTGGCCCTGGTAGTCGGAATCGATCAGGCCGACGAGGTTGCCGAGCACGATCCCGTGCTTGTGACCGAGGCCCGAGCGCGGCAGGATCAGCGCCGCATAGCCGGGGTCCGCCAGATGGATCGCGAGGCCGGTCGGCACCAGCGTGGTTTCGCCCGGTTGCAGCGTGACGGGCGCGTCGAGGCACGCGCGCAGGTCGAGGCCTGCGCTGCCGGTAGTCGCATAGGCGGGCAGGTAGTCGCGCATGCGCGCGTCGAGAATCTTCAGATCGAGTTTCATGCGGTGGTCGAGTCGTTCGGGTAGGGCGCGGCGGCGCGAGCCGCCGCGCGGGAGATCAGATCAGTCGGTTGTCGGGCAGGCGCCGCGCGATTTCGGCGACGAGCACGTGGGCGAGTTCGTCCTTCGGCGCGCGCGGCAGCGGCGTGAGGCCGGCCGCCTCGAACAGCACCACTTCGTTGTCGTCGCGGCCGAACGTCAGCGGGCCGAGGTTGCCGATCAGCAGCGGCACGTTCTTGCGCTTGCGCTTTTCGTCGCCGTGCACGTCGAGGTCGCCGCTTTCGGCCGCGAAGCCGACGCAGTACGGCGGATCGGGCAGCGCGGCGACCGACGCGAGGATGTCGGGGTTCTCGACGAACGTGAGCGCCGGCATCTTGCGATCGGCGGTCTTCTTCATCTTGTGCTCGGCCGGCTGCTCGACGCGCCAGTCGGCGACCGCGGCCACCGCGATGAAGATGTCCGCGTCCGATGCCGCGTGCATGACCGCGTCGTACATCTGCTGCGCGGTCTGCACGTCCTGCCGGTACACGCCCCACGGCGTGTCGAGCGCGACCGGCCCGGCCACCAGATGCACGTCCGCGCCGGCCTGCTGCGCGGCGCGCGCGAGCGCGAAGCCCATCTTGCCGCTCGAGCGGTTCGTGAGGCCGCGCACCGGATCGAGCGGCTCGAACGTCGGGCCGGCCGTGATCAGCACGCGGCGGTGCGCGAGCAGCTTCGGCGCAAAGTGCGCGACGATCGCTTCGTAGATCGCCTCGGGCTCGAGCATGCGGCCGTCGCCGACCTCGCCGCACGCCTGCGCGCCCGAATCGGGGCCGAGCACCGACACGCCGTCGGCCCGCAGTTGCGCCGCATTGCGCTGGGTGGCCGGGTTCTGCCACATCTGCCGGTTCATCGCCGGCACGACGAGCAGCGGGCAGTCGCGCGCGACGCACAGCGTCGACAGCAGGTCGTCGGCGAACCCGTGCGCGAGCTTCGCGAGGAAGTCGGTGGAGGCCGGCGCGATCACGATCGCATCGGCTTCGCGCGACAGGTCGATGTGCGCCATGTTGTTGTCGACGCGGGCGTCCCACTGGCTCGTGTAGACGGGCCGGCCGGACAGCGCCTGCATCGTGACGGGCGTGATGAACTGCGCGGCGGCTTCGGTCATCACGACCTGGACGGTCGCGCCGGCCTTCGTCAGCAGCCGTGTGAGCTCGGCGATCTTGTAGCAGGCGATGCCGCCCGTGAGGCCGAGGACGAGGTGTTTTCCTGCGAGTTCTGCGTGTGCCAACTCGGGTCTCCAAGGATCAAACGGAACGGCCGGCGTGAAGCCGGCCGTCGACACGGAGTATGCGCGCTCAGCGCGTGCCGCGCACGCGACGCAGTTCGTCGTAGATCAGCAGCACCGCGCCGACCGTGATCGCGGAATCGGCGAGGTTGAACGCCGGGAAATGCCAGCCGCCGAGATGGAAATCGAGAAAGTCGATCACGTGGCCGTACAGCAGCCGGTCGATCACGTTGCCGAGCGCGCCGCCGAGGATCAGCGCGAGCGACAGGCTGAACAGCCGCTGCTGGCCGTGCCGGCGCAACAGGTAGCAGATCACCAGCGTCGCGCCGATGCCGAGCGCGGTGAACGCCCAGCGCTGCCAGCCGCTCGCGGTCGACAGGAAGCCGAACGCGGCGCCGCGGTTGTACACCAGCACGAGATTGAAGAACGACGTCAGCGCATGCTGCGCGCCGTACGCGAACGTTTTCAGGATCGCGATCTTCGACAGCTGGTCGAACAGGATCACGATCAGCGAAATGCCGAGCCAGGGCGCGAGCGCGCCGCTGGCCGGTTTCGACAGGGTTTTCGCCATGGTTACGCAGCGCTCCGAATTTCGCCGTTTTCAAACAGGTTCGAGAAGCAGCGGCCGCACAGCGTCGGATGCTCGGCGTGCGCGCCCACGTCTTCACGGTAGTGCCAGCAGCGTTCGCACTTCTGGTACTTCGACGCCGCGACGTCGACGCTTTCGTGCGCTTCGTCGTCGACCTTCACGACGCTTGCCGCCGACGTGATCAGCACGAACCTCAGATCGTCGCCGAGGCTCGTGAGCGCGTCGTAGCGCGCGCCGCTCGCGTGCACGGCCACTTCGGCCTGCAGCGACGAGCCGATGCGATTGGCGGTGCGGGCTTCCTCGAGCGCCTTCGTCACGTTGCCGCGCACGTCGCGCAGCAGCGCCCACTTCTCGATCAGCGCGGCCGCGCCGGCGACTTCCGGATACGCGTAGTACGTCTCCGTGAACACGGTGTCGCTCGCCGGCTGGAACACCTTCCATGCCTCTTCCGCGGTGAACGACAGGAACGGCGCGAGCACGCGCAGCAGCCCCTGCGTCAGATGGTAGAGCGCCGTCTGCGCGGAGCGGCGCGCGCGCGAATCGGCCGCGCTCGTGTACAGCCGGTCCTTCAGCACGTCGAGGTAGAAGCCGCCGAGATCTTCCGAGCAGTACGTCTGCAGCTTCGCGACGACCGGATGGAACTCGTATTTCTCGTAGTGGCCGAGCAGCTCCGTCTGCAGTTGCGCGGAGAACGCGACCGCATAACGGTCGATCTCGAGCCATTCGTCGACCGGCACCGCGTGCTGCGCGAAGTCGAAGTCCGACAGGTTCGCGAGCAGGAAGCGCAGCGTGTTGCGGATGCGGCGGTAGCCTTCCGTCACGCGCTTGAGGATCTCTTCGGAGATCGCCAGTTCGCCCGAATAGTCGGTCGACGCGATCCACAGCCGGATGATTTCCGCGCCGAGGCGGTTCGCGACTTCATGCGGATCGATGCCGTTGCCGAGCGACTTGCTCATCTTGCGGCCTTCGCCGTCGACCGTGAAGCCGTGCGTGAGCAGCCCCTTGTACGGCGCGCGGCCGTCGATCATCGACGCGGTCAGCAGCGACGAGTGGAACCAGCCGCGATGCTGGTCCGAGCCTTCGAGGTAGAGGTCGGCCGGGAACTGCAGCTGATCCTTGTGCGAGCCGCGCAGCACGTGCCAGTGCGTCGTGCCCGAGTCGAACCACACGTCGAGCGTGTCGCGGTTCTTCTCGTAGAGGTTCGCGTCGTCGCCGATCAGCTCGCGCGGGTCGAGCGACTGCCACGCCTCGATGCCCGACTGCTCGACGCGCTTCGCGACTTCCTCGAGCAGCTCGAGCGTGCGCGGATGCAGCTCGCCGGTTTCCTTGTGCACGAAGAACGCCATCGGCACGCCCCATTGGCGCTGGCGCGACAGCGTCCAGTCGGGACGGTTCGCGATCATGCTGAACAGCCGCTGCTTGCCCCACGACGGGTAGAACGCGGTCGCGTCGATGCCTTCGAGCGCCGTTTCGCGCAGCGTCTTGCCGCCGGCGTGCGGCGTCACGTCCATGCCGGCGAACCACTGCGACGTCGCGCGGTAGATGATCGGCGTCTTGTGGCGCCAGCAGTGCATGTAGCTGTGCGTGTACTTCTCGCTGCGCAGCAGCGAGCCGGCCGCGCGCAGCGCCTCGACGACCTTCGGGTTTGCATCCCAGATCGACAGGCCGCCGAACAGCGGCAGCGATTCGATGTAGCGGCCGTCGCCCATCACCGGGTTGATGATGTCGGAGTCGGTCATCCCGTGCGACTTGCACGAGACGAAGTCTTCGATGCCGTACGCGGGCGACGAATGGACCACGCCGGTACCGGTGTCGGTCGTCACGTAGTCGCCGAGGTAGACGGGCGCGGTGCGCTTGTAGCCGGGGTGGGCCGAGGCGAGCGGATGGTGGAAGCGCAGGTTCGCGAGCTTCACGCCCGGCGCGGTCGCGACGATGCGGCCGGTCAGCTTGAAGTCGGCCATGCAGGCTTCGACGCGCTCCTCGGCGATGATCAGCAGCCCGCGCTCGGTGTCGACCAGCGCATAGACGATCTCGGGATGGAGGTTCAGCGCCTGGTTCGCCGGGATCGTCCACGGCGTGGTGGTCCAGATCACGATGCCGCCGTCGGCGCGCGGCAGCGCCGGCAGGCCGAACGCCTGTGCGGTCTTTTCCGGCTCCGCGAACGCGAACATCACGTCGATCGTCGGGTCGGTGCGGTCCTTGTACTCGACTTCCGCCTCGGCGAGCGCCGAGCCGCAGTCGAAGCACCAGTTCACCGGCTTGAGCCCGCGGTACACGTAGCCCTTCTCGATGATCTTGCCGAGCGCGCGGATCT
This sequence comes from Burkholderia sp. WP42, assembly GCF_000745665.1. Taxonomy (NCBI): domain Bacteria; kingdom Pseudomonadati; phylum Pseudomonadota; class Betaproteobacteria; order Burkholderiales; family Burkholderiaceae; genus Burkholderia; species Burkholderia sp. WP42. The sequence goes on along the minus strand of NZ_JQJT01000006.1, from coordinate 123,165 downwards.
CTTCCGCCTCGTTCACGAAGTTCATCGTCTTGTACGGATTGGCCCAGTCGCCGAGCACGCCGAGGCGCTTGAAGCCGACCTTCTGCTTCTCGATCTGCTCGGTCGCGTACGCGCGCGCCTTGCTCATCACTTCGGCGGCCGGCAGCGACTTGCCGAACTGCTTTTCGATCTGGATCTCGATCGGCATCCCGTGGCAATCCCAGCCGGGCACGTACGGCGCGTCGAAGCCGGCCATGTTGCGCGACTTCACGACGATGTCCTTCAGGATCTTGTTGACCGCGTGACCGAGGTGGATGTCGCCGTTCGCATACGGCGGGCCGTCGTGCAGGATGAACTTCGGCCGGCCCTTGCTGGCCGCGCGGATTTTCTCGTAGATGCCGCGCTCTTCCCACTCCTTCACCCACTGCGGCTCGCGCTTGGGCAGATCGCCGCGCATCGGGAACGGCGTGTCGAGCAGGTTGACCGGATACTTGGCCTGCGGTTTCGAATCGGCTTTCTTGTTGCTCATGGTGGGATCGCTATCTAAATCGGGGGACGCTCGAGCGTCGTGAATCGGGGATGCGCGCGGTTCGGCGGCGCGAGGGTGCGGCGCGCGGCGCCGCCGTCCGGATCAGCTAATTCGGTCGGTCGCCGACGTCGAGAAGCCGGTCGCGCGGCTGCCCGGTGCGCGTGCGCGCTCCACGAAATACGCGCGCGCGTTCGCGACGTCGAGCGCGATCGCGCGCGACAGCGCCTCGAGATCGTCGTATTTGGCCTCGTCGCGCAGCTTCTTCAGGAATTCGACGCGGATCAGCTTGCCGTACGCGTCCCCATGCCAGTCGAGCAGGTGGACTTCGAGCAGCACGCGGCCGGAATCGTCGACGGTCGGGCGCACGCCGAGGCTCGCGACGCCCGGCAGCGGCGCCGGCCCGAGGCCGTGCACCTGCACGACGAAGATGCCGGCGAGCGCCGGCCGCTTGTGCGCGATCGGCAGGTTCAGCGTCGGGAAGCCGAGGTCGCGGCCGAGCTTCAGCCCGTGCGCGACGTGGCCGCTGATCGCGTAGCCGTGGCCGAGCGCCTGCGCGGCCGCGTCGAGATCGCCGGCGGCGAGCGCCGCGCGCACGCCGGAGCTCGAAATGCGCGTGCCGTCGCTGCCGGCCACCGTGTCCATCTGCTCGACCTCGAAGCCGTGCAGCTCGCCGGCGGCCTTCAGCGTGTCGAAGGTGCCCGCGCGCTTCGCGCCGTAGCAGAAATCGTCGCCGACCATCATCCAGCGCGTATGCAGGCCGCCGACCAGCGTGCGTTCGACGAACGCCTGCGGCGACTGGCTCGCGAACGTGTGGTTGAAGTGCTCGACGACGACGCGATCGACGCCGTGCTCGCGCAGCGCCTCGAGCTTGTCGCGCAGCATCGCGATGCGCGGCGGCGCGCCGGCCGGGTTGAAGAACTCGCGCGGATGCGGCTCGAAGGTCATCACGCACACGGGCAGCCCACGCGCGTCCGCTGCCGCGCGCACGCGCGCGAGCAAGGCCTGGTGGCCGCGATGGACACCGTCGAAGTTGCCGATCGTCAGCGCGCAGGGCGCGCGGCTCTCGGCGTTGGGCAGGCCGCGGAAGACTTTCACGATAGCGGATGCAGCGTCGGGGAATGAGCGGTGGAATGCCGCAAAGCAGAAGATTATAAACGTTCGGGCGGCCTGGCGGCCGAGAAGGCAGGAAACGCGGGGGCGAATGGTAAAATTCGCGGATGAAAAAACTCGTGATCCTGATTTCCGGTCGCGGCAGCAACATGGAGGCCATCGTCCGCGCGTGCGCGCAGGAACGCTGGCCGGCCCAGGTCGCCGCCGTGATCGCCAACCGGCCCGACGCGGCCGGCCTGGCTTTTGCCGCGTCGCACGGCGTGGCGACCGCGGTGGTCGACCATCGCGCCTTCGACGGCCGCGACAGCTTCGACGCGGCGCTCGCCGCCGAAATCGACCGCTTCGCGCCCGATCTCGTCGTGCTGGCCGGCTTCATGCGCATTCTCACCCCCGATTTCGTCAGACGATATGAGGGTCGGCTGCTGAACATCCATCCGTCGCTCCTGCCGAGCTTCAAGGGCGTGCACACGCATCAGCAGGCGCTGGACGCCGGCGTCGCGCTGCACGGCGTGACCGTGCATTTCGTCAGCCCCGAACTCGACAGCGGCGCGATCGTCGCGCAGGGCGCGGTGCCCGTGCGGGCCGGCGACGACGCCGCGGCGCTCGCGCAGCGCGTGCTGGCGGTCGAGCACGTGCTGTATCCGCGTGCGGTGCGCTGGTTCGTCGAAGGCAGCCTGCGCCTCGAGAACGGCCGGGCAGTGGTGGCGCCGCACGAGGCGCGCTGGATTTTCGCGGATCAACCGCATACCGAAACGAGCGAGGGCGTATGAAGCTGCACGGATTTCTGATTGGCCAGACCGAGACCTTGCTGGCGGAGGTGCTCAAGTTCGCCGGCCCGGCCGACGCGACCACGAGCCGGTTCTTCCGCGCGCACCCGAAGCTCGGCCATGCCGAGCGCGGCGTGATCGCCGAGGCGGTGTTCGCGGTGCTGCGCCGCAAGATGGAGTTTTCGCACCTCGCCGAAAGCGGCACGGGCAGCCCCGCGCGGCGCCTGACGCTGCTGGGCCTGATGCAGACGCTCGGCCGCAACGCGCTGAAGCCGTTCGTGTCGGACAACGAGGCCGCGTGGCTCGAGCACGTGTCGAAGATCGACCCGGCGAGCCTGCCGGTGCGCGTGCGCACGAACCTGCCGGACTGGATCTACCAGGCGCTGTCGGCGCGTTTCGATGCCGACGAGCTCGCGCAGCTCGCCGCCGCGCTGAACTACCCGGCGCCGCTCGACCTGCGCGCCAACGTGCAGAAGGCGACGCGCGACCAGGTGATCGACGCGCTGCGCGCGAACGGTATCGAGGCGGGCGCGACGCCGTTCGCGCCGAACGGCGTGCGCGTGGTCGGCAAGCCGGCGCTCACGCGCCTGAAGCTGTTCGAGGAAGGCCAGATCGAAGTGCAGGACGAGGGCAGCCAGCTGCTGTGCTCGCTGGTCGCGCCGCGTCGCGGCGAGATGGTCGTCGATTTCTGCGCGGGCGCCGGCGGCAAGACGCTCGCGCTCGGCGCGATGATGCGTTCGACCGGGCGCCTGTACGCGTTCGACGTGTCGGAAAAGCGTCTCGCGAAGCTCAAGCCGCGCCTCGCGCGCAGCGGGCTGTCGAACGTGAACCCGGTGCTGATCGACAGCGAGCACGATGCGAAGATCAAGCGGCTCGCCGGCAAGATCGACCGCGTGCTGGTCGACGCGCCGTGCAGCGGGCTCGGCACGCTGCGCCGTAATCCCGACCTGAAGTGGCGCCAGACGCGCACGTCGATCGACGAGCTTGCGCCGAAGCAGGCGTCGATCCTCGCGAGCGCCGCGCGGCTCGTGAAGAAGGGCGGCCGGCTCGTGTACGCGACCTGCAGCGTGCTGGACGCGGAGAACGAGGCGATCGTCGAGCAGTTCCTGGCCGATCACCCCGACTTCGTGCTCGTGCCCGCGCAGAAGGTGCTGGCCGACCAGCGCATCGAGCTCGATACCGGCGACTACCTGTCGCTGTGGCCGCATCGCCACGCGACCGACGGCTTCTTCGCCGCGGTGCTCGAGCGGCGTGCGCAGTAACGACGGCGGGCCGGCATGATGGAGAGTCTGCAGAGCCGTCTGCTGTCGCACCGGCTGGCGTCGGTGATTCGCGATTTCCACCAGCCGGTGATGATCTGGCAGGCGGCGATCCTCGTCGGCGCGCTGTGCTTCGCGTGGCTCGCCGCGCGCTTCGCGCACGCGCGCATCGACGCGCGCCGCCGGGCGGCCGGCCGTGCGCCCGGCGCGGGCGCGCAGAGCCTGCAGCGTGCGCTGTTTCCGCTGTTCGGCGGGGTGTTCGTCGGCATCGCGGAGCTCGGCTTCGAGCCGTTCATGTCGACGTCGCTGCTGTCGCTCGCGCTCGTGCCGCTGTTCGGCATCGGCTTGATCTACGTGCTGTTCTTCTTCGCGCGGCGCGTGTTCGCGCGCGACGGACACACGCATGCGTGGCTGTCGATCGTCGAGAAGATCGTGTCGAGCGTCGTTTGGGTCGCGATGGTGCTGACCGTGCTCGGCATCCAGCGCGACGTGCTCGGCTGGCTCGACAGCGTGCAGTTTCGCGTCGCGAACGCGCATCTGACGCTGCTGTCGGTGATCTCCGGCGCACTGTGGGTCTGTGTGACGCTGATGGTCGCGATGTGGCTCGGCTCGGTGCTGGAGGAGCGTCTTGCGCGCGCGACCACGCTCGACGCGAACCTGAAGGTCGTGATGTCGCGCGTCGGCCGCGCGCTGCTGGTGTTCGCGGCGGTCCTGATCGGCCTGTCGCTGGTCGGCATCGACGTGACCGTGCTCGGCGTGTTCGGCGGCGCGCTCGGCGTCGGCCTCGGCTTCGGCTTGCAGAAGATCGCCAGCAACTACGTATCGGGCTTCATCATCCTGCTCGATCGCTCGCTGCGGCTCGGCGATGCGATCAGCGTCGGCGGCCTGCAAGGCGTCGTCACGCAGATCCGCACGCGTTATACGGTCGTGCGCGGGCTGGACGGCAACGAGACGCTGATTCCGAACGAAAAACTGATCACGGACGTCGTGCAGAACCAGTCGTCGTACCTGACGCGCGGCTATGCGAAGCTCGCGGTCCAGGTCGCCTACACGAGCGACGTCGAGCAGGCACTCGCCTTGCTGGCAGAAGCGGCGCAGGGCGTGCCGCGCGTGCTCGACGAACCGGCGCCGACGCCGTATCTGGTCGGCTTCGGGGCGGACGGGATCGACCTCGAGCTGGGTTTCTGGATCGAGGATTCGGCGAAGGGCACGTCGGGCGTGCGTTCGGCCGTGAATCGCAACATCTGGCGGCTATTCACCGAGCACGGCGTCTCGATCCCGTTTCCGCAGCGGGAAGTGCGCGTGGTCGGGCTGCCGGACGGTTTGGGTTTTGGCGCGACCGGCGTGGTGGCGGAAGGCTCGCCGGTTTCGGCCGATGCCAGCACCACGGCCGGGCGTGCGTCGGCGGCGTAGCGGGGCGGGCCGCTGCGAGTCTGATGCAGCGGCGGCCACAATCGGATCGTTGGCCGTCGCCGGTCCGGAGGTGGACTATCGTCGTTGCGTCATGACAAGAAAATATTCATTTTTTACAAAGACTTGGAACGGTTGAAGTAAAATTCCGGTCTACACGCGGTATGCTTTCATTTTTCTGACGTCGGCTTGGCCGGCATCGCTCTCACCACAGGTAACTGCCTTGTTGAATTCCCTGCTCGATTTTCTTTCCCACGGGCTTCTGCGCTTTTCGTGGTGGCAGGTCGCGCTGTTCGCGCTGGCCGTCACGCACGTGACGATCATCGGCGTGACGGTGTATCTGCACCGCTGCCAGGCGCACCGCGCGCTGGAGCTGCATCCGATCGCCAGCCACTTCTTCCGCGTATGGCTGTGGATGACGACCGGCATGCTGACGGGTCAGTGGGCCGCGATCCACCGCAAGCATCACGCGAAGTGCGAAACCGAGGAAGACCCGCACAGCCCGCAGACGCGCGGCATCTGGAAGGTTTTCCTCGAAGGCGCCGAGCTGTATCGCGCCGAAGCGAAGAACGAGGAGACGATGCGCAAGTTCAGTCACGGCACGCCGAACGACTGGATCGAGCGCAACGTGTACTCGAAGTACCCGATCCTCGGCGTGAGCCTGATGATGGTGATCGACGTCGCGCTGTTCGGCGTGCTCGGTCTGACCGTGTGGGCCGTGCAGATGGTGTGGATCCCGTTCTGGGCCGCCGGTGTCGTGAACGGTTTCGGCCACTTCTGGGGCTACCGCAACTTCAACTCGGCCGATGCGAGCACGAACCTGTTCCCGTGGGGCATCGTGATCGGTGGCGAAGAGCTGCACAACAACCACCACACGTTCGCGACGTCGGCGAAGCTGTCGAACAAGTGGTACGAGTTCGACATCGGCTGGATGTACATCCGCATCATGTCGGCATTCGGCCTCGCGAAGGTGAAGAAGATCGCGCCGACGCCGCGCCTGAACAAGCCGAAGACGGTGCTCGACCAGGAAACGCTGCAGGCCGTGCTGTCGAACCGCTACGAAGTGATGGCGCGCTACGGCAAGGCCGTCAAGCGTGCGTACCGTCAGGAGCTTGCGCATCTGAAGGAGCTCGGTTCGCGTGACAAGTACCAGCTGATGCGCGGCGCGCGCAAGTGGTTCCACAAGGATGCCGACGGTCTCGACGAGCCGCAGAAGAAGCTGCTCCCGGAGATTTTCGCGAACAGCCAGAAGTTGCATACGTACTACCAGCTGCGCCAGGATCTGGCTGCGATCTGGGATCGCTCGACCGCATCGCGCGAACAGCTGCTCGCGCAATTGCAGGATTGGTGCCATCGCGCGGAACAAAGCGGCATCAAGTCGCTGCAGGAATTTGCGACGCGCCTGCGTCGCTACGCCTGATTCGAAATCGATTAGAATCTTAGGACGTCACAAACCCCGCGCTGGCGGGGTTTTTTCTTTTGGGCCGACGTTTTGTCCAGGTCGGATGAAGGCGGCGGAATAGGGTTGAAACTTCGGGCGACCGGGAAGTGTGGAGTTCACTTAGGAGCTGAAGCGCTAACGTGGGTCGACCGCGAAGCATGGGACCCACGTAAGCGCTAAAGCGCTAACGTGGGTCGACAGGAGATATGGAGATGGAATCGACGATCAAAGCCGTCGAGTACGACCGACCGGTCTCGGCCGGGACCGTCTGTAGCGTCGGGCAAGCATGGGCCAAAGTGCCCGATGCACCGTCCGCCGAAGAGCGCGCCGCTCTCAAGGCACGCATCAAGACGCTGCTCGCACGCGAAAAGGCCGTGCTGGTCGCCCACTATTATGTGGACGCCGAACTGCAGGAACTGGCCGACGAAACCGGCGGATGCGTCGCCGATTCGCTCGAAATGGCCCGCTTCGGCCGCGACCACGACGCACAAACGCTCGTCGTCGCCGGCGTGCGCTTCATGGGCGAAACCGCGAAGATCCTCAGCCCCGGCAAGCGCGTGCTGATGCCCGATCTCGACGCCACCTGCTCGCTCGACCTCGGCTGCCCGGCCGACGAATTCTCGGCGTTCTGCGACGCCCATCCCGATCGCACCGTCGTCGTCTACGCGAACACCAGCGCCGCCGTGAAAGCGCGCGCGGACTGGATGGTCACGTCGTCGATCGGCCTCGAGATCGTCGCCGACCTGCACGCACGCGGCGAAAAGATCATCTGGGCGCCGGATCGCCATCTCGGCAGCTATATCCAGAAGAAGACCGGCGCGGACATGCTGCTGTGGCAAGGCTCGTGCCTCGTGCACGACGAATTCAAAGGGATCGAGCTCGACTTGCTGCGCGCCGAATACCCGGACGCGAAGGTGCTCGTGCACCCCGAGTCGCCGGAAAACGTCGTCGCGCAGGCGGACGTCGTCGGTTCGACGACGCAGTTGATCGACGCCGCGGTGAAGCTCGACGCGACGCACTTCATCGTCGCGACCGATCTCGGCATCCTGCACAAGATGCAGCTCGCCGCACCGGGCAAGACCTTCATCGCCGCGCCGACGGCGGGCAACAGCGCAACCTGCAAGAGCTGCGCGCATTGCCCGTGGATGGCCATGAACGGCCTCGCGAACCTCGCCGACGTGCTCGAGCGCGGCCACAACGAGATCTTCGTCGATCCGGCGATCGCCGCGCGTGCGCGCGTGCCGATCGACCGGATGCTCGATTTCGCAGCGGCGCACAAGAAGCGCGTGCAGGCGAGCGGCGATCTGCAGCGCGATCAGCAACTGTTCGCGAACGTGGGGGCGGCATGAGCGACGCGGTATCCCCGCTGTTCGACAGCGTCCGTGTGCAATACGGCGCGGCATTCGACGAAGCGATCGCGCGCAACGTCGCCGACGCGATTGCCGAAGACGTCGGCGCCGGCGACCAGACCGGACGCCTCGTGCCGGCCGACGAGCGGCGGCGCGCGCGCATCATCGTCCGCGAGGAAGCGGTACTGTGCGGCGTGCCGTGGTTCGAGGCCGTGATCGCGCGCATCGATCCGTCGATCGTCGTGCAGTGGCGCTATCGCGAAGGCGACCGGATGACGGCCGACTCGACCGTCTGCGAGCTCGACGGGCCGGCGCGTGCGCTGCTCACCGCCGAGCGCAACGGCTTGAACTTCCTGCAGTTGCTGTCGGGCGTCGCGACGGCGACGCGCCGTTACGTCGATCGTGTCGAAGGCACGCGCGCGAAGATCCTCGATACGCGCAAGACGCTGCCGGGCCTGCGGCTCGCGCAGAAGTACGCGGTGCGCGTCGGCGGCGGCGAGAACCAGCGGCTCGCGCTGTACGACGGGATTCTGATCAAGGAAAACCACATCGCGGCGGCCGGCGGAGTGGGCGAGGCGCTCGACGCCGCGTTCGCGCTGAACGCCGGCGTGCCGGTGCAGATCGAGGTCGAGACGCTCGCGCAGCTCGACACGGCGCTCGCCCATGGCGCGCAGTCGGTGCTGCTCGACAACTTCACGCTCGACATGATGCGCGAGGCCGTGCGCGTCGCGGCCGGCAAGGCGGTGCTCGAAGTGTCGGGCGGCGTCTATTTCGATACGGTGCGCACGTTCGCGGAGACGGGCGTGGACCGCATCTCGATCGGCGCGCTGACGAAGGACGTGCGCGCAACGGACTATTCGATGCGCATCGTCGACTGAGCCCGACCTGCCGTCCGATAAAAAGGCCGCCGGCGCTTGCACGCCGGCGGCCTTTTTTGCGACCTGCGTAGCCGCTCAGCGGCGCGAGCGCGGCGTTAGCACGCTCGGCAGCGCCTTCGGCAGCGTGTGCGGCCAGTCGCGGCTGAAGTGCAGCCCGCGGCTTTCGCGGCGCGAATACGCGCTCTTCACGATCAGCGTCGCGACATCGACGAGATTGCGCAGTTCGAGCAGATCGCGCGTCACGCGGAAGTTCGCGTAATACTCCTGGATCTCGTCGCGCAGCAGCGACAGCCGGTGCTTCGCGCGTTCCAGGCGCTTGTCGGTGCGCACGATGCCGACGTAATTCCACATCAGGCGGCGCAGTTCGTCCCAGTTGTGCGCGACGACGACTTCCTCGTCCGCATCCGACACGCGGCTTTCGTCCCATGCGGGCAGCTCGGCCGGCGTCTGGGTGTCGAAGCCCGCCGCCTCGATCGCCTCGGCGGCCGCGCGGCCGATCACGAGACATTCGAGCAGCGAGTTGCTCGCGAGCCGGTTGGCGCCGTGCAGCCCGGTGTACGACGTTTCGCCGACCGCATACAGGCCGGTGAGGTCGGTGCGTCCGGCGAGGTCGGTGACGACGCCGCCGCACGTGTAGTGCGCGGCCGGCACGACCGGAATCGGCTGCTTCGCGATGTCGATGCCGAATTCGAGGCAGCGCGCGTGGATCGTCGGGAAGTGCTCGCGCAGGAACGCCTCCGGCTGATGGCTGATGTCGAGATACACGCAGTCGATGCCGCGCTTCTTGATTTCGAAGTCGATCGCGCGCGCGACGATGTCGCGCGGCGCCAGCTCGGCGCGCGGATCGTGCGCGGGCATGAAGCGCGTGCCGTCGGGCAGTTTCAGCAGGCCGCCTTCGCCGCGCACGGCTTCCGAAATCAGGAACGACTTCGCATACGGATGGAACAGGCAGGTCGGATGGAACTGGATGAACTCCATGTTCGACACGCGGCAGCCTGCGCGCCACGCCATCGCGATACCGTCGCCGGTCGCGGTGTCGGGATTGGTCGTGTAGAGATAGACCTTGCCGGCGCCACCGGTGGCGAGCACCGTGTGCGGCGCCTCGATGGTGATGGTGCGGTCGTTGTCGACGTCGAGCGCGTACAACCCGTGACAGCGCCGGCCGGGCAGGCCGAGCCGGTCCGACGTGATCAGGTCGATCGCGTGGTGGTTCTCGAAGAACGTGATGTTCGGATGCTGGCGTGCGCGCTCGGACAGCGTCGCGAGCACCGCATGGCCGGTCGCGTCGGCCGCGTGGATGATCCGGCGGTGGCTATGGCCGCCTTCGCGCGTGAGGTGGAAGCCAAGTTCGGCCGCGTCGTCCTTCGTGAACGGCACGCCGTGGGAGATCAGCCATTCGATCGCTTCTCGGCCGTGCTCGACGATGTAGCGCGTCGCGCCTTCGTCGCATAGCCCGCCGCCGGCGACGAGCGTGTCGTCGACATGATTCTCGATGCTGTCCGCCGAGTCGAGCACGGCGGCGATGCCGCCTTGTGCGTAGTCGCTGGCGCCTTCCATCATCGATCGTTTCGCGATCAGCGCGACGCGCCGCGTGCTGGCCAGATTCAGCGCGACCGACAGCCCTGCCAGGCCGCTGCCGACGATCGCCACATCGAATTTCATGCTATCTCCATCGTTACGCTTCAGGTCTCGTGCGCTCCGTCGGCCGTCGCGACGGAAAGGGGAGAGCATACCGCGTCGGGCTTGCATGTGCGTGCGGAAACGTGCGCGCAAAACGAAAAGCCCCGCATGTGCGGGGCTTTTCGGTCGCCGTCAGGCTGCAGAAACCAGGAGATTACTTGATCTTGGTTTCTTTGTATTCCACATGCTTGCGGACGACGGGATCGAACTTCTTGATCGCCATCTTTTCCGGCATGTTGCGCTTGTTCTTCGTGGTCGTGTAGAAATGACCCGTACCAGCGGTCGACTCGAGCTTGATCTTGTCGCGTGCGCCTTTTGCCATGATTGTGCTCCTTGGGCTTAGGCTTCGCCGCGTGCGCGCAGGTCAGCGAGCACGGAATCGATGCCGTTCTTGTCGATCAGGCGCAGGCCGGCGTTCGAAACGCGCAGGCGCACCCAGCGGTTTTCGCTCTCTACCCAGAACCGGCGGTTTTGCAGGTTCGGCAGGAAGCGGCGCTTCGTCTTGTTGTTGGCGTGGGAAACGTTGTTGCCGCTCATCGGCGCTTTCCCAGTTACTTGGCATACGCGTGCCATGAGAGCACTCCTAATACGCTAAATTCGGGGTTCGATCGCCGGTGAAGGTTCTCATCGCACCGCCACGTGATCCATGGCTGCACTCAGAACGCCGAAGCCCTTACAGACAAGGCCCTTCGATGGCTAGAACTGGTTGGAAAAAAGACAGACGGCGATTCTAGCAGAAAAAGTTCAGAAAAATCAAACCTAATTTCGCGTTGCCGTCGCGGCGACCCGCAAACGGTTCGCCGGGCCACAGTCTACAGCCAACCGGCGCGTGCGAAGGAAAATGTATCGGCCGTGCCGACCACGACGTGATCGAGCAGCTTCGCGTCGACGAGCGCGAGCGCCTCGTGCAGCACGCGCGTGAGCCGACGGTCTTCCGCGCTCGGCTGCACGGCGCCCGACGGATGATTGTGCGCGATGATCAGCGACGCGGCATTGAGCATCAGCGCGCGCCGCACGATTTCGCGCGGATAGACGGCCATCCGCGTGAGCGAGCCGCGCGCGCTTTCCTCGACCTCGATGAGGCCGTGCCGCGCATCCAGATACAGCGTGACGAACACTTCGTACGGGCGCATGCCGATCCTGAGCCGCAGATAGTCCTCCACCGCGCCGGGCGAGTCGATCGGCATCCGCCTGCGCGCCTTCTCGACCAGCGCGCGCCGCGTGATCTCGGTCACGGCGATCAGCACCGCGGCGCGCGCGTCGCCGATGCCGGGATGCGTGGTGAATACGCCGGGCTGCGCATCGAGCATGTCGCGCAGCGAGTCGCCGAACCGGGCGAGCAGGGCGCGCGCGCTGTCGAACACGTCGCGGCCGCCGCCGCCGGTGCCGAGCAGCAGCGCGACCAGTTCCGCGTCGGTCAGCGCCGCCGGCCCGCGTTCGAGCAGCCGCTCGCGCGGCAGGTGCGGCTTCCAGTTCCGCGCGCGCCGCTTGCGCGGCCACTCGATGGCGACCCGGTGGGCCGGAGCGGGCGCGGGGTCCGCGAGGTCGCGACATTCCGTCGCCGGGGCGGCGACGCAGGATGAAGGCATGTTCGAAACTCCAATGGCGGCGGGCACGGGCGCGACGTCGTCGCACTTTCAGCCTTGCGCGCGAAGGTGACTTACAATATTGACTTTGCGCCGGGCCTTGCGGCCCGTTCGGGCGCCGACGAACACGAGTCATTCATGAGCCTCATCGATCTATCCGAAGTGAAGCCCGGTTCCCATGTCACGCTGCATTACCGGCTTGCGCTGGCCGACGGCGCCGACATCGTCAACACCTTTTCCGACAAGCCAGCCACGCTGCTGCTCGGCGCTGGACAACTGGCGCCGTCGCTGGAACAGATTCTGCTCGGGCTGCGGGTCGGCGACCATTCGACTTTTCAGCTAACGCCGGAGCAAGGGTTCGGTCCCCGCAATCCCGAGATGCTGCAGCGCGTGACGCTGTCGACGCTGCGTGAGAACGGCATGGTCGGCGAAGACTTCACGCCGGGCGACCTGATCGAATTCAACGCGCCGGACGGCGGCCGCTATGCAGGTGTGCTGAAGGAAGTCAGCGAAACCTCGGCCCTGTTCGATTTCAATCATCCGCTCGCGGGCCAAGCGCTCACGTTCGAAGTGAAAATCATCGGAATTCTGTAACCATGAGCAACACCGATACGCTGCCCGGGCAGACCGTCGCAGCCGATGCCGAAATCCTGCTGGCACAGCCGCGCGGCTTCTGCGCCGGTGTCGACCGCGCGATTGAGATCGTCGAGCGCGCGATTGCGATGCACGGTGCACCGATCTACGTGCGTCACGAAATCGTCCACAACAAGTACGTGGTCGAGGATCTGAGGAAGAAGGGCGCGATCTTCGTCGAAGAGCTCGAGGAAGTGCCGGCCGGCAACACGGTGATCTTCAGTGCGCATGGCGTGTCGAAAGCCGTGCGCGACGAGGCCGACGTGCGCGGACTGCGCATTTACGACGCGACCTGCCCGCTCGTCACGAAAGTGCACGTCGAAGTCGCGAAGATGCGCCAGGACGGCGTCGACATCGTGATGATCGGCCACAAGGGCCACCCGGAAGTCGAAGGCACGATGGGGCAGGTCGAGCGCGGCATGCATCTGGTCGAAAGCGTCGAGGACGTCCAGAAGCTCGAACTCGCCGATCCCGAGCGCATCGCACTCGTCACGCAAACGACGCTGTCCGTTGACGACGCAGCCGAAATCATCGGCGCGCTGAAGGCGAAGTACCCGAAGATCCGCGAGCCGAAGAAGCAGGACATCTGCTATGCGACGCAGAACCGCCAGGACGCGGTGAAGTTCATGGCGCCGCAGTGCGACGTCGTGATCGTGGTCGGCAGCCCGAACAGTTCGAATTCCAGCCGCCTGCGCGAAGTCGCGGAGAAGCGCGGCGTGGCCGCGTACATGGTCGACGCGCCCGAGCAGATCGATCCGGCGTGGGTCGCCGGCAAGCGCCGCATCGGCGTGACGGCCGGCGCATCGGCGCCGGAAGTGCTCGCGCAGGCCGTGATCGCCCGGCTGCGCGAACTCGGCGTGCGCAATGTCCGCGCACTCGAAGGCATCGAGGAAAACGTGGCGTTTCCGCTGCCGCGCGGGCTGAATCTGCCGCCCGCCGCCTGATTGTCCGCTCCGCTTTCGCAATACCCGAAGCGCGCCTCCCGGCGCGCTTTTTTTTGCACCGCGAAAATGCGGGCGCAACCATTATTCACACCATTGGTGCAACCGGGTTGCTATCCGCGCGATTAAGCCCCTCTCAAAATTGGTTGCAATGCAGGAAAACCCCATCGCATCAGGATTATTGGCGTCTTGTAAATGGAGTTACAATGCGCCCGTTTTCAGGCCGGAATGGCTTTGAAATCGGGTTTTGGCAAGGCGCGGGAGACCTATTCAATGCATGTGAAGTTGGTGTACGCCATGTCCGTCGCCGCACCGGTTGCAATGCTCGGCCGGGGCAGCAAAAAGAGCGATGGCAGGGCAGTAGTGGCATATGCGGTTCCGGCAGCCAACGACGTGCGCGTTGCCATCACCGGTCATGCGCGGCGGGCCGTGTGCCGCATCGCGCAATCGGACAGTGACACGGATAACGGGGCAGGTTTGGCGAGCGACGCATTCAACGCGCAGCGCCCGAAGCACGGCATGCATTCGGCACGGTGCGCCGCGCGCGGCAGCGCAACGGGCACGGCGATTGCCGCAGCCCGCGCGGGCAACCGCGAGGCGACGACGGCGGCACGCGGCACACCGCCGGCGCGTGCGCTTTGCGGCCAGATTCGCGGCAAGACCCGCGGCAACGCAGGCGACGTGCAGATGGCACCGCTCTCCTTTCATATCGATTCGACCTGGCCGCGTGTCGGCACGACGCATCGCGTCGCGGCCGGCGGCCTGCTTCGGTCCATGAATTCCGACGCGTGCCGGACGAAAGTCGGGCGCGTTCTTCGCGCAGCCGGTTCCGGCGCCGCGCGGGCAGCGGACGGCGGGCTTGCAGCGCAGGCGGCGCCGTTCGGCATCGGAGTACAAACCCTTGGCGACATCGGCGCGTGCGTCGGCAAGGTGGTCGAGCCCGCGGGCGACGCGGCGCGGAACCTGATCGGCCCGGACACGGCGTTCGCCGCGGCCCGGACGGAAAAAGGCACGGATTCCGGACAGCCGGACGCCGGGCGTGTCGGCACGCTGCCCTACGACTTCAAGGAGGCCAAGTACACCGTCCTCGACGTCGTGACGATTTAGCGACAGGACTCATGACGGCACCGAAACAGTGCGGTGCCGTTTTTGTATCCGCTCCGGCGGCAAGCCCGGCCGTACAGGCCGGGCGGTGCGCGCCGGGACGATCCACCCTTACCGGTATCGACTAGTACCCGCAGTGTCGCCGAGAAGGCGCGATTCCTCGCTTACCCGCGGGGCGCAACGTCATCCGGCAGCATGGGCCAAGGAGCTTTAAATGGATATTTTCATCCAACAGATCCTCAACGGGCTGGTGCTCGGCAGTGTGTACGCCATCATCGCGTTGGGTTACACGATGGTGTACGGCATTCTCGGCATCATCAACTTCGCGCACGGCGACGTGCTGATGATCGGCGCAATGGTCGCCCTGTCGGCGATCACCGTGCTGCAGAATCACTTCCCCCAACTCGGCAACGTCGCGACGCTGACGATCGGCCTGGGTATCGCGGCGGTCGTCTGCGCGTGCGTGGGCTACACGATCGAGCGCGTCGCATACCGGCCGCTGCGCCGCGCGCCGCGTCTCGCACCGCTGATCACCGCAATCGGCGTGTCGATCCTGCTGCAGACGGCCGCGATGATCATCTGGTCGCGTAACCCGCTGCCGTTCCCGCAATTGCTGCCGACCGATCCGATCAACGTGATCAAGGCAACCGACACGACGCCGGGCGCCGTGATCTCGGTGACCGAAATCGTGATCATCGCGGTGGCGTTCATCGTGATGGCCGGCCTGCTGCTGCTGGTGCACAAGACCAAGCTCGGCCGCGCGATGCGTGCGATCGCCGAAAGCCCGAACACCGCGAGCCTGATGGGCGTGAACCCGAACTTCGTGATCTCGGCGACGTTCATGATCGGCTCCGCGCTCGCCGCGCTGGCCGGCGTGATGATCGCGTCCGAATACGGCAACGTGCACTTCTACATGGGCTTCATCCCCGGCATGAAGGCGTTCACCGCGGCGGTGCTCGGCGGGATCGGCAACCTCGGCGGCGCGATGGTCGGCGGCGTGGTGCTCGGTCTGATCGAGCAGTTGGGTGCGGGCTACATCGGCAACCTCACGGGCGGCGTGTTCGGCAGTAACTACCAGGACGTGTTCGCGTTCGTGGTGCTGATCATCGTGCTGGTGTTCCGTCCGTCGGGCCTGCTGGGCGAACGTGTCGCGGACCGCGCGTAACGGAAGGGGAGCAAACAACATGACATCCATTCAACCGATCGAATCGTCGACGTCGCTCGTCGAAGAGCGCAACACGACGAAGACCGTCCTCATCGGCATCCTGACCGCGGCCTTCGTGATCGCCGCGCCGATCATCATCGGCTCGGCAGGCGGCAACTACTGGGTCCGCGTGCTCGACTTCGCGATGCTGTACGTGATGCTCGCGCTGGGCCTGAACGTCGTGGTCGGCTTCGCCGGCCTGCTCGACCTGGGCTACATCGCGTTCTACGCGGTGGGCGCCTACACGGCCGCGCTGCTGAGCTCGCCGCACCTGACCTCGCAGTTCGAGTGGATCGCGGCGCTCGCGCCGAACGGGCTGCACATCCCGTTCCTGATCATCGTGCCGATCGCGATGGCGCTGGCGGCGACCTTCGGGATCCTGCTCGGTGCGCCGACGCTGCGCCTGCGCGGCGACTACCTGGCCATCGTGACGCTCGGCTTCGGTGAAATCGTCCGGATCTTCATGAACAACCTCGACCGTCCGGTGAACATCACGAACGGCCCGAAGGGGATCACGGGTATCGATCCGGTGCACATCGGCGGCTTCAACCTGTCGCAGACGCACTCGCTCTTCGGCTTCCAGCTGCCGTCGGTCTACATGTATTACTACCTGTTCGTGCTGTGCTCGCTGCTGGTGATCTGGGTCTGTACGCGTCTGCAGCACTCGCGTATCGGCCGTGCATGGGCGGCGATCCGCGAAGACGAAATCGCGGCGAAGGCGATGGGCATCAACACCCGTAACGTGAAGCTGCTCGCGTTCGCGATGGGCGCATCGTTCGGCGGCCTGTCGGGCGCGATGTTCGGCGCGTTCCAGGGCTTCGTGTCGCCCGAGTCGTTCACGTTCTGGGAATCGATCGTCGTGCTCGCATGCGTCGTGCTCGGCGGCATGGGCCACATCCCCGGCGTGATCCTCGGCGCGGTGCTGCTCGCGATCTTCCCGGAATTCCTGCGTTCGACGATGAGCCCGCTGCAGCACGCGCTGTTCGGCCACGACATCGTCGACACCGAAGTGATCCGTCAGGCGCTGTACGGCCTCGCGATGGTCGTCATCATGCTGTATCGCTCCGAAGGCCTGTGGCCGGCGCCGAAGCATGAGGACAAGATCGCGAAACTGGCGAAGCGCAACAGCAAGAAGCCGGTGCGCGCTTAACCAACGGACAAGGGGATATCACACATGAGCGACAAGCAAATCCGATTGTCCGTCCAGGGCGTGAACAAGCGCTTCGGCGGCCTGCAGGCGCTGTCCGACGTCGGCCTCCAGATCAGGGAAGGCGAGATCTACGGGCTGATCGGCCCGAACGGCGCCGGCAAGACCACGTTCTTCAACGTGATCACCGGCCTCTACACGCCGGACTCCGGCGACTTCAAGCTGGACGGCCAGAACTACACGCCGACGGCCGTGCACCAGGTCGCGAAGGCCGGCATCGCCCGTACGTTCCAGAACATTCGCCTGTTCGGCGGGATGACGGCGCTCGAGAACGTGATGGTGGGCCGCCACGTGCGCACCAAGCACGGCCTGCTCGGCGCAGTGTTCCAGACGCCGGCCGAGCGCCAGGAAGAGCGCGAGATCAAGGAGCGCGCGATCGAGCTGCTCGATTACGTGGGCGTGCTGCAGTACGCGGACTACACGTCGCGCAACCTGTCGTACGGCCACCAGCGCCGTCTCGAGATCGCCCGTGCGCTCGCGACCGATCCGAAGCTGCTCGCGCTCGACGAGCCGGCGGCCGGGATGAACGCGACCGAGAAGGTCGAACTCACGCGCCTGCTCGACAAGATCCGCTCGGACGGCCGCACGATCCTGCTGATCGAGCACGACGTGAAGCTCGTGATGGGTCTGTGCAACCGGATGACGGTGCTCGATTACGGCAAGGTGATCGCCGAGGGTCTGCCGCAGGACGTGCAGAAGGATCCGAAGGTGATTGAGGCATATCTCGGCGCAGGGGTGCACTGATGGCAGCGGCAATGTTGAAAATCAAGGGCTTGCAGGTCAACTACGGCGGCATCCAGGCCGTCAAGGGCGTTGACATGGAAGTTCGCCAGGGCGAGCTCGTGACGCTGATCGGCGCGAACGGCGCAGGCAAGACCACGACGATGAAGGCGATCACCGGCCTGAAGCCGTACTCGGCGGGCGACATCGAGTACGAGGGCAAGTCGATCAAGGGCATTCCGCCGCACGAGCTACTCAAGCGCGGCCTCGCGATGGTGCCGGAAGGCCGCGGGATCTTCGCGCGGATGTCGATCATCGAGAACATGCAGATGGGCGCCTATCTGCGCAACGACAAGGACCAGATCAAGAAGGACGTCGACCGCATGTTCGGCTTCTTCCCGCGTCTGAAGGAGCGTGCGACGCAGCTCGCCGGCACGCTGTCGGGCGGCGAGCAGCAGATGCTCGCGATGTCGCGCGCGATCCTGTCGAAGCCGAAGCTGCTGCTGCTCGACGAGCCGTCGATGGGTCTGTCGCCGATCATGGTCGAGAAGATCTTCGAAGTGGTGCGCGAGATCTCGAAGGAAGGGATCACGGTGCTGCTGGTCGAGCAGAACGCACGCCTCGCGCTGCAGGCCGCCGACCGTGGCTACGTGATGGATTCCGGCACGGTGACGATGGAAGGCGACGCGAAGCAGATGCTCGACGACCCGAAGGTGCGCGCCGCGTATCTGGGCGAATGACCGCCGCGGCGAGGCGCCGGCGCATGCCGGCGCGTCGCCGGGTGCTTTCGAAAGGCTGTCACGGGATACCGTGGCAGCCTTTTTTCATGCGGTGCACCGCGCGGCGAACTGTGCGCGCGGATGCGACTCCATTGTCTCGACAGGGCGCAAGCCGGGCAGGCGAACGCCGGCAGGCGGCGCTGCGCAAACCGACACGCGGATTGCGTAGCATGGTCGATCCATCAGGACACGGAGAGCACGCATGAGTCTGGACTACGGTTTCGTGAAGGCGAAGGTGACGTCGGTGGCGCGGCTCAAGGGCTCGCCGCATGGCGGCGAGATCCAGTATCACGTCCACCTGACGCTCGCATTGCCGGGCGGCGACTGGGACGTCGCGATCAACGTCGGTACCAACGATGCGGACGACTTGCTGAACTACAAGCTCGTCTACGATTTCCACCATCCGCTCACGGCGACGCTCGCGGCGGCGGCCGAAGGCTATACCGATCTCACCGGGCAGAGCGCGCTGCCGGCGCTCGACTATCTGCGCAGCGACATCCTGAACGAGACGGGCACCTGGCGCGCGAGCGCGGTGATGGACGGCACCGAGCACGCGGAGCCGATCCCGTCGCTGCTGCGGCTCGTGAACGCGGCGCAGTCGCACGGGCTCGACGTGGTCGTGTTCGGCCGCACCTATTCGGAAGGCAACGGGATTCACGACACGCACATGAACCAGGGCTCGACGGGCTCGAACTACCTGCATCGCGCCGGCGACGACCACAACGATCACAACGACGTGTGGCAGGACGGCGCGCTGTTCGTGCGCGTGAGCGAGTCGCAATGGGCCGCGTATTTCGCGGCGTTCGAGCAGCAGGCCGTGCCGACCGACGCGCTCGGCAACCCGCTGCCGGGCGCCGGGCCGATCACGCACTGACGCCGGCATGCGCCGGCGGGCCGGTGCCGTCAGGCAGCCGGCAGCGCCTTGCCGAAGGTGATGCGCTCCTCGACGCGATAGCCGAGCGCCGCATAGAAGCGGCATGCATCGTCGTTGCCCGGCAGCACCTGGAGATTGATCTTCAGGCAGCCGAGCGTGGCGAGTGCGCGCTCGGCATGATCGAGCAACGCGCGGCCGATGCCGAGTCGTCGCGCGTCGTTCGCCACGCCGAACGAGTAGAGCCAGCCGCGATGTCCGTCGAAGCCCGCCATCAGCGTGCCGACCAGCCGGCCGCCGCAGATCGCGACGAAGAACAGCTCCGGCTGCGTCGCGAACTTCAGCTCGATCGATCGCAGCGGATCGCGATGCGGCGGCGCGCCGGCCGCGCTGTAGTTCGGGAACGCGTCGCGCCAGACGGCGAGGACCGCTGCGGTGTCGGCGCGTTCGAACGGACGGATGGTGACGACATCGGCGGCGGCATCCATCGCGGCGGTCTCCTTAGAGCGTGTCGAGAATCGACCGCAGCATCGCCATCATCTGGTCGATTTCTTCGGTCGTGACGTTCAGCGCCGGCATGAAGCGCAGCAGGTTCGGACGCGCGGCGTTCAGCAGCAGGCCGTCGGGCTGCATGTCGCGTGCCTTCTCGACGATCTGCGGGCCGATGTCCTTGCCGAGCAGCAGCGCGCGCAGCATGCCTTCGCCGCGTTCGCCCTCGAAGCCGCGCTCCTCCGACAGCTCGAGCAGCTTGCGCTTCAGGTATTCGCCGCGCGCACGCACGCCTTCGAGGAAGCCGGGCGCAACGAGTTGCGAGATCACCGAATAGCCGGCCGCCGTCATCAGCGGGTTGCCGTTGTAGGTGCCGCCCTGGTCGCCGGCCTCGAACACCGCGACGTCGGCCTTCGACAGCAGCGCGCCGAGCGGTACACCGCCGCCGATGCCCTTCGCGAGCGTCATGATGTCCGGCTCGATGCCCGACAGCTCGTACGCGAACAACGTGCCGGCGCGGCCGCAGCCGCTTTGCACTTCATCGACGATCAGCAGCAGGTTGTGCTGCCGCGTCAGCGCGCGCAGCGCCTGCATGAATTCACGCGTCGCGGGGATCACGCCGCCTTCGCCCTGGATCGGCTCGAGCATCACGGCGACGGTCTTGTCGGTGATCAGCTTCTCGACCGACTCGATGTTGTTCAGCTCGGCCTTCGGGAAGCCCGGCACCTGCGGTGCGTAGATCGTGTCCCAGCCCGGCTTGCCGCTCGCGGACATCGTCGCGAGCGTGCGGCCGTGGAAGCTGTGGTCGAACGTGATGATCTCGTATGCGCCGTTCCTGAACTTGCGGCCCCATTTGCGCGCGAGCTTGATCGCGCCTTCGTTCGCTTCCGCGCCGCTGTTGGTGAAGAACACCTTGTCGAACACGCTGTGCTGCGTGAGCAGGCCCGCGAGCTTCGCCATCGGTTCGTTGTAGAACGCCGGCGACGGGTTCAGCAGCTTCTCGGCCTGCGTCTTCAGCGCTTCGACGATGCCGTCGTTGCAGTGACCGAGGCTGTTGACCGCCCAACCCTGGATGAAGTCCAGATAGCGCTTGCCCGTGTGATCGTAGAGCCACGAGCCCTTGCCGTGCGTAAACACGATGTCGGGGCGGTTCGTGATGTACATCAGCGAGTCGATCGGGTAATCGTTCAGGGGCATGGCAACAGACTCCAGCGGGCGTTGAAAGGGAAACGGGCAATAAAAAAGCCACGGAAGGCCGTGGCTGGTGGATCGAACAGCTTGTGCGTAACCGGTGAAGCGGAGGTGGGTTACGCGCGAGTCCGTGACGAGCCGGCGGCATCCGGGAGGAGCGGCGAGCGGCGACGTCGGAGAGCGGACAGGAAGCGGTTCATGTGCGCAAGCATAAGGCATCCCGCGCCCCACTGTAAACCGCCGCGATGCCACGGATGTGACACGGCGGCGCGCAGCGGGGCGCGCGTGCGCCCGGCGCTCAGACCGGATTCACGAGATCGGCGGCGCTCGTGAACGAGTCGGCGTAGAACTCGTCGGCCGGCAGCGCGTGGTGTTGCGTGAAGTCGCGCTGCGCCGATTCGACCATCACCGGCGCGCCGCATGCGTACACCTGGTAGCCGGACAGGTCGGGCAGATCCTCGATCACCGCGCGGTGGACGAAGCCGGTGCGGCCGGTCCACTGGTCGGCGTCTTCCGGTTCGGACAGCACCGGCACGTACTTGAAGTTCGGGATCTCGCGCGCCCATTGCTCGGCGAGTTCGCCGAGATAGATGTCCTGCTTGCGGCGCGCGCCCCAGTAGAGCGTCATCGGGCGCGTGATGCCCGCGTGCTTCACGTGCTCGATGATCGCCTTGATCGGCGCGAAGCCGGTGCCCGACGCGAGCAGCACGATCGGCTTGTCGGAATCCTCGCGCAGGAAGAACGTACCGAGCGGGCCTTCGAAGCGCAGGATGTCGCGTTCCTTCATCGCGCCGAACACGTGATCGGTGAACTTGCCGCCCGGCATGTGACGGATGTGCAGCTCGATCGGGCCTTCCTCGTGCGGCGCGTTCGCCATCGAGTAGCTGCGGCGCGAGCCGTCCTTCAGGATGAATTCGACGTACTGGCCGGCCAGGTATTGCAGGCGTTCGTTCGCCGGCAACTGCAGCTTCACGATCATCACGTCGTCGCCGCGGCGCTCGAGCGCGGCGACCCGGCACGGCAGCTTCTTGACCTGCACGCCGTCGACGCCGGCGATTTCACGCACGTCGATCTCGAGGTCGCATTGCGCCTTCGAGCAGCACAGCAGCGCGAGGCTGCGCGTGCGTTCGTCGCTGGACAGCGCCGATGCTGCGTGCGGGCCCTGTTCGATCTGGCCCGACACGATCTGCCCCTTGCAGGAGCCGCATGCGCCGTTCTTGCAGCCGTACGGCAGGTGGACGTTCTGGCGCAGCGCCGCCGCCAGCACGGTTTCGTCCGACTCGACCTGGAACTGCCGGCCGCTTTGCTTGAGAGTAACGTTGAATGCCATAGAACCGAATAGAACAAAATGGGGAAACCGTGCATGTCGCGCACGGCAGCTACAATGCAAAACCGTTGTGCGCCGCGCAACGGTGGCTACTCATTTCGCAACCAACATGATCGCGACTCGAATCCTTCGCCGGCCGCGCGCCTTGATCGTCGGCTGCGGCGACGTCGGGCTGCGGTGCGTCGCGCAATGGCGCGCCGCGCGCCGCGACCTGCGCATCGTCGCACTGACGAGCCATCCGGACCGCCGCGACGCATTGCGTGCGGCAGGCGTGACGCCGATCGTCGGCAACCTCGACCAGCGGGCCACGCTCGAGCGCATCGCGCGAGTCGCGCGCACGATCCTGCATCTCGCGCCGCCGCAATCCGACGGTCGCGACGACCGGCGCACTCGCGCGCTGATCGCCGCATTGTCCATGCCCGCGCGGCAGCTGCACGCGCCGGCGGTAGCGTCGGTCGGCCGGCTGCGCACGCTGCGCGCCGCGACCCGACAGGCCGGCGTGGTGCCGCGGGCAGCGCGTATTGTACCCGAGGCCCTTCGCGCGCCCACGCTCGTCTATGCCAGCACGACCGGCGTATACGGCGATTGCGGCGGCGCGCGGATCGACGAGACGCAGCCGCTGCGGCCTGCGAATCCGCGCGCGTTCCGGCGCGTGTCGGCCGAGCGTCAGCTGCGGGCGGCGACGGTGCGCGGCGTGGTGTCCGCCCGCATCGTGCGCATCCCGGGCATCTACGCGGCGAACCGCTTGCCGCTCGCGCGGCTCGAGCGCGGCACGCCGGCGCTGCTGCCGGCCGACGACGTCTATACGAACCACATCCACGCGGACGATCTCGCCGTGATCCTGCGGCGTGCGGCCGTGCGCGGCCGGCCGGCGCGCGCGGTGCACGCGTCGGACGACAGCGAACTGCGGATGGGAGAGTACTTCGACCGGGTCGCGCAGGCGTTCGGCCTGCCGCCGCCGCCACGCATCAGCCGCGCGGACGCCGAAGGCCGGCTCGAGCCGACGCTGTTGTCGTTCATGCGCGAGTCGCGGCGCCTGTCCAATGCCCGCCTCAAGGCCGAATTGTGCGTGACGCTGCGCTATCCGACCGTAGACGAATTCCTTCAAACGCTGGCGCAGCGTCGCGCGTCAGGTGAGGGCCGGTAGCGCCTCGATCAACAGGAAGCACAGCAACGCGCCGATCAGCGCGCCGATCAGGTTCGGGTGATAGCGGTGCTTCAGATGCATCGCGGCCAGCAGCGCGCCGATTGCCACGACACCGATGATCGCGAACGCGATCATCACGTACGATAGTTCGAAAGAGTGGTTGACGCCCATGATGTCTCCCCTGCTTCGCTGCTCGGACAGCTTGTGATTTGAGTATAGCGGGGGATCGGGCGGCCGCGATGCGCAGCGGCGTCGAACGGTCGTGCGGATTTTCCCTTACAGGGTTTCGACCGGATTGCGCAGCGCTGCGAGGTCAGCCTCTGCGAGCCAGCACCAGCTACCGGGCGCCAGCCCGGCCGGCAGCGCGAAACCGCCGATACGCTCGCGGTGCAGCGCCTCGACGCGGTTGCTGGCGGCCGCCACCATCCGCTTGACCTGATGGTATTTGCCTTCGAGGACGGTCAGCGCGAGCGTGTGGGTATCGCGCGCGACCGCCGCGACTGCCGCGATCGGCTTCGGCTCGCCGTGCAGCTGGACGCCGCTGCGCAGCGCGTTCAGCTGGGTTTCGTCGAGCGGATGGCGCACGGTCGCGACGTAGGTCTTCGGCACCTTGCGCTTCGGCGAGGTGTACGCGTGCACGAACTGGCCGTCGTCGGACAGCAGCAGCAGGCCGGTCGTGTCCTGGTCGAGGCGGCCGACGCACTGCACGCCGCGCGCGACGAGCGGCGCGGGCAGCAGGCTGAACACGCTCGCGTGGTGTTGCGGGTCGCGCGAGCATTCGTAGCCGGCCGGCTTGTTGAGCGCGAGATAGGCGCGCGCGTGAAACGGCCACGCGGTGCCGTCGAGCGTGAACACGAGGCCGTCCGTGTCGAAGGCTGCGTCCGGGTCGGTCGCGCTCGCGCCCGCGACGGTGACGCGGCCCGATTCGATCAGGCCGCGGCACTGGCGGCGCGAGCCGAAGCCCTGCGTGTAGAGAATGCTTTCGAGGTCCATAGCGCGCGCATTCTATCAAGCGGCGGCGCAGGGACGGCATGAACGCGCATGCGCCGGTAAGCTGCCGGAACGCCCGGCGGCGGCCGTTCGTTCAGTTCGAGCGTATCGGCGAGTTCGACGGCTACGGTTCGCTGACCGTGCGCGGGCTCGTCCACGACCTGTGCCGCCGCGACCGGCGGCATCTGGCCGGCATGCAGTGGCTGCTCGGCAAGATCGACGCGGCGCGCAGCCGCGCGCGCACTTCGCGCTCCATGCCGACCATGTTGCGCGCGTACGCGTACGGCGTGTCGCGCGCGCCAGCAGCACGGTGCCGGCCGGCCCGGCGCGCGAAGGATCAGCCGCCGACGCGCGGCGCGAGCAGATCGGCGAGCCCGATGTTCCTGAACATCTCGCGGCGGATGCGATCGCCGACGCGGAACACTTCCTCGGCGCCGTCCTGCGACGGGTCGACGAATACGCGGTAGGGGCGCTTGCCGGCCGGCGCCGCGACGAGTTCGGCAATGGCCGTGGCGACGGCGCCGGCGTCGGCGTCGGCCGGTTCGAGCGCGGCGAGGCCCTTCAACGCCTGATCGGCGACACCCGCGTACGGCCCGCCGTCGTAGGCGGCCTGCACGGCGGTATCGGCCGGCTTGCCCGCATGGAGGAAGTGATTCGTGCCCCGGGTGAACGCGCCCGGCACGACGATCGACGTTTCGATGCCCCAGCGGGCGAGCTCGGCCGCATAGGACACCGCGAGCGAGTCCATCGCGGCTTTCGCGGCGAAGTAGGGCGCGAGGAACGGCGGGGTGCCGCCGCGCGCCGACGAGGACGACACCCACACGAGCAGGCCGCGGCCCTGGCGGCGCAGGTGCGGCAGCGCCGCGCGGTTCACGCGCTGGGTCGACACGACGTTGACGTCGTAGAGCTGCGCCAGCTGTTCGGGCGTGAACGCTTCGGCCGGCCCGAACACCATGTGACCGGCGTTGTGGACGACGATGTCGAGGCGGCCGTTGTCGGCGATCACGCGATCGATGGCGGCGTCGACCGATGCGTCGTCGCCGACGTCGAGTTCGACGCTGCGCAGATCGACGCCGTGTTGTTGCGCATAGGCGGCGACGGCGGCGACGCGCGGTGCATTGCGCCCGGCGCTCTCGCGCATCGAGGCGTAGACCGCGTGACCGGCGCGGGCGAGCGCCTGGGCCGTCAGCAAGCCGAAGCCGCTGGACGCGCCGGTGACGAGGACGACTTCCTTCATGAGCAATCTCCTGGCGGAAAGATGAGGGGGCGGCGAGCGGTCCGTCAGCACATGCCGCCGTTGGCGCGCAGGATCTGGCCGTTGATCCACGCGCCGTCCGGGCCGGCGAGGAACGCGACGACGCGCGCGATGTCGTCGGGCTGGCCGAGCCGCTCGAGCGGGTTCAGCTTCGCGAGCCGATCGATAAGTTCGGGGCTCTTGCCCTGCAGGAACAACTCGGTCGCGACCGGTCCCGGCGCGACGGCGTTCACGCGGATGCCGCGCCCGCGCATTTCCTGGGCGAGCACCTGCGTCATGCTTTCGACCGCCGCCTTGCTCGCGACGTACAGCCCGTAGGTCGGCATGCGCATCCCGATCACGCTGGTCGACAGGTTGACGATCCGGCCGCCGTCGCGCACGCGCTGCGCTGCCGCGCGGCATACGTTGAACGTGCCCTTCACGTTGATCGCGAACGTGTTGTCGAACACCGCATCGTCGAACTCGGCGATCGCCGCGAGCTTCATCACGCCCGCCGAGTTCACCACCACGTCGATCCCGCCGAAGGCATCGCGGGCCGCGTCGAACAGCGCGGTGACGGCGGCCGGATCGGCGACGTTCGCCTGCACGGCGATCGCCTGACCGTCGTCGGCGATGATCGCGTCGACCACTTCGCGGGCCGGGCCGGCGCTCCCGGCATAGTCGACGACGACCCGGAAGCCGTCCCGGGCGAGTTGGCGCGCGATTTCCGCGCCGATGCCGCGCGACGAACCTGTGACGATGGCGACCTGTTCCGATGTGCTCATGTTCTGCTCCTGTCGAGTGGATGAGTGCCGTTCGATCCGGCGACAGGACCACTGTAGGCTTCCTCGATAAATAAAAATAATGAATAATGATCAGTCAATGAATGACTGAAAGTATGTCTCATGGGATTCGACAGCAGATTGCTCAGCGGTATCGGCGTGCTCTCCGCGGTGATCGAGGCGGGTACCTTCGCGCGGGCGGGCGAGGCGATGGGATTGACGCAGCCGGCGGTGAGCCGTGCGGTGGCGCGGCTGGAGGAGCGCGTCGGGATCCGGATCTTCAACCGGACGGCGCGTGCGATCACGCTGACCGACGAAGGGCGGCGCTTCTACGAGACGGTCGCGCCGCTGCTGGCCGGCATCGAGGAGGCGGCGCTCGACGCCGGTCAGTCGAAGGCGCGCGTGAGAGGGCGGCTGCGGGTCAATGTGGACGGCACGTTCGGCCACTACGTGCTGGCGCCGCGGATGGCGGAATTTCTCGATCGTTATCCGGAGCTGTCGGTCGAGATCAGTGTGCGCGACCGGATGGGCGACCTCGTCGCGGACGGCTTCGACGTGGCCGTGCGCTTCGGCATCCCGGAGCCGTCGTCATATCGCGCGCGATTGCTGCTCGAGACGCGCGTGCTGACGTGCGCGTCGGCGGCCTACATCGCGCGTCATGGCGAACCGCTGCACCCGCGGGATCTCGCTGACGGTCACCGGTGCGTGCTGATCCGCGATCCGGTGACCGGGCGGCCGTATGAATGGGAGTTTCATCGCGGCAACGAAGTCGTGCCGGTCGACGCCGTCGGCAGGCTGACGGTGAACGATACGGGCGGACTGCTCGGCGCGTGCCTGGGCGGCGTCGGCATTGCGCAACTGCTCGAACTCTATGCGCGGGACGTCCTGGCCGACGGAAGGTTGGTGCAGTTGTTGCCCGAGTGGGCGGACGAGACTTTCCCGCTTTACGCGTATCACCATGCGTCGAATCTCGTTTCGGCGAAGGTGAGGGTGTTTCTGGACTTCGTCCGCGAGCTGATGGTCTGAGCGCACCGGGCGGCTGGCCGCCGCCGGTTAGCCGATGCGCTGCGGAACGCGCGGCACCAACAAAAAACCCGCGAAGCGGCGAGCTTGCGCGGGGTTCGACAGACGCAGCGCACGACGCTGCGAAAGACTGGTGCCCAGGGCCGGAATCGAACCGGCACGCCTTGCGGCGGGGGATTTTGAGTCCCCTGCGTCTACCAATTTCACCACCTGGGCTTGTGATCGTTGCCGCACCAGCGATGCTGCGCGGCGAAACGCGGATTATGGCGGAAAATGGGGCGCCGGGCAAGCCATCGGCGCGCCGCGCCGCCCGTTACCGGCTCAGGTAGACGAACCGGCCCTGTTTCACGATCCCCATCACGCTCGCGCGCTGATCGAGTCCGACGTGGTCCTTGTCGCTCGTGTTGACGACGCCGTTCGGCACGACCAGCTCGTGCGCCCGTTCGAGTTCGCGCCGCAGCGCCGTCCGGAACGCCGGCGTGCCCGGCTGCGCCGCCTTCAGCGCGCGGCCGACCGCGTCCGCGAGGCGCGGATACACGCCGGCCGCGTCGCCCGCGAACTGCGTGACCGTGCCCGCGCCGTAGCGCGCTTCATATGCATCGACGAACGCCAGCGCCGCCTTGCGCGCCGGGTCGTCGGCCGGCAACGTGCGGGCGACGACGACCGGCTGCGTCGGGAACAGCGTGCCTTCCACGTCCTTGCCGCCGAGCCGGATGAATTCCGGCGTCGCGATTCCGTGCGTCTGGTAGATCGCGCCCTTGTAGCCGCGCTCGATCAGCGTGCGCTGCGGCAGCACGGCCGGCGTGCCCGAGCCCGCGATCAGGACGGCATCCGGTTTCGCCGCGATCAGCTTCAGCGCCTGCCCGGTCACGCTCGCGTCGGTCCGGTTGAAGCGCTCGGTCGCGATCACGCGGATCTTGCGGATCTCGGCGAAGCGCGTGAACTCGTTCAGCCAGCTGTCGCCATAGCTGTCCGCGAAGCCGATGAAGCCGACCGTCTTCACGCCGTGATTGGCCATGTAGCGCGTCATCACGTCGGCCATCGCGCTGTCGCTCTGCGCCATCTTGAACGCCCAGGTGCGCGCGCCTTCCTGCGGCTCGACGATCGCGCCCGAGCCGACCAGCGTAATCATCGGCGTTTGCGACGCGGCCACCGCGTCCAGCGCCGCAAGCGCGGCCGGCGTGATGTTCGGCCCGACCACGACGTCGACGTGATCCTCGTCGACCAGCTTGCGAATATTGCGCACGGCCGCGCCCGGATCGGACGCATCGTCGAGCACCGTCAGCTGCACCGGCTGGCCGGCGATCGTCTTCGGCCACATCAGGATCGCGTTCTTGCTGGTGATGCCGATCGCGGCGGCCGGGCCGGTCGACGACAGGTCGACGCCGACCTTCAGGTCGGCATGCGCGGCCGCGCAGCCGAGCAACAGGGCGCCGGCAGCGGCGCGGCGCAACAGGGCGGGAAGCGTCATGCGGAAGTCTCCATCTGCATCGGGCAACCAAAAGGGGCGCGATATCGAACCGCGCCCCCGCGTTCATACCTCGTGCGTCAAAGCTCGTACGATTCGGCTTCGCCCTTGAGCGCCTGCTCGATCAGCTTGCGGTTCAGCGTCGGCGACAGCAGCTCGACGAGCGTATACACATAGCTGCGCAGGTACGCGCCCTGCTTGAGCGCGACGCGCGTCACGTTGCTGCCGAACAGATGGCCGACCGGAATCAGCCGCAGGTTGCGGTCGCGCTCCGGATTGAACGCGATGTCGGCCATGATCCCGACGCCCAGCCCGAGCTCGACGTAGGTCTTGATCACGTCGGCGTCGATCGCCTCGAGCACGATGTCCGGCGATAGCCCGCGCAGCGCGAACGCATGGTTGATCTTCTTGCGGCCGGCGAACGCGTTGTCATACGTGATCAGCGGATACTGCGCGAGGTCGTCGAGCGTGATCGGCTTGCGCTCGAGCAGCGGATGGTCGGCCGGCACCACGGCCGCGTGATGCCACTGGAAGCACGGCAGCGACACGAGCTCCTTGTAGTCGGAGATCGCCTCGGTCGCGATCGCGAGGTCGGCCTGGTCGTGGATGACCATCTCGGCGACCTGCGTCGGGCTGCCCTGCAGGATCGACAGATGCACCTTCGGGAAGCGCTTCTTGAATTCGGCGATCGCGGCCGGCAGCGAATAGCGCGCCTGCGTGTGCGTGGCGGCGATGGTCAGGTTGCCCTGGTCCTGCGCGGCGTAGTCCTTTCCGACCCTTTTGAGGCTCTCGACTTCCTGCAGGATCCGCTCGACCGACGCGAGTATGATTCTGCCCGGCTCGGTGAGCGAGCGAACCCGCTTGCCGTGGCGGGTGAAGATCTCGACGCCGAGCTCGTCCTCCAGCTCGATGATCGCCTTCGACACCCCCGGCTGCGACGTATAGAGCGCCTTGGCGGCCTCGGTGAGGTTGAAATTCTGCCGGACGGCCTCGCGCACGAAGCGAAATTGGTGCAGGTTCATTTATAACCCTTCCGCATATCAACAGAATTTTTTAGTCGTTTGAAATATAAGGCGAGTTTATTACGATTCACCGGAGTTTTTCAAATATGGATATCTGTTTTCGTCATTAGCAATCCAGCCGGGCAGCGGAAGGCCGGCCGGAGCGGCGAAACAGAGATTCGGGCGCGACGTGGCTAGGACGTCGCGCGGTCACCACGAACACCCTGGGGTCCCCGAATGTATCAGTACGACCAGTACGACCAGACGATCGTCGACGAGCGTGTCGCACAGTACCGCGATCAGGTGCGCCGCCGCCTGTCGGGCGAGTTGAGCGAAGACGAGTTCCGTCCGCTGCGCCTGCAGAACGGCCTGTACATGCAGCGCCACGCGTACATGCACCGCATCGCTATTCCGTACGGCAACCTGCGCAGCAACCAGCTCCGCATGCTGGCGCGCATCGCCCGCGAGCACGACCGCGGCTACGGTCACTTCTCGACCCGCTCGAACATCCAGTTCAACTGGGTCGAGCTCGAAGACACGCCCGAGATCCTCGCGAAGCTCGCCTCGGTGCAGATGCACGCGATCCAGACGTCGGGCAACTGCATCCGCAACATCACGGCCGACCAGTTCGCCGGCGTCGCGCAGGACGAGGAGATCGATCCGCGTCCGTGGGCCGAGATCCTGCGTCAGTGGTCGACGTTCCATCCCGAATTCGCGTGGTTGCCGCGCAAGTTCAAGATCGCGGTGTCCGGCTCGCACGACGACCGCGCGGCCGTGCAGATCCACGACCTCGGCGTCTATCTGAAGAAGAACGCGCAGGGCGAGGTGGTCGCGAGCATCCTCGCGGGCGGCGGCCTCGGCCGCACGCCGATCGTCGGCGCGGTGATCAAGGAAGATCTGCCGTGGCAGCATCTGCTGACGTACTGCGAAGCCGTGCTGCGCGTGTACAACCGCTACGGCCGCCGCGACAACCTGTACAAGGCGCGGATCAAGATCCTCGTGAAGGCGCTGTCACCGGCGAAGTTCGCGCAGCAGGTCGAAGAAGAGTGGCAGCACCTGAAGGACGGCCCGTCCACGCTGACGCAGGCCGAACTCGACCGCGTGTCGCAGTATTTCGCGCCGCCCGTCTACGAGAAGCTGGCCGACACCGACGCGTCGTTCGAACAGCACCTGCTCGAGAACAAGGCGTTCGCGCGCTGGGTCGAGCGCAACGTCGCGCCGCACAAGGTGGCCGGCTATGCGGCGGTCACGCTGTCGCTGAAGGATCACCGCGTCGCGCCGGGCGACGCGAGCGCCGAGCAGATGGATCAAGTGGCCGAATGGGCCGACGCGTACTCGTTCGGCGAAGTGCGCGTATCGCACGAGCAGAACCTGATTCTGGCCAACGTGAAGAAGCGCGACCTGTTCGCGCTGTGGGAAAAGGCGAAGGCGGCCGGCTTCGCGACGCCGAACATCGGGCTGCTGACCGACATCATCGCGTGCCCGGGCGGCGACTTCTGCTCGCTCGCGAACGCGAAGTCGATCCCGATCGCGCTGGCGATCCAGCAGCGTTTCGACGATCTCGACTACGTGTACGACCTCGGCGACCTGTCGCTGAACATCTCCGGTTGCATGAACTCGTGCGGTCACCATCACGTCGGCAACATCGGCATCCTCGGCGTCGACAAGGACGGCGCCGAGTGGTACCAGGTGTCGCTCGGCGGCGAGCAGGGCACGGGCCAGAACGGCGCGCGCCTCGGCCGCGTGATCGGGCCGTCGTTCTCCGCCGACGAAGTGCCCGACGTGATCGCGAAGCTGATCGACACGTTCGTCGATGCGCGCGCCGACGGCGAGCGCTTCATCGATACGTACGACCGCATCGGCATCGCGCCGTTCAAGGAGCGCGTCTATGCGGCGCGCCAGGCAGTGAACGCCTAACCCACCGGCTAGAAGGAATTTGCAGATGGCTTCGATTATCAAGAACCGCGCAGTGATCGACGACGCATGGCAGGTCGTGCGCGCGGCGGAAGACGGCGCGCTGCCCGCGGTCGACGCACTGCCGGCCGGCAAGGTGCTGGTGCCGTTCGCGTTGTGGCAAGCGGAGCGCGCGGCGCTCGTCGCGGCGAAGACGAAGGACGAACTCGGCGTATGGCTCGCGCCGGACAGCGAGCCGGCCGAGCTGGCGGCCGACTTCGGCGCGATCTCGCTGATCGCGGTCGACTTCCCGCGGTTCGCGGACGGCCGCGGCTACAGCATCGCGCGGCTGCTGCGCGAGCGCTACGGCTGGACCGGCGAGCTGCGCGCGATCGGCGACGTGCTGCGCGATCAGTTGCTGTACATGTCGCGCTGCGGCTTCGACGCGTTCGCGGTGCGTGCCGACAAGGACATCCACGACGCGCTCAACGCGTTCGGCGAATTCACGCAGCGTTACCAGGGCGCGTTCGACGAGCCGGCGCCGCTGTTCCGCCGCCGCGCGGCTGCATCCGACGCGAAGGTGAACGCATGAGCGCCGCGACCGCACTCACGCCCGAACTGGCCGCCAAGGTCGAGCGGCTCGACGCGCTGCTCGCGCAGATCGGCGCGAGCCACGACAAGGTCAAGTTCGCGAGCAGCCTCGCCGCGGAAGACATGCTGCTGACGCACGCGATCCTGTCGAAGCAGGTGCCGATCGGCATCTTCTCGCTGAACACCGGCCGCCTGCACGCGGAGACGCTCGGCATGATCGACCGCGTGCGCGAGCGCTACGGCTACGAGATCGAGCAGTTCCATCCGAACCAGGAGGCGGTCGATCAGTACGTCGCCGAGCACGGCGCGAACGCGTTCTACGACAGCGTCGAGCTGCGCAAGTCGTGCTGCCACATCCGCAAGGTGGAGCCGCTGAACCGCGCGCTGGCCGACGTCGGCGCGTGGGTCACGGGCCAGCGTCGCGAGCAGTCGGTGACGCGCGCGGAGCTGCACGAGGAAGAAAGGGACGAATCGCGCGGGATCGCGAAGTACAACCCGCTCGCCGACTGGACGGAAGCCGACGTGTGGGCGTACCTTAACGCGTTCGAAGTGCCGGTCAATCCGCTGCACGCGCGCGGTTACCCGAGCATCGGCTGCGAGCCGTGTACGCGTGCGATTCGCCCCGGCGAGGACAGCCGCGCGGGCCGTTGGTGGTGGGAGTCGCGCGACACCAAGGAATGCGGGCTGCACATCACGACGATCACGCCGATTCCCGCGAGCGCCGAAGCCGGCGCCGCGCACTGAACGCCGACCAGAACCCGAATATTGCGCGGCCCGCGACAACGGGCCGCACGAACCCAGAAGAGAAGGACCGAAATCATGAGCACGACGCTCGAGCAATCCGCCTTTGCCCCGCCCGCCGGTGCCGACAACCGCATGGGCCACCTCGACTGGCTCGAAGCCGAGTCGATCCACATCCTGCGCGAACTGGTCGCCGAATGCAGCAAGCCGGCGCTGTTGTTCTCGGGCGGCAAGGATTCGGTCGTCGTGCTGCATCTCGCGCTGAAGGCATTCGGCCTCGGCGCGAACCGCAAGACGACGCTGCCGTTCCCGCTCGTGCACATCGACACGGGCCACAACTACGAGGAAGTGATCGACTTCCGCGACCGCCGTGCGCAAGAGCTCGGCGCCGAGCTGGTGGTCGGCCACGTCGAGGATTCGATCAAGCGCGGCACCGTCGTGCTGCGCCGCGAAACCGATTCGCGCAACGCCGCGCAGGCCGTCACGCTGCTCGAGACGATCGAGCAGCACGGCTACACGGCGCTGATCGGCGGCGCGCGCCGCGACGAAGAGAAGGCGCGGGCGAAGGAGCGGATCTTCTCGTTCCGCGACGAATTCGGCCAGTGGGACCCGAAGGCGCAGCGCCCCGAGCTGTGGAGCCTGTACAACGCGCGTCTGCACAAGGGCGAACACCTGCGCGTGTTCCCGATCTCGAACTGGACCGAGCTCGACGTGTGGCAGTACATCGCCCGCGAAAACCTCGAACTGCCGTCGATCTACTACGCGCACCAGCGCGAGATCGTGCGCCGCAACGGGCTGCTCGTGCCGGTCACGCCGCTCACGCCGATGCGTGACGGCGAGACGAGCGAGCTCGCGCAGGTGCGCTTCCGCACGGTCGGCGACATCAGCTGCACGTGCCCGGTCGAGAGCGATGCGGACGACGTCGAGAAGATCATCGCCGAGACGGCCGTGACCGAGATCACCGAACGCGGCGCGACGCGGATGGACGATCAGGCGTCGGAAGCTGCGATGGAGCAGCGCAAGAAGCAAGGCTATTTCTGAAGCACACGAGGACATTCACATCATGAGCATCATCGAGAACACCGAAGACCTCGGCGTGCTGCGTTTCATCACCGCGGGCAGCGTCGACGACGGCAAGAGCACGCTGATCGGCCGCCTGCTGTACGACAGCAAGGCCGTGCTGTCGGACCAGCTGTCCGCGCTGTCGCGCGCGAAGAACAAGCGCACGGTCGGCGACGAGCTCGACCTCGCGCTGCTGACCGACGGGCTCGAGGCCGAGCGCGAGCAGGGCATCACGATCGACGTCGCGTACCGCTATTTCGCGACGGCGAAGCGCAAGTTCATCATCGCCGACACGCCGGGCCACGAGCAGTACACGCGCAACATGGTGACGGGCGCGTCGACCGCGCACGCGGCGATCATCCTGGTCGACGCGACGCGCGTGACGATCGAGAACGGCGTCGCGCAGCTGCTGCCGCAGACGAAACGCCACAGCGCGATCGTCAAGCTGCTGGCGCTGCAGCACGTGATCGTCGCGATCAACAAGATGGACCTGGTCGACTACAGCGAAGCGCGCTTCAACGAGATCCGCGACGCGTACGTCGCGCTCGCGCAGCAGCTCGGCCTGACCGACGTGCGCTTCGTGCCGGTGTCGGCGCTCAAGGGCGACAACATCGTCGGCGCGAGCGAGCGCATGCCGTGGTACGCGGGCGAGCCGCTGCTCGACGTGCTCGAATCGCTGCCGGTCGAGACGCAGGCGCATGACGCGCTGCGCTTCCCGGTGCAGTGGGTCGCGCGCCAGGACGGCAGCTCGGCCGACGATTTCCGCGGCTACATGGGCCGGATCGAATCGGGCGAGGTGAAGGTCGGCGACGAGATCGTCGTGCTGCCGTCGAACCGCACCGCGACGATCGCCGAGATCATCGCGCCGGTGCCGGGCGGCACCGCGGCAGTCCCGCACGCGTTCGCGGGCCAGACGGTCACGATCCGCCTTGGCGAAGACGTCGACGTGTCGCGCGGCGACATGTTCGTGACGGCAGCCGAGCCGGTCGTACCGGCGAAGAAGCTCGACGCGGACCTGTGCTGGTTCGACGAGACGCCGCTGTCGCCGCAGCGCAAGTACCTGCTGAAGCAGACCACCAGCACGGTGTTCGCGAAGATCGGCGCGGTCAACGAGGTGCTCGACGTGCATACGCTGTCGCACGCGACCGACCGTCAGGAACTGAAGATGAACGACATCGGCCGCGTCGCGCTGACGCTGCAGAAGCCGATCGTCTGCGACACCTACGACGCGCATCCGGGCACGGGCGCGTTCGTGCTGATCGACGAGGCGACGCATCACACGGTCGCCGCCGGCATGATCCGCGCCTTCTCGGCGTAACGGGCACTGCGGGGCACCGCGCGCCGCCTCTGCGGCGGCGCGCGAGCCGCCATGGCACGACTAGCGAAGCGACAAACATGGGCAAGGTGTATCTGATCGGAGCAGGGCCGGGCGCCGCGGACCTCATCACGGTGCGCGGCGCACGGCTGCTCGAGCAAGCCGACGTCGTGCTGCACGACGCGCTCGTCGAGCCGGCGATGCTCGACTACGCGCCGAACGCGCGCCGCATCGCGGTGGGCAAGCGCTGCGGCCAGCGTTCGACCGCGCAGCACTTCATCAACAAGCAGATCGTCGATGCGGCGCGCGAGCATGCGTGCGTGGTGCGTCTGAAGGGCGGCGACCCGATGCTGTTCGGTCGCGCCGAAGAAGAAATGCGCGCGCTCGAGGCAGCCGGCATCGACTACGAGGTCGTGCCGGGCATCACCGCGGCGCTGGCCGGCGCGGCGACGCTGAAGCGCTCGCTGACGCTGCGCGGCGTGTCGCGCAGCGTCGCGTTCGCGACGCACAGCCGCGCGCCCGGCAGCGACGAGATCCGCGAGGCCGCGCGCGCCGATTCGATCGTCTACTACATGGGGCGCGACAGCGCGCCGGGCATCGCGCAGCAGCTGATCGACGCGGGCCGCGCCCCGGCGACGCCGGTGGCGATCGTCGAGGCATGCAGCACCGCGCGCGAACGCACGCTGACGCTGACGCTCGCGCAGATGGCCGCGGGCGACGCGCAGTCGTGGCTCGATCCGGCCGAACCGAGCCTGCTGATGATCGGCGACGCGTTCGCCGAACGCGCCGCGCGCGCGAACGAGGGTGATGCGTTGCGCAACGCCGCGTGAATCGACCTGGCGTCCGGGCAAAAAAAAGCGCTGGCTTCGATGAAGCCAGCGCTTTTTTGTTTGGATGCCGCCGATTCGGCTACGCGTCGCGGCCGATCTGATCGATGCAGTAGCGCGCGATCGCGTCGAGCACGCCGTCGTCCTCGCCGACGGCCGTCGCGCAGCGGATGTCGAGGTGCGGATGCGCGGCGCGGCACGCGTCGATCAGCTGCGGCAGGTCGCGCCGCACGTGGCCGCCCTGGCCGAAGAACACGGGCACCACGGTGATCCGCGTACATCCCGCCGCGACCTGCGCGGCGACGGCCGCGTCGAGCGACGGCGTCATCAGTTCGAGGAACGCGAGCGACACGTGAGCGGCCGGTTCGCTGGCTCCGCGCAGCCGCGCGGCGAGCCGTTCGAACGGCTCGGCCCAGCGCGGATCGCGCGCGCCGTGACCGAACAGGACGATGCCGTGCGAACTCATGTCGTGATCTCCCTCGTGGCGGCGCTCAGTGCCGGTCGACCCACTTCAGCGCGAACAGGCCGAGCGCGAGATAGATGAGGCCCGGCGTTGCCGCGGTGAGCGGCGCGGGCCACGTGTTCAGCGTGCCGATGTGCGAGAACAGCGTGTTGAGCAGCTGGAAGCTCATGCCGAGCATGATGCCGCCGAACACCTTCACGCCCACCACGCCGGCGCGCGTATGCAGGTACGCGAACGGCAGCGACAGCACCAGCATCACGAACACCGCGAACGGGTAGAGCAGCTTGCGCCACAACGCGATGTCGTAGCGCTGCGTGTCCTGCTGGTTCTCGCGCAGATGCTGGATGTAGCGGAACAGGTTGATCAGCGACATCCGTTCGGGCGACACGAGCAGCACCGACAGGATCTGCGGCGTCAGATCGGAGCGCAGCCGGTATTCGGGCAGCGACACCTGCTGCGACCGGTACACCGGGTTCAGCGCGTCGGCCGGCTGACCGGCGATCGGCTTGATCGGCATCAGTTCGGTTTCCGTCACGCCCTTGAGCAGCCAGTGGCCGGGCGGCTCGTAGCGGCCGGTCTGCGCGATCCGCACGTTCTGCAGCTGGAATTTCGAATCGAACTCGTAGATGCGCACGTTGCTGATCGTCGAATCCGGCGACAGGCTGCCGACGTTGACGAAGCGCGTGACCTGCTCGCCGTTCTCGCGCGCCGCGAGCGTGTCCTTCACCCACACGCCCGACTGGAAGTTCGACGACACCGATGCGCCGAGCGCCTGCAATCGCACGCGCTCCGACAGCTGGTCGGCGTACGGGCCGACGAATTCGCCGATCAGATAGGTGATGATCACGAGCGGCACGCCGATCTTCAGCAGCGAGCGCAGCGCCTGGTTGGTCGCGAGGCCCGACACGCGGAAGATCGTGAATTCCGAGCTCGCGGCCATCTGCGCGAACACGTAGATCGCGCTGATCAGCGCGGCGACCGGGATGATCTCGTAGAAGCGCGACGGCGTCTGCAGCGCCACGCGCAGCACCGCGTAGCCGAACTTGTAATTGCCGTGGCCGACCGAGTTCAGTTCGCTGATCAGGTCGAAGAAGAAGAACAGCCCCGAGAACGCGAACAGGATGAAGACGAACGTGACGTAGATCTGTCGCGCGAAATACTTTTCATAGAGCCGCATCGATCATGCTCCCGAGCGGCCGAACAGCGCGCGTGTAAACAGCGGGCGATTGCGCACGCGCAACCAGAAGATCACCGCGACGATCACCGCGACGGCCAGATGCAGCCCGACGAGCCCGACGCCGAACGACATCTTGCCCTGCTCGATCTGCGCCTGCACGACGTTCAGCAGGTTCGAGTAGGTGAGGTAGATCAGCACGGCCATCACGAGGTTGATCGTGCGGCTGCGGCGCGGGTTCTGGTACGACAGCGGAATGCCGAGCACCATCAGGTTGATCGCGATCAGCGGCAGCCCCGCGCGCCATGCGAACTCGGCGAGGTTGTTGCGCGTCGGGTTGCTCAGCAGCTCCGGCGTCGGCGTGCTGTTGGTGGTCGGCACGTTGGTGACCGGCGTGCTCGTGATCTTCACGCCGTAACGCTGGAACTCCATGATCTTGAAGTTCGGCTGGCCCGGCGTGCCGTCGTAGCGGCGGCCGTCCTCCAGCACGACGAAGCGGTCGCCGTCGCGCGTCTCGGTATGGCCCGCGTGCGACACGACGACGTTGACCTTGCCGTTCTCCGTCGACGTGACGAACACGTTCTGGACCTTGCTCTGATCCGGCGACATTTTTTCGATGAAGAACACGCGATGGTTCGACGCCGATTCGCGGAACTGGCCCGGCGCGAGCAGCGAGATTTCGTCGCGCTGCTGGAAGCGCGCCTTGATCATCTTGCTCTGCTGGTTCGACCACGGCCAGCCGACGAACGCGAAGAACGCGATCAGCAGGATGATCGGCGTCGCGAACACGCCGATCGGCTTGATCAGGCGCGTGAGGCTGACGCCCGACGCGAGCCAGACGACCATTTCGGAGTCCCGGTACCACCGGGTCAGCACGAACAGGATCGACACGAACAGCGTGACGACGAGCATCACCGCGAGATAGCCGATCACGGTCAGGCCGATCAGCACGAGCACGTCCCGCGGATCGATTTCGCCGGACGCGGCGTAGCCGACGATGCGGATCATCATCGTCGTGAGCATGATCGTGAGCAGCACCATGAACACGGCGCCAGCCGTATACGCAAGCTCGCGCTGGAGGGAGCGTTCGAAGATCATTCTTGATGAGAAGAGGGCGGGAGGCTGCGCACGCGTGGTGGAGCGCTCGCGCCGCCACGGGAAAAATAGCGGATAATTGCGGCTTTCATCCTTAGCCCAGATTTTATCCGAGGACAAGCGCGATGGACTTTAGCATAAAAGGCTGTGATTGGAGCAAAGGCGAGGCCAAGGGGTTCCTGACCGGGAAGTCCGATTGCATCGTACTCGGCATCTTCGAGGCGCAAACTCTTTCGGGCGCGGCGCTCGACATCGATACGGCCACCAAGGGGCTGATCTCGCGCGTGGTGAAGGCCGGCGACATGGACGGCAAGCGCGGCAAGACGCTGTTCCTGCCGGAGGTCTCGGGGATCGGCGCATCGCGCGTGCTGCTGGTCGGTCTCGGCAAGCAGGATGCTTTCAATCAGAAAGCCTATAACGATGCGGCTACGGCCGCATGGCGCGCGCTGCTGGCGACCAAGGTCGGGCAGGTCACGTTCACGCTCGCGCAGCTGCCGGTCGACGAGCGCGGCTCCGACTGGGGCGTGCGCGCCGCGATTCTCGCGCTGCGCAACGAAACGTACCGCTTCACGCAGATGAAGAGCAAGCCGGAGCCGGCGTCGCACGCGCTCAAGCGCGTCGTGTTCAGCGTCGATCCGTCCGACGAAAAGGCGGCGAAGCTCGCGGCGAAGCAGGCCGTCGCGCTGGCCAACGGGATGGACCTCACGCGCGATCTGGGCAATCTGCCGGGCAACGTGTGCACGCCGACCTATCTCGGCAACACCGCGAAGAAGCTCGCGAAGGATTGGGGCCTGAAGGCCGAGGTGCTCGGGCTCAAGCAGATCCAGGCGCTGAAGATGGGCTCGTTCCTGTCGGTCGCGCGCGCATCCGTCGAGCCGCCGCAGTTCATCGTGCTGCACTACCAGGGCGCCGCGGCGAAGGCCGCGCCGGTCGTGCTGGTGGGCAAGGGCATCACGTTCGACACCGGCGGCATCTCGCTGAAGCCGGGCGAAGGCATGGACGAGATGAAGTACGACATGTGCGGCGCCGGTTCGGTGCTCGGCACGATGCGTGCGGTCGCCGAAATGGGCCTGAAGATCAACGTCGTCGCGATCGTGCCGACCTGCGAGAACATGCCGGGCGGCAACGCGACGAAGCCGGGCGACATCGTCACGAGCATGAAGGGCCTGACGATCGAAGTGCTGAACACCGACGCCGAAGGCCGTCTGATCCTGTGCGACGCGCTCACCTATGCGGAGCGCTTCAAGCCGGCCGCGGTGATCGACGTGGCGACCCTCACGGGCGCGTGCGTGATCGCGCTCGGCGGCCACAACAGCGGCCTGTTCTCGAAGGACGATGCGCTCGCGGGCGAACTGCTCGACGCATCGCGCGAAGCGAACGATGCGGCGTGGCGCATGCCGCTCGACGACGAGTACCAGGATCAGCTGAAGTCGAATTTCGCCGATATCGCGAACATCGGCGGCCGGCCGGCCGGCGCCGTGACGGCGGCGTGCTTCCTGTCGCGCTTCACCGAAAGCTACCCGTGGGCGCACCTGGACATCGCCGGCACCGCATGGAAGAGCGGCGCGGCGAAGGGCGCGACGGGCCGTCCGGTGCCGTTGCTCGCGCAATTCCTGATCGACCGCGCCGGGCAGTGATGGCCGGTCACACGACGATGCGGGCGAGCGGGCAATGACGCGAATCGATTTCCATTCGAACGTCGGCGATTCGCTCGCGTATGCATGCCGGCTGCTGCGCAAGGCCTATCAGGCCGGGCAGCCGGTCGTCGTGCTCGCCGAAGCCGCGCGCCTGCGCGCGCTCGACGAGCGGTTGTGGACCTTTTCGCCGCTCGACTTCATCCCGCACTGCAGCGTGGACAGCCCGCACGCGGCCGCCACGCCGATTCTGCTCACCGCCGATCTCGACCAGGCGCCGCATCATCAGGTGCTGCTGAACCTCGGCGCGACGGTGCCCGCGCAGTTCGCGCGCTTCGAGCGCCTGCTCGAAGTGGTCGGCAACGCGCCCGACGAGCTGGCTGCGGGCCGCGACCGCTACCGCTTCTACCGCGATCGCGGATACGCGCTGAACAATTACAAGCAGGGCAGCTAGCCGAAACCGGCGACGGAGCGTTCCCGTGACACAAGCCGAACCATTCTCGATCCCGACGCTGACCGACGTGCTGGTGCCCGGCAAGCCGGTGCCGGCCGCGCCGTCAGTGGGCGACGCACGATCGCGCGACGATGCCGACATTCCGGTGCTGAACGACACGATTGCGCGCGGCCGAACGGCAGCGTTCGACGCGCTCGATCACGACACGGCGGGCGCCGAGGCGGTGATCGTCGAGCCGGTGCCGACGCCGTATCTGCCGACCGTCGAGCTGCCCGGCGACAGCGATGCGCCGGCGCAACCGGCCGCGGCCGGGCACGTGGTGGCCGAGGAAGCGGCCGCCACGCCGGCGCCGCTGCGCTCGGTCCTGGCGGACGATGCGCCGTCGCAGCCCGAGCTCGCCGCGGCGCCGCTCGACGACGCGACACTGCCGCAGGCACTCGTGCCGGCTGCGGCCGCTGCCGCGGCGCTCGCGGATCGACCGGCCGACGCGTCGCCGCCGCCGCTGGGCGCGCCCGCCGCCGCGGCGGCGCTGACGCCCGAGGACGCGCAGCATATCGCCGAGCGTTTGCGCAACCGGCTCACGAACTATTTGACCGGTGCCGGGCGCGACGCGATCGAGGCGCGCTGTCGCGACGCGCTGCACGACCACACGGCCTGGCTGGTCGGCCAGATCACGCGCGAAGTCGCGCTTGCGTTGGAAACCGAAGTGATGGAATGGGTGCGTGACGCGGTCGACGAAGAGATCGATCGTCGCCGCGCCGGTCATTCGGGCTGAGAGGCCGGCACGCGGCGTGTGTAGTCGTTTCGGGTAACGCGCTGCGCGGCTAGGATGACGCGCGCGGCCTGCTGCGCGGCGGCGTGCCGGAGCGGCCCGCGTCGCACGACGCCGCCGCGCGCGCCGGGTTGTGCCCGGAATTGCGTTAACGCAGCGACAGCACCCATTGCGCGAGCGTGTGCGCTTCGGCGCTCGTGAGCTGCGTATTGGCGGGCATCGGCACGCCGCTCCACACACCGACGCTGCCCTTCACGATCGACTGCGCGAGGTAGTCGGCCGCATCGGCGCGCGCCGCGTACTTGCCGGCGATGTCGCGGAATGACGGACCCATCAGTGGCTTGTTGACCG
This sequence comes from Burkholderia sp. WP42, assembly GCF_000745665.1. Lineage (NCBI taxonomy): Bacteria > Pseudomonadati > Pseudomonadota > Betaproteobacteria > Burkholderiales > Burkholderiaceae > Burkholderia > Burkholderia sp. WP42. The sequence continues at coordinate 80,694 of NZ_JQJT01000006.1, read as the reverse complement.
CGTGGCACGCCATGCAGTTCTTGCGTTGCGCGAGTGCGAGCCCGTCGCCGGCCGGCTCGGCGTGCGCCGCCGCTGCGCCGGCCGCCAACAGCGCCGCGAGCAGCGCGGCGGATATCGTCTGTTTCATGCAGTCCTCCGCCGGCGCGAACGGCCGGCTTCACGGTCCGCGCATTATAAGAGCAAAGGGAACGCGCGTTTTGCGCGTTTCCCGAGTCGGGGCGCGCTACGCGGTCGCAGGTACGGTGCGCTGTATCGTGACGGTTGTCGCGCTGCGGTATGGCGGGCGAGGTGGCCGTGATGGCGAGGTCGGTGGGCGCGGCGCCTGCCGCCGGCGCTGACGAAGCCGAAGCCGAAGGGCCAGTGCGCTCGACCGACCTCGCCGCGTCGCGACGCGTGATCTCCCGGCTTCGTTTGGCACCCGGCTTTTATGACATCATTACGGCCTGCTACGGTGCAGCCGGGCAAACCCGCCGATCGACCCGCAGGCGATTCAGATGCAGACGATCGTCAGCCTCGTGTCGGCCGGCCTGGATGTCGCACGGATGCCGCAGTCGCTGCGTAACCTGCGGCGCACCGGCGTGCTCGACGCGCCGGTCGTCGACGCGCGGCTCGTGTGGTGCGCCGGTGACGTCGGCGCGGTGCTCGCCCGCTTCGTCGATGTCACGCGTGCACGGAGTCGCCGCGCGATGCGAACGATGGCGCGTCGGCGCCGTCCAACGCGCGGTGCGTGCCCTGTGCGAGCCGTACCGCATTCGAAAACTTCATCGCGAACTCATGATCATTCACCCGAATTTCGACCCCGTAGCGATCCATCTCGGCCCGCTGGCCGTGCGCTGGTACGGCCTCATGTATCTCGTCGGCTTCATCGCGGCGATCGTCGTCGGCCGGGTCCGCCTGAAGCTGCCGCACGTCGCGGCGCAGGGCTGGACCGCGAAGGACATCGACGACATGATGTTCTACGGCGTGCTCGGCACCGTGCTCGGCGGCCGGCTCGGCTACGTGCTGTTCTACAAGGCCGACTTCTACCTGTCGCACCCGCTCGACATATTCAAGGTATGGGAAGGCGGGATGTCGTTTCACGGCGGCTTTCTCGGCGTGACGCTCGCGATGATCCTGTTCGCATGGCAGCGCAAGCGGCACTGGCTGCAAGTGACCGACTTCGTCGCGCCGATGGTGCCGACCGGGCTTGCGGCCGGGCGGCTCGGCAACTTCATCAACGGCGAGCTGTGGGGCCGCGTGACCGATCCGAGCGCGCCGTGGGCGATGCTGTTCCCGGGCGCGATGCGCGACGACGCCGCATGGCTGCCGAAGCACCCGGCGCTCGTCGAGAAGTGGCATCTCGCCGACGTGTTCATGCAGTACCAGATGCTGCCGCGCCATCCTTCGCAGCTCTATGAAATCGCGCTCGAAGGCGTCGTGCTGTTCTTCGTGCTGTTCTTCTTCTCGCGCAAGCCACGGCCGATGGGGGCGGTGTCGGCGCTGTTCCTGATCGGTTACGGCCTCGCGCGCTTCACCGTCGAGTTCGCCCGCGAGCCCGACGATTTCCTCGGCCTGCTCGCGCTCGGCCTGTCGATGGGGCAATGGCTGTCGCTGCCGATGATCGTCGCCGGCATCGCGATGCTGGTGTGGGCGTATCGTCGCCGTGGAGCGAATGCGGCTGCGTGACATGCATGCCGCGTGACGCCACGCCGACGGGTTCGCCACACGTGCTCGTCGCAATGCAGATGCTCGAACGAAAAACGCCGGCCCGAGGGCCGGCGTTTTCGCATCTGCGCGGCGTTGCGCGCCGCGCGTTGCTTCGTGCTTACTTCATCTGCACCGAACCGTTGACCGTGACCGACACGGTGGCCTTGCCGCCTTCGACGGAAATCGGCGCGCTCATCTTCGCGTTGTCCATCGGCGCCGCGGCCATCGCCATCATGCGCGGATACGGCTGCACGTTGCGGCTGCCGCCGACGTTCACGTCGCGGATCGAGTAGCTGCTGTAGCCGAACGCCTTCGCGGCTTCGTCCGCGCGTGTGCGGAACGACTTGATCGCTTCGGTCGTCAGCTTCTGCTCGGCCGCGCGCTGCGCTTCGGGCGACAGCGAGAATTCGACGTTCGCGATCTGCATCTGGTTCGACAGCTGGCCCGCGAGCTTCGACGCGGCCGCGAAGTCGCGCGACTCGAGCACGACTTCCGTGCGGCCGCGCCATGCGGAAATCTTGCCGTCGCGATCGGTGCTCGGATAGACGGAGAACGCACCGGTATGCGCGGTGACGCCCGACACGCCCTTCGCCTGCGCGAGCGCGGCGTCGGCGCGCTGGTTCAGCGTAGCCGTCAGGCTACCGGCGTCCTTGGCCTGCTGTTCGTAGAACAGCGTGATGTGGATGATGTCTTGCGGCACGTCGGCGCTCGCCTGCGACGACAGCGACAGCACGCCGGCCGGCTCCGGAAAATGCGGGTTGGCGGTTTGTGCGTGCGCGGCCGGCGACGCGAGCGTCAGCGCGACGGGCACGGCGGCGGCGAGCGCGAGCGACAGCGCGAGAGCGGATTTCTTGGTCATTGTTGGACTCCTTGTGCGAGAGCGCGCATGCGGATCGCGCGTGCGCGACGCGGGCGTACCGCGCGACGAAAAAACGGCCGTCGGCCCGTTCGGGCGACGGCCGTTGCTTAGGCTGCGCAAGCGCGCCGCGAGTTCCTCGACGGCCGCGCGTTCTGACCGGATTTGACCTTCGATGCGCGACTACTTCATCAGCCTTTCGGTGATGAAGCGCCATTCGGCGCGCGTGACCGGCGTGATCGACAGCCGGTTGCCGCGCGCGAGCACGCGCATGTCGGCGAGCTCGTCGTGTTCGCGCAGCGCGGCGAGCGGCACGAGCGCCGACTTCTTCACGAAGCGCACGTCGACGAGCAGCCAGCGCGGCGTTTCGTGCGTCGACTTCGGGTCGTAATACGGGCTCTTCGGATCGAACTGGGTCGGGTCGGGGTAGGGCGCCGATGCAACTTCGGCGAGGCCCGCGATGCCCGGTTCGGGGCAACTCGAGTGATAGAACAGCACGCCGTCGCCGATCTTCATCGTGTCGCGCATGAAGTTGCGCGCCTGATAGTTGCGCACGCCGGTCCATGGCAGCGAGCGCTGCGGTGCGTGTGCGAGATCGTCGATGCTTGCTTCGTCCGGTTCGGACTTCATCAGCCAGTATTGCATGGATCGTGATCGACGCAGAAAGGGCTGTTGCAAAAGGAAACGGCATCGGGACAAGCCCGATGCCGTTGAATAGGCCCCCGCCTTGGCCGCTAGGCCGGCATCCTGAACCTGGGGTTCAGAATTGGTCGCAGTTAGCAGCACATCGGGTACATCAGACAGAGTGACGCGCGCGCCCGTGCTACAAATTTCCGCAACCGTGCACATGGCATTGGTTCAAGGAATATATGACCTTGGCGAACCAGGCAGGGAAGCTGACTAAACTGTGTTTCGTTGCGCCAATTTGAACACCGTTGATCGCCGAGATCAAGGGGAATCGACACAACAATCAAACGTTACTGCGCTTGTTACTGCGTCTCGTGCTGTGCGAGCACAGCGCCGAGCTGTTCGTTCATCTGGTGCATTGTACGACGGATTTCCTCGGCCGGAAATGCTTCACCGTGCCGCACGCTCGTTTGCAGCCGCAGCAATTCGGACGCGAGCGACAGCGCGGCCATCACCGCGATGCGATCGGTGCCGCGCACCGAGCTGTTCGCGCGGATCTTCGACATTTCGGCATCGACGCGCGCGACGGCCTCGAGCAGCGCCGCTTCGGTCTCGGCCGAACAAGCGAGCCGATACGGCTGACCGAGAATCGAGACTTCGATCTGCTTGGTGCTCATGCATGTTCTCCGTGGCTGGCCGCGTCGTCGCTATCGGGGCGCGCCTGCCCGTCCAGCAGGTCGAGCTGGTTGTCGGCTTGCTCCACGCTCTTCGTGCGCGGCAGCTTCTCGAGGATCGCGTTCAGTTTGACCTGGGCGTCGTCGATCTTTGCCGACAGCGTGTCGCGCTCGGCCGCAAGCGCATTGCGTTCTTCGCGCAGCTGCGCGAGTTCCGCACGGACCGTGTCCGCGTCCGCGCGCAATTGCGTGACCTGCTCCTCGAGCGCGAGCCGTTCCGAGTGATAGCGCTTGTTCAGCGAAATCAGACGGCCAATATTTTGAGATAAGGTTTCGAGTTCGTTGAGCATCTGCTGCGTCCTCTAAAGACCCAGCATTTTAGCGCGGAATACCCCGCTTTCCGACATCTGTAACGTTTCCAGTCGTAACACCCCGGCTTCTTGCCGCGAATATGCGCATCCGACGCATGCGCCGCGTGCGTGCCGACGCTTTCTTGACGCTCGCGCGGCCCGCTCCTAAACTGGCGCGGCCTCGGTGCTCGCGCGTGCGTCGCGCGGTTAAACGGGAAGCAGGGCGGGCGCTTCGCCAGGAGCTCGCCAACCTGCGCTGCCCCCGCAACGGTAAGCGGCCGCGTCGTACGACGCAGGCCGGCTCGGGCGCGTTTCGCATGCAGCTTGCGCATGCGGGCGCGGGCCACTGCGCGCGATGCGCGCGGGAAGGCGAGCCGGCACGCCGTCAGCCCGGATACCGGCCGAGACGAGGAGCCCGTCGGGCTTCATGACGCGCGCGCTGCGGGGAAGCAGGGTGCGCAGCGCTTCACGGGAACTGTCTTCGATGCCGACCCCAATCATTCGCACGACGCTGCGCATGCCGCCGCGTGCCGTGTGCCGCCGTCACGTTGCGTGCGGCCAGTGCGGCTGCGCCGGGCTCGGCGAGTTCGGCGAGTGCGGCGGCCTCGCACGCGAGCGCGATGCCGCACGACCGGCAAGCGCGCGAGGCGCGAGCGTGCGCGCGACGCCGTGCGCGCGGACCGGCCGTTCGATGGATCTCGACCGTCACGGGCCGGCGTCGCCGAAGTGCGGCGCAGCAACTCGCCGTACGGGGGCCGGCAACCTGCACATCGGTTCGACACGTCGCAGCGCGACGTCCGTTCGGCGTTCGCCTCGGCGCAACGCAATCTCCGTCATGCGTTCGTCTCACCGCAGCGCCACGCGCGTGTGCCGCTGCTCGACCCTCGTCGGATGCGGCGCATGAATGCCGCGCGTGCCGTCGCGATCTGGACCACGCTCGCCGGCGTGGTGGCGCTGCTGTTCGTCGCGTCGCTGTCGATCGGCAGTGTGCCGATGTCGCCGTGGCAGGCGCTCGCATCGCTCGTGTCGCACGGCGGCGACGCGCTGTTCGCCGACATCGTGCGCACGTTGCGCTTGCCGCGCGCGCTCGCGGGTTTCGCGTGCGGCGCGCTGCTCGCGCTGGCCGGCGCGCTGCTGCAGGTGCTGCTGCGCAACCCGCTCGCGGAACCGTACGTGCTCGGCGTGTCAGGCGGCGCGGCCGGCTTCGCGCTCGTCGCGATGATCGCCGGCGCCGCGTGGTGGCTCGTCGATGCATGCGCGTTCGCGGGCGCGCTCGTGTCGGTCACGCTCGTGCTCGGCCTGGCGCGCCGCGAATTGCGGCGCGGCGACTCGCGCGATGCATCGCCGCGGCTGCTCCTTACCGGCGTCGTGATTGCGGCCGGGTGGGGCGCGCTCGTCACGCTGCTGCTGTCGCTCGCGCCCGACGCGCGGCTGCGCGGCATCATCTTCTGGCTGACCGGCGACCTGAGCGGCGTGAGCGCGCCGTGGTTCGCATGGGGCGCGTTGCTGCTCGCCGCCGCGGCGGCGCTGCCGGCCGCGCCGCAGCTGAACGTGATGTTGCGCGGCGACGCGACCGCGCTGGCGCTCGGCGTGCCGGTCGCGCGCGTGCGCGTGCGCATTTACCTGGTCGCGTCGCTGGCCGCCGCGGCCGCGGTGACGACGGCCGGCACGATCGGCTTCGTCGGCCTCGTCGTACCGCATGCGCTGCGGCTCGCGTTCGGCAACGACCAGCGCATGCTGCTGCCGGCCGCGATGCTCGCGGGCGGCGGCGGCGTGATGGCGGCCGACCTGCTCGCGCGCACCGCGATCGCGCCCGCGCAATTGCCGGTCGGCGTGATGACCGCATTGATCGGCGTCCCGGTGTTCCTGTGGATGCTGCTGAGGAGGCCGCCGCGATGACGCACGCTGCCGACGCGGATTGCACGGCGCTCGCGCTCACGCTCGAGGCCGGCGAGCGGACGCTGCTCGACGGCTTCACGCAGGCGTTCCGGCCGGGCGAGATCTGGTGCGTCGCCGGGCCGAACGGCGCCGGCAAGACGACGCTGCTCGCGACGCTCGCGGGTTTGCAGCAGCCGGCCGGCGGGCACGTCGAGTACGACGGCCGGCCGCTCGCGGCATGGCAGCCCGAGCAACTCGCACGCCGCCGCGCGCTGATGCCGCAGCAACTGCACGACGCGTTCAGCGCGACGGTGTTCGATACGGTTTTGCTGAACCGTTTCCCCTATCTGGGCGGCTGGGGATGGGAGCGCGACGGCGACCGCGCCGCGGCGCGCGATGCGCTCGCGACGTTCGGGCTCGCCGCGCTCGCCTCGCGCGACGTACTGTCGCTGTCGGGCGGCGAGCGGCAGCGCGTCGCGCTGGCTGCGACGCTGTGTCAGGACGCGCCGCTGCTGCTGCTCGACGAACCGCTCGCGCATCTCGACCTGCATCACCAGATCGACGCGCTGACCGCGCTCACCGCGTGGGTCGACGCAGGCCCGCGCACGGTGCTGTTTTCGTGTCACGACCTGAATCTCGCGCGCCGCTTCGCGACTCACGCGCTGTTGCTCGACGGCCGCGGCCATGCGTGGGCGGGCCGCGTGCACGACGTGCTGACGCCTGCGCGCGCGAGCGATGCGTTCGGCTATCCGCTCGTGCTGATTCGCGAGAGCGGCCGCGACGCGCTGCTGCCGGCCTGGCCCGAGCGACGATGATCCACCTTCCTTCTTTCGCACGCGGCACCGGCCGCGCCAACGAGGCACTTTCCCGATGACGAACCCGACCGACTTCCCGCCCGCGCTCGCGCCGCTCGACGCTACGCTGCGCGAGCGCCTGCAGCATGTGATCGATCACAAGACCAAGCCGCCCGGCAGTCTCGGCCAGCTCGAGGCGCTCGCGTTGCAGCTCGCGCTGATCCAGCGCACCGAGCGGCCGCAGGTGCAGCGTCCGGTGACGATCGTCTTCGCCGCCGACCACGGGATCGCGGCCGAGGGCGTGAGCCCGTATCCGCAATCGGTCACCGCGCAGATGGTCGCGAACTTCCTGGCCGGCGGCGCCGCGATCAACGCGTTCGCGGGCGTCGCGCAGAGCGTGCTGGAGATCGTCGACGCCGGCGTCGCGTCGCCGCTGCCGGCGTCGGAGCGGCTCGTGTCGCTGCCGATCGCGCGCGGCACGCGCAACTTCGCGCTCGAGCCCGCGATGACGCTCGACGAAGCGAACGCGGCGCTCGCCGCCGGTGCCACGCGGGTCCGCCAGCACGCAGCGCTCGGCACGAACGTGATCGGCTTCGGCGAGATGGGGATCGCGAACACGTCGTCGGCCGCGTGCCTGATGAGCCGCCTGCTCGACGTGCCGATCGACGCGTGCGTCGGGCGCGGCACCGGCCTCGACGACCAGGGGCTCGCCCACAAGCGCGCGGTGCTCGGCCGCGCGCTCGCGCGGCATACGCATGCGATCGCGCCGCTCGACGTGCTCGCCACGTTCGGCGGCTTCGAAATCGCGATGATGACCGGCGCGTATCTGGCCGCCGCGAGCGAGCGGATGACGATTCTCGTCGACGGGTTCATCGCGACGTCCGCGTTGCTCGTCGCGGAACGCATCGCGCCCGGCGTGCGCGACTACTGCGTGTTCTCGCACGCGTCGCACGAAGCCGGGCATCGGCGCATGCTCGAGCATTTCGGCGCGAAGCCGCTGCTCGCGCTCGACCTGCGGCTCGGCGAGGGCACGGGCGCCGCGCTCGCGCTGCCGCTGGTGCGCGCGGCCGCCGCGTTCCTGACCGAGATGGCGAGCTTCGAATCCGCAGGCGTCGACGATCGTGATGCGTGAGCGCGCACGCGGCATGCGCGCGGAACTGCGCTACTTCTTCGTCGCGCTCGGCTATTTCACGCGCGTGCCGGTGCCGCGCGCGATCGGCTACGCGGCCGGCGATCTCGATCAGGCGGCGCGCTACTTCCCGCTGGTCGGCGCATGCGTCGGCGCATGGGGCGCGCTGGTCTATCTGGCCGCGCTGCGCGTGCTGCCCGCGGCGATCGCGGTCGGGCTGTCGATGGCCGCGACCTTGCTCGCGACCGGCGCGTTCCACGAGGACGGGCTGGCCGACAGCTGTGATGCGTTCGGCGGCGGCTACACGCGCGACGACGTGCTGCGGATCATGCACGATTCGCGGATCGGCACGTTCGGCGCGGCGGCGCTCGTGATCGCGCTCGGCCTGAAATGGCAGGCGCTGGCCGCCATGCCGCCGCTGCGCGCGGCATGGACGATGATCGCCGCGCATGCGGCCAGCCGCGCGGCGGCGGTGAGCCTGCTGATGTCGCTCGACTACGTCCGCCCGGAAGGCAAGGCGAAGCCCGTCGCGCAACGCATGAGCGCGCGCGCGGCCGCCGCCGCCGCGGTGTTCGGGCTGCCGTGGCTGTTCTGGCCGGACTGGCGCGCGGGCGTCGCGGCGTTCATCGCGCTGGCGCTCGTGCGCGCGTGGGCCGCGCGCTACTTCGTGAAGCGGATCGGCGGTTATACGGGCGACTGCCTCGGCTTCGCGCAGCAGCTGAACGAACTGGCGATCTATCTCGTGGTGCTCGGATGGACGTCGTCCTGATTCGCCATCCGGCCGTCGGCGTCGAGCGCGGTGTCTGCTACGGGCGCAGCGACGTGCCGCTCGCGGAATCGGCGGACGCCGGTGCGCAGGCGGTGCGTGCGCGTCTCGCGGCGCTGGACGCGCCGTTGCCGGAGCAGATCTGGACGAGCCCGCTCGCGCGCTGCGCGTCGGTCGCCGAACGGCTCGCACACGTATTCGACGCGCCGTTACGAGCTGATCCGCGCTGGCAGGAGATGGACTTCGGCGCGTGGGAGCTGCAGCGTTGGGACGACATCGACCGCGCCGCGCTCGATGCGTGGGCGGCCGATCTGCTGCATGCATGCGCGCACGGCGGCGAGAGCGTCGCGCAGTTCGCCGCGCGCGTCGCGCAGGTGGCTGCTGCTGTCGAGCAGGCGGGCGCCGCGCAATGGGCGCTCACGCACGCGGGCGTGATTCGCGCGTTCGCCGCGTACGCGTTGCGCGTGCCGCTCGACACGCTGCTCGCGCGACCGGTGCCGACGGGCGGGGTCGTGTGGCTGCGGATGATCGATGCGGCCCGTGCGTGGGAGATCGTCCACTGGGACGCGTAGACGCCGCGTGCCGATCTTGGACCGGCGGGCGATCGCGCGCCGCCCTCAATGCGCGGGCCGCCGTGCGCGCGCCGCGTCGAGATCCGCGCACAGCGCGGCCGCGCCCTGCGCGATCCGCGGCGACGGCCGCGTCAGCAGATCGCCGTCGATCGCGAACAGGTTGTTGCGTGCAACGGCCGTCAGCGCGGGCCAGGCACGCCAGCGCGCGAGGCTCGGCAGCGGCGCGTCCGAGCGCGTCGCGCCGGCGCTCGTCGTCACGATCGCTTCCGGATTCGCGGCGAGCACGGCCTCGTCGGTGACGGTCGGCGCGAGCGGCTCGAGCGCGGCGAACACGTTGCGGCCGCCGCACAGCGCAATGACGTCGTTGAACAAGTGCGCGCCGTTGAGCGTGGTCAGCGGCCGGTCCCATACCTGAAAGAACATCGTGACGGCCGGGCGCGCCGCGTAGCGTGCGCGCAGCGCCGCGATGTCGCGTGAGTACGCGGCCGCGGCCGCATCGGCGGCAGCGTTGGTGCCCAGCAGCGTGCCGAGCCGGCGCAGCGACGTCGCGACGTCGTCGAGATGCTTCGGCTCGCTGAAGAACAGCGGAATGTGCAACGCACGCAGCGCATCGGTCTGCCGCTCGGCGTTGCCGTGCCGCCAGACGACGATCAGGTCGGGTTTGAGCGCGGCGATCCGTTCGAGGTCGAGCGCCTTGTTGTCGCCGACGCGCGGCACCGCGCGCGCGGCGGGCGGATAGTCGCTGTACGTCACGGTGCCGACCAGCTTCGCGCCGCCGCCGGCCGCGTAGATCAGTTCGGTCGCGTGCGGCGCGAGGCTGATCACGCGTTGCGCGGGCGCCGGCAGCGTGACGGTATTGCCGGCGTCGTCGCGGGCCGTGACGTCGGCGCGCGCGATCGGTGCGAACGCAACGATCGCCGCGAGCGCGACTGGGACGCGCCACACGGCGGCGTTCACGCGGACACCCGGTGCAGCGTCGGCACGCACTGCGCGAGCGCATGCGCGAGGCGCTGCCATTGCGCGTCGTTGCCCGGCAGGCCGACGCGCACGCTCGGATGCGCGGCAAAGTACCGGGTCCAGATGCCTTGCGCGGCCAGCGCCTCGTGCAAGGCGGCCGCGCGCGGATCGTCGGTCCAGCTGAACAGCGGCGTCGCGCGCACCGCGAAGCCGTGTGCGCGCAGCAGCGCGGCGAGTCGTTCGCCGTCGGCCGTGAGCCGCGCGCGCGCGGCGGCCTGCCAGGCGCGATCGGCGAAGGCGGCCGTGACCGCGTGACGGGCGGGGCCGCTGACGGTCCACGCGCCGAGCATGTCGCCGAGCGCGGCGATCCGTTCCGGCTGCGCGAGCACGAAGCCCGCGCGGATCCCGGCGAGCCCGAAGAACTTGCCGACCGAGCGCAGCACGACGAGGCCGGGGCGATCGACGTGCGCGGCGAGCGACGGCGTCGCGCCCGTATCGGCGAACGCCTCGTCGACGATCAGCGTGCCGCCGCGCGCCGACAGCTGCGCATGCCAGCCCAGCAGTCGCTCGACCGGCACCGCGTCGGCGGTCGGATTGTTCGGGTTCCCGACGATCGTGTGCAGCAGCGTCGCGGGCAGGCGGTCGGCCTCGATGTCGAGCGCGACGACGCGATGGCCGTGACGCGAGAACGCTGGCGCATATTCGCCGTAGGCGAGCGCCGCGACGGCGGCGTCGCCGGGCGGCAACAGCGCGGGCAGCGCGCGGATCGCCGCCTGGCTGCCGGCGACCGGCAGCACGTGCGCGGCGTCGGGCGCGTGATAGTAAGCGGCCGCGCGCGCGGCGAGCGCGTCGCCGTCGTCGGGCAGGCGGCGCCATGCGTCGGCGGGCACCGGCGGCACCGGATAGCCGACCGGATTGATGCCGGTCGACAGATCGAGCCACCCGTCGTACGGAATGCGATGGCGACGCGCGGCTTCGTGCAGGTTGCCGCCGTGCGTGATACGTGCGTCAGACATGATGGGTAGCGAGGATGAGCGCGCCGCTCGCGACCAGCAGCGCGAGCCACAGGGCGAGCGTACGCGTGACGAGCGACAGCGCGGCCGCGACGTGGATGGCCGACGCCGGCGCGCCGGTGCCGAGCGTCGGGCGCTCCTCGAGCGCGCCGTGATAGACGGCCGGGCCGCCGAGCCGCACGTTCAGGCTGCCGGCGCCGGCAGCCATCACGGGCCCCGCGTTGGGGCTGTCCCAGTGGCGCGCCTGCGTGCGCCAGCAGCGCCATGCGGCGGCCGTGTCGCCGAGCAGCGCATAGCTCGCCGCCGTCAGTCGTGCGGGAATCCAGTTCAGCGCATCGTCGATGCGCGCGGCGGCCCAGCCGAAGGTCAGGAAGCGCGGCGTGCGATAGCCCCACATCGCGTCGAGCGTGTTCGCGAGCCGGAACAGCAGCGCGCCGGGGCCGCCCGCGACGATGAACCAGAACAGCGCGCCGAAGATCGCGTCGTTGCCGTTCTCCAGCGCCGATTCGACGGCCGCGCGCGACAGCGCGCCTTCGTCGGCGTCGCTCGTGTCGCGCGAGACGATGCGAGCGGTCAGCGCGCGCGCGGCGGCGAGATCGTGCCGCAGCAACGCGGCGGCGATCGGCGCGACGTGCTCGCCGAGGCTCTTCGCGCCGAGCGCGAACCACAGCAGCGCGACGTGCAGCGCGGCCGCGAGCGGCCACGGCAGCACGCTCGCGAGCCACGCGGCGACGGCCACCGGCGGCAGCACGGCCGCGCCCCACGCGGCGACGCCGACGATGCGGCCGCGCCGGCCCGTGTTCAGCGCGGCCTCGATGCGCGCGGCGAGCCGGCCGAACGCCACGAGCGGATGCCAGCCGGCCGGTTCGCCGATCAGCCGATCGACCAAGGCGGCGGCGACCGCGAGCACGGCGACGACCGGCAGCGACAGCATCAGCATGACGGCGCTCCGGCCTTGATCGTCAGCGGCAGCCCGGCGACCAGCAGCGTCACGCGCGTGGCGAGCGCGGCGATGCGCTGATTGAGCCGCCCGAGTTCGTCGACGTAGCGGCGGGTGACCGAGCCGAGCGGCACGACGCCGAGCCCGATTTCGTTGCTGACGACGATCACCTTCGCGCGCGTCTCGCACAAGGCGCGCTCGAGCCGCTCGACCTCCGCCGTGTACTGCGCGTCGTCGAGCGGCTCGCCGTCGAGCGGGCACAGCAGATTGGTGAGCCACAGCGTCAGGCAGTCGACGAGCACGCATGCGTGCGGATCGTCGAGCCGCGCGAGCGTGCCGGCGAGATCGACCGGCGCGGCGGCGAAGCCCCAGTCGGCCGGCCGGCGCGCGCGGTGATGGGCGATGCGGCGTTCGAATTCGGCGTCGTCGGCGCTTGGCGTCGCGGTCGCGACATAGGTGACGGGGCGGCCGCTGTCGGCGGCGAGACGCTCGGCGTGCGCGCTCTTGCCCGAACGCGCGCCGCCGAGGACGAAGGTGAGGTCGTGCGGAATCATCGCGTGATTGTAACGGCGCGCGCAGCACGACGCGGGCGATAATGCCCGCTTTGTGTCGCCACGATTTTTCTTCCCGATCCCCACGATTCCCACGATGAACGCACCCGAACCGCCGCGCGGCACGTTGATGATCCAGGGCACGACCTCCGACGCGGGCAAGAGCACGCTGGTCGCGGGCCTGTGCCGTCTCGCGCGGCGCGCGGGCGCGCGCGTCGCGCCATTCAAGCCGCAGAACATGGCGCTGAACAGCGCGGTGACGGCCGACGGCGGCGAGATCGGCCGCGCGCAGGCGCTGCAGGCGCTCGCGGCCGGCGTGGCGCCCCATACCGACTTCAACCCGGTGCTGCTGAAGCCGACCAGCGATCGCGGCGCGCAGGTGATCATCCACGGCGCCGCGCGGATGAACCTCGATGCGCGCGCGTATCACGACTACAAGCCGGTCGCGTTCGACGCGGTGCTCGAGTCGTATGCGCGCCTGCGCGACGGCTACGACACGGTGATCGTCGAAGGCGCCGGCAGCCCGGCCGAGATCAACCTGCGCGACGGCGACATCGCCAACATGGGGTTCGCCGAACGCGTCGATTGCCCGGTGGTGCTGGTGGCCGACATCGACCGCGGCGGCGTGTTCGCGCATCTGGTCGGCACGCTCGCATGCCTGTCGGACAGCGAGCGTGCGCGCGTGCGCGGCTTCGTGATCAACCGCTTTCGCGGCGACATCGGACTGCTCGAGCCGGGGCTCGACTGGCTGCGCGCGCAGACGGGCAAGCCGGTGTTCGGCGTGCTGCCGTACCTGCACGGGCTGCTGCTCGACGCCGAGGACATGCTGCCGCGGCAGGCGCGCAGCGCCGCCACGCGCGCCGGCGCGGGCGTGCTGCGGGTGGTGGTGCCGGCGCTGCCGCGCATCAGCAACCATACGGATTTCGATCCGCTGCGCGCGCATCCGCAGGTCGAATTCACGTACTGGAAGAGCGGCCCGGTGCCGGCCGCCGATCTGCTGATCCTGCCCGGCTCGAAGAGCGTGCAGCGCGATCTCCAATGGCTGCGCGACGCGGGCTGGGACATGGTGATCCGCCGGCATCTGCGCTATGGCGGCAAGGTGATCGGCATCTGCGGCGGCATGCAGATGCTCGGCCGCACGCTCGACGATCCGCTCGGCCTGGAAGGCGCGCCGGGCAGCGTGCCGGGCCTCGGGTTGTTCGATTTCGACACGACGCTGCTGCCGCACAAGACGCTGAAGAACGTGACCGGCCAACTGGCGCTGCCCGGCGTGCCCGCCGTGCGCGGCTACGAGATCCACATGGGCGACACGCGCGGCCCCGCGCTCGCGGCGCCGGCGCTGCAACTGGCGGCGGACGATGCAGCGGGCGGCAGCCGCGCCGACGGCGCGCTGTCCGCCGACGGCCAGCTCCTCGCCACCTACGTGCACGGCCTGTTCGACACGCCCGCTGCGTGCGCGGCGCTGCTCGCATGGGCGGGGCTCGACGGGGTGGAGCGCATCGATTACCCGGCGCTGCGCGAGGCGTCGATCGAGCGGCTCGCCGATTCGTTCGCCGAGCACCTCGACCTGCGCGCGCTGTACGCGGAATTTCGCTGACGGGGCCGAGGGCGGGCGCCGCATGGTGCGTGCGTCCGCGTTCGGCTGGGCCGCGCGGGAGTTCGGTGCGGCGGCGCCGCACGATGCGACAGCGGCGGCGATGACGGCGTCGCGCGGCAGAAGGCATAACCGGCCCACGGCCCACTCATGCCCCTTTTTGCGGGTCAATTCGTTCCTGCCGAGAATCATTCAAAGCCATATCGCGCATTTATCGGCGAAATAGCTTCGAATAGAGTGCGATCCATCGTCATCCACTCACGAAGGAATCCGCCATGAACCCCACCCGTCTGCAAGATCTCGGCGCGACGCTGCTGCGTGTCGCGCTCGGCGTGCTGTATCTCGCGCACGTCGCACAGAAGGTGTTCGTCTTCACGCTGCCCGGCACCGCGCAGTTCTTCGCGTCGATCGGCCTGCCCGGCTGGCTCGCGTATCTGACGACGGCCGTCGAGCTGGCCGGCGGCCTCGCGCTGCTCGCGGGCCTGCGCGTACGGACTGCCGCGCTCGTGCTGCTGCCGTTCATGCTCGGCGCGGTGTGCGCGCATTTGCCGAACGGCTGGAGTTTCGCGTCGCCGCACGGCGGTTGGGAATATCCGGCGTTCTGGGCCGTCACGCTGGCCGTCCAGGCGCTGCTCGGCGGCGGCGCGTTCGCGCTCGGCGCAGCGCGTAACCGCGTAACCGCGTAACCGCGTAACCGCGTAACCGCGCGCCGCCCGCGTCGGCTCCACCGGTTTCGGTGATGCCCCGTTTGCCGATATCATCGCTCCCTGTATCCGCAATCGAGCGGCGCCTGCCGGACGGTGGGCGCCGCGCGGCTTTTTCGGGGGAATTCATGACGGTCATCGTGGTGGCGAATCCGAAGGGCGGCGTCGGCAAGAGCACGCTGTCCACCAATCTTGCCGGCTATTTCGCGGCGCAGGGCGCGTGGGTCGCGCTCGCCGATCTCGACCGGCAGCAGTCGGCGCATGCGTGGCTCGATCTGCGGCCGGCCGGGCTGCCGCAGATCGAGGCGTGGAATCTCGACCCCGACGCGCCTTCGAAGCCGCCGCGCGGCCTCGAATATGCGGTCATCGACACGCCGGCCGGGCTGCACGGCAACCGGCTCGACGTCGCGCTGCGGCTGGCCGACAAGGTGATCGTGCCGCTGCAGCCTTCCATGTTTGATATTCTCGCGACCCAGCAGTTTCTGGAGCGCCTCGCCGGCGAGAAGGCCGTGCGCAAGGGCAGCGTCGAGGTCGGGATCGTCGGGATGCGGGTCGACGCGCGCACGCGCTCGTCCGACCAGCTGCACCGTTTCGTCGAAGGGCTCGGGCTGCCGGTGCTCGGCTACGTGCGCGACACGCAGAACTACGTGCAGATCGCCGCGCACGGCCTGACGCTGTGGGACGTCGCCAGGAGCCGCGTCGAGAAGGATCTCGAACAGTGGCGGCCGATCGTCGAATGGGCCGAGCGCCGCGCGCCGAAAGCGGAGAAGGCCGCCCGCGCGTCGTGAGTCGACTGGCCGCTGCCGCGTCGGCGGCAGGCGGGCGTCACCCGCCTGCCGGCTCGTTCAGTGACGCTCAGCGAAGCTCGGCCGAATGACGAAGGGCCTGATCCGGCAGCGTGCCCGATCAGGCCCTTCGTGCCTCGGCGGCGCAGCGGCCGCCTCGGGCAAGCCGCTGCGACGTGCCGGCGGCCGTGCGCATCAGGTCCAGCTCTGTGTCGGGACGTGATCGCGGTGGCCCTTGATCTTGTTGCCTTCGTCGATGAACACGAGCTTGGGCTTCCAGCCGGCCTGCAGCTCGGCTTCATCGACCATCGCGAACGCCGCGATGATCACGAGGTCGCCGAGTTGCGCGCGACGCGCGGCCGAGCCGTTCAGCGAAATCATCCCGCTGCCGCGCTCGCCCTTGATCGCGTAGGTCGAGAAGCGCTCGCCGTTGTTGATGTTCCAGATGTCGATCCGTTCGTTTTCGATCAGGCCCGCCGCTTCGAGCAGGTCTTCGTCGATCGCGCACGAGCCTTCGTAGTGCAGCTCGCAGTGCGTGACGGCCGCACGGTGGATCTTCGATTTGAGCATATGGCGCTGCATGGTATCTCCGTGATGCGTGACAGGCGGCGCGGCCGGTCAGATTTCCAGGTTGTCGATGAGGCGCGTCGCGCCGAGTTTCGCGGCCGCGAGCACGACGAGCGGCTCGCCCGCCTCGAGCTCGGCGGCGCTCGGCGCGATCAGGTTCGCGCGGCGGCGGATCGCGATGTAGTCGGGCGCCCAGCCGCGTTCGGCCAGATGCGCGCGGGCGTGCTGCTCGAGCTTGCCGAGGTCGCGCTCGCCGCCCAGCACGCTTTCGCGCACGCGCTGCAGCGTTTTCACGAGCTCGGGCGCCTCGGTGCGTTCGTCGGCCGTCAGGTAGCGGTTGCGCGACGACAGCGCGAGGCCGTCTTCGTCGCGCACGGTCTCGGCCGCGATGATCTCGACCGGCAGCGCCAGCTGCTGGCACATGCGGCGCACGATCATCAGCTGCTGGTAGTCCTTCTTGCCGAACACGGCCACGCGCGGCTGCACGCACGACATCAGCTTCGTCACGACCGTGCATACGCCGGCGAAGAAGCCGGGCCGGAACTCGCCTTCGAGGATGCCGCCGAGGTCGTCGGGCGGCAGCACGCGATACTCCTGCGGCTCGGGATACATGTCGCGCTCGGTCGGCGCGAACAGCACGTAGACGTTTTCGTTCTGCAGCTTCTCGATATCGTCCTGCAGCGTGCGCGGATATTTGTCGAAATCCTCGTTCGGGCCGAACTGCAGCCGGTTGACGAAGATGCTCGCCACGACCGGGTCGCCGTGCTGGCGCGCGAGGCGCATCAGCGACAGGTGACCTTCGTGCAGGTTGCCCATCGTCGGCACGAACGCCGTGCGGTTCTGGCCGCGCAGCTGGTCGCGCAGTTCCTGGATCGAGCTGATGACTTTCATGATCGGGTAGCGGGTTCCTCGCGCATGCGCGCGTTGGCGCCGCAGCAGCGGCGTCGGGGTCGAAGCGGAGCACGCCGGTGCGCGGGCGGCGCATCGGGCGTCGGCGGATTGTAGAGGATTTGGCCGCCGCACGCACCGCAAAGAGAACGGTCGTTCACTTTTTATCCGGGCATGGCGCGGCGGGGCGGCGCGGGTGTGAGCGCGCTCGATGCTGCATTGCAGGGGAGGCGGGCGCTGCGACCGTGCCGGAATCAGGCGGGCAGGTAGGCGAGGCGCACGTAGATCGGCGCGAACGGTTCGGGCTGCGTGATCTCGACGAGCGATTCGCGCGCGAGCTCGAGCATCGCGATGAAGTTCACGACGACCACCGGCACGCCGCGCGACGTGTCGAACAGCTCGGCGAACTCCATGAAGCGCGCATTCTGCAGCCGGCGCAGGATCAGGCTCATGTGCTCGCGCACCGACAGCTCCTCGCGCGAGATCTTGTGATGCTGGACGAGCTTCGCGCGCTTGAGCACGTCGGCCCACGCGGCGCGCAGGTCGTCCGAGTTCACGTCGGGAAAGCGCGGCGTGATGCTCTGCTCGATATAGACCTCGGCGCGCAGGAAGTCGCGGCCGAGCTGCGGCAGTTGATCGAGGCGCTGCGCGGCGAGCTTCATCTGCTCGTATTCGAGCAGCCGGCGCACCAGCTCCGCGCGCGGATCCTCGGCTTCCTCGCCGGTGTCGGCCTTCTTGACCGGCAGCAGCATCCGCGACTTGATCTCGATCAGCATCGCGGCCATCAGCAGATATTCGGCTGCCAGCTCGAGATTCGACGTGCGGATCTGGTCGACATAACCGAGGTATTGCGCGGTGACCTGCGCCATCGGGATGTCGAGCACATTGAAGTTCTGCTTGCGGATCAGGTACAGCAACAGGTCCAGCGGGCCTTCGAAGGTCTCGAGGAACACCTCGAGCGCATCGGGCGGTATGTACAGATCCTGCGGCAGCTTGAAGAGCGGCTCGCCGTACAGACGTGCGAACGCCGCGACACCGTCGACGGTGTCGGGCGTCGAATCGGCGCCCGCGGGCGCGGCGATCGCGTCGTCCTTGCGGGCGGCGCTGGCCTCGTCGGCGGCGCTCACGTCGTCAGAAGTTCTGGTAGTAGACGTAGGACGTTTGCTTCACGCGCGATTCCTGCTGCTCGGCGCGCTCGTCGAGGTCGATCGGCTGCTTGTCCCACAGCAGGGCACGACCCTTGCGTTGCTCTTCCTCGAGCGTCGGCTTCTGTTGCTTGAGCTGGTTCAGGAACTGCGTGACGTCGGACTGGTACGGCATGGCTTGGCTTTCCGTTTCTGGCGGCGCACGATGCGCCGGATTCGCGATGGCGGGATTTTACCGCATAGCGGGGAACAGCCGGTGTCAATCGCACGTCGAACGCGCTGGCCGCGCTGGCCGCGCTGCCGGCCGCCGGCGTTGCGTGCAAGCATCAAAGCGGCGCCGCTGCGGGCGCGGCCGCGGCCGTGTGGTCAAATACAGGGTTTTCCACGAAATCACGACAACCGAGGGCGAGGTCATATTTGGCGGGTCCGGCGAACCACCACCACGCAGATACGGCGCACGACGCGGCCGCACGTTCGGCCCGCGATTCGCGCCGGCGCTCGCGCCGCGGCGCCGCCGCCGCGGCGCGGGCCGCCGTCGCGGGCTGCGTCGCCGCATTCTTCGCGCTGCCCGCCTATGCCAAATACGACGTCGACATCGACGCGCCGCGCGCGATCCGCAAGCTGCTCGGCGCGCACCTCGACATCGCGCGCTTCGCGAAGCGCGACGACATCAGCGACGATCAATTCGACTTCCTCGTGACGGCCACGCCGCAGCAGGTGCGCGACCTGACCGCGACGGCCGGCTATTTCTCGCCGGTCGTGCGCACCGACGTGCGCAGCCGCGACGGCAAGCGCGACGTGCGCGTCGCCGTCGACCCGGGGCCGCAGACCGTCGTCTCGGCGGTCGACCTGACGTTCAAGGGCCCGGTCGACGCCGAAGACCCGAAGCAGGAGGCCGCGACGCGCTTCGCGTTCTCGCTGAAACCGGGCGACCCGTTCACGCAGTCCGACTGGGACGGCGCGAAGAACGCGGCGCTCAAGCAGTTGCAGTCGCGCCGCTACCTCGGCGCGAAGATCGTGTCGTCCGAGGCGCGCGTCGATCCGCGCACGCAGCGCGCGACGCTGGCCGTCACGTTCGACAGCGGCCCGACCTTCACGATCGGCAAGCTCGATGTCGACGGCGTGCGCCGCTATCCGGAAAAGATCGTCACGAACGTCAATCCGCTGTCGGAAGGCGAGATCTACGACGCGCAGCGCATCGCCGAGCTGCAGCGGCAGCTGCAGAACACGCCGTACTACGCGAGCGTCGCGATCGACGTCGGCGACGACACGTCGAAGCCCGAACGCACGCCCGTACACGTGAAGGTCAGCGAGTTTCCGTACAACAGCATCCGCGGCGGCGTCGGCTACGCGACGGACACGGGCCCGCACGTGCAGGGGTCGTACACGTACCTCGACACGTTCGGCGCCGCGTGGCCGCTCACCGTGTCGGGCCGGCTCGACCAGATCCAGCAGTACGGGCAGGTCCAGCTGTCGATGCCGCCCGGCCAGAAAGGATGGACCAACAGCGTGCTCGCGTCGTACACGAACACCAACGTGTCGGGCACGCGGATCTACAGCGCGCGGGTCGGCGCGCAGCGCACGCGCTCCGGCCAGTTCATCGACTACGCGTACTCGCTGATGTACTACCAGGACCGGCTCGACCAGAACAGCGCCGGCCCGACCACGAGCCGCGCGCTGGTGCCGCAGTGGTCGTGGACGCGCCGCAACGTCGACGATCCGCTGTTCCCGCGTTCGGGCAACCTGATCCACGCGGAAGCCGGCTTCGCGATCAAGGGCGTGCTGACCGACCAGACCTTCATCCGCGGCTACGCGCGCGGCCAGCAATACCTGCCGATCGGCAGGCGCGACCTGTTCGTGTTCCGCGCCGAGCTCGGCGGCGTGTTCACCAGCGGCAGCTCGGCCGGCGTGCCGGCGTCGCTGCTGTTCCGCGCGGGCGGCTCGAACTCGGTGCGCGGCTACGGCTATCAGAGCATCGGCAACAACGTCGACGGCTCCGTGCTGCCGACCAAGTACCTCATGACCGGCACCGCCGAATACCAGCACTGGTTCAACCACGACTGGGGCGCCGCGACGTTCTTCGACATCGGCACCGCGACCGATGCGTGGGGCGAGCGCGTGTTCTATCCGGGCGTCGGCATCGGCGCGCGCTGGCGCAGCCCCGTCGGCCCGATCAACGTCGACGTCGCATACGGGCTGCGCAACCGCAGCGTGCGCCCGTACCTGACGCTCGGCATCGCTTTCTGACCTCGCAGCCCGATCCACGACGAACCGCATGACGAAGGACCCGAACGACACGCCGCCGCCTCACGATCCGGACTCGCCCGAGGGGGCGCCCCACGGTGAGCCCGACCCGCCGCCGCGTGCGCGGCGGCGCGTCCGCGCGTGGCGCGTCGTCGCGTGGACGCTCGCGACGCTCGTGTTGCTGGTCGTGCTGGCGGTCGCGCTCGTGCTGGCCGCGGCGACCACCGAGCGGGGCACGCGGCTCGCGTGGCAGAGCGCGGTGCGCGTGCTGGGCGGGCGCCTCGCCGGCACGCTCGAGGGCGGGTCGCTCGCGACCGGCGTGCGGCTGCGCGACTTCGCATGGACCAGCCCGGCCGGCGCGGGCACCGAAGTGCGGATCGACCGGCTCGACGGCCGCTGGGCGCTGACGCGCGCGCCGTGGCGGCTGTCGATCGCGTATCTGCGCGCGGGCACCGTCGACGTGCGGATCGTGCCGGGACCGTCGAAGCCGTCCACGACGCCGCAGGACCTGCGCGTGCCGCTGCAGCTGCGCATCGACGACCTGCGCGTCGATCATCTGGCGATCCACGAAGGCGCATCGACGACCCAGCTCGACCATCTCGCGCTGAACGGCCGCAGCGACGGCCGTCACCACGAGCTCGCGCTCGACGGCATCGACACGCCGTACGGCGCGCTGACCGCGCGCGCCAAGCTCGACGGCGTGAAGCCGTTCGCGCTGACGGGCACCGCGACGTACGCCGGCAAGCTGTCGGACGAACCGGTCAACGCGAGCGCGAACGTGTCGGGTTCGCTCGAAGCGCTCGTCGCCGACGTGTCCGCGAGCGGGATGAAGCTGAACGGCCGCGCGCACGTCGAGGCCGCGGCGTTCGGCGCGGTGCCGCTCACGCGCGCGTCGCTGGCGTTCGATCACGTGAATCCGCAGGCGTTTGCGCCCGGCGCGCCGGCCGCCGACCTCGCGCTGCGCGCCGAGCTCGCGCCGGTCACCGCCGCGCCGGGCGCCGCGGCCGCGAAGGGCTTCGCCGTGACGGGACCGGTGTCGATCGTCAACGCGAAGCCGGGCACGCTCGGCGAGCACCTGCTGCCGGTCGTCGACGCGCATGCGACCGTGAAGCTCGACGCGCATGCGCAGCGCGTCGACGGCCTCGCGCTGAAGCTGATCCGCGACGGCAGCGTGACGGGCGGCGGCACGCTGACGGGCGGCAAGGGCCGCTTCGATCTGAAGGCCGCGAATCTCGACCTCAACGCGTTCGTCGCCCAGTTGCGGCCGATGCGTCTCGGCGGCCCGCTCGGCGTGACGCTGGCCGGCGGCGTGACGACCGTCGACTTCGACCTGAACGATCCGAAGCTCGCACTGGGCGCGCGCGCGAAGGTCGCGCTGACGTCGCAGCAGACGGTGCTGTCCGACGCGCGCGTGACGGCCGGCAAGGGCCGCATCGACCTGACCGGCGTGTTCCGCCACGACGCGCATGCGAGCTACGACGCGAAGGCGACGCTGACCGCGTTCGATCCGCTGCTGCTCGCGGCGCTGCAGGCGCCGGCCGCAGGCGGCGGCAAGCAGCCGAAAGCGCCGGCGACGGCGCGGCCCAGGCGCGGCGAAACGCGCGTGTCGGGCACGCTGACCGCATCGGGCGTCTTGGCGCCGCAGTTGTCGACCAAGGCGACCTTCAAGCTCGGCGACAGCCTGTACGACGGCGTGCCGCTGACCGGCGCCGGTGTCGTGCAGCTCGCCGGGACGCGCATCCTGCCGAGCAACGCGAACCTGTCGATCGCCGGCAACCACGTCGACCTGCACGGCAGCTTCGGCGCGCCGGGCGACCGGCTGCGCTTCGTCGTCGATGCGCCGGCGCTCGAGCGGCTCGGCTTCGGCTTGCAGGGGCTCGTGCAGGCGCAGGGCGACCTGACCGGCAGCTTCGCGCATCCGAACGTGACGGCCGCCTACAAGGTGCAGCACTTGGTGATCGGCTCGAACCGGATCGGCGCCGCCGATGGGCACGCGGACATCCGCGACGGCGCGAACGGCACGCTGGTGTTCACCGCCGACGCGACCGACGTCGCGCTCGGCTCGCTGCAGCTGAAGTCGCTGCGCGCGAACCTGAACGGCACGCGCGCGAAGCACACGCTGGAGGCATCGGCGACGGGCGCGGCCGGCGGCCGCATGATCGACCTGACGGTCGCGGCCAACGGCGGCGTGGTCGAGAATCGCGACGGGATGCGCTGGGACGGCACCGTCACGCGCCTCGCGAACCGCGGCACGCCGACGCTCGCGCTGCAGGCGCCGCTCGCCGTGTCGGCCGGCGCCGGCCGGGTGACGCTCGGCGCCACGCAGCTCACGCTCGAAGGCGCCGCGATCGACCTGAAGTCGTTCGTGTTCGATCACGGCCAGATGCGCTCGGCCGGCGCCGTGCGCGGCGCGTCGGTCGCGCGCTTCCTCGAGATCCGCCAGGCGCTGACGGGGCAGCGCTCGCCGGTGCGAACCGACGTCGTGCTCGACGCCGACTGGGACTTCTCGCTCGGCGCGAACTCGACCGGCTACCTGCAGGTGAAGCGGCGCGGCGGCGACGTGACGATCGAGACGGGGCGCGGCATCGCATCGCTCGGGCTGACCGATCTGTCGGCGCGCGCGAACTTCGTGCCGGGCAACCGCCTCAACGTCGTGGCGCTCGCGAAGGCGAACCGGGTCGGCACGCTCGACGCGAACGTCACGGTGCCGGTGGCGCTGCGCGACGGCGTGTTCGGCGTCGTCGACGACGGCCCGCTGGCCGGCCGCATCGACGCCGACATCCCGTCGCTGCGGGCGACCGGCAACCTGTTCGGGCCGAGCTACCTGCTCGGCGGGCGCGCGGCGCTGAAGCTGACGATCGCCGGCACGCCGGTCAAGCCGAGCGTGTCCGGGATGCTGACGGGCGACGAGCTGTCCGCGACGCTGGTCGATCAGGGCGTGCAGCTGAAGGACGGCATCGTGCGCGTCAAGCTGGCGGAGAACCTCGTCGAATTCCAGCAGGTCGAGTTCCACGGCGGCGACGGCACGCTGCGCGCGATCGGCCGCGTGCGGCTCGACGGCGAGGCGCCCGACCTGACCGCGAGCATCGTCGCGGACAAGCTCGAGCTGTTCGCCGCGCCGGACCGCAAGCTGTCGCTGTCGGGCAAGGCGACCGTCGCGAACGACGGGCCGCGCGGCGCGCTGTCGATCGACGGCAAGTTCGTCGTCGATCACGCGCTGTTCGACCTGCCCGAGCAATCGGCGCCGCACCTGTCCGACGACGTCGTGATCGTCGGCCCCGAGGGCACGGTGCGCGGCGACGTGCAGACGGGTACCGCGGCGGCCAAGCCGCAGAAGGTCGAGAACAAGCCCGCGCCGTCGCTCGCGCCGCGCGCGAACATCGACATCGGCCTCGGCAACGATTTCCGCTTCAAGGGGCACGGCGCGGATCTCGGCCTGCGCGGCACGATCACGGTGATGAGCGCGCCGGGCGTACCGCTGCGCGCGGTCGGCAACGTGCGCGTGACCGAAGGTTCGACCTATACGTCGTTCGGCCGCAAGCTCGCGATCGAGAACGGCTTCTTCACGTTCAACGGCCCCGTGTCGAACCCCGGCGTGAACATCCTCGCGATGCGGCGCAATCAGGAGGTCGAGGCCGGCGTGCAGGTGACCGGCACGATCCAGTCGCTGACGGTCAAACTGGTGTCGGAGCCGAACGTCACCGACAACGAGAAGCTGTCGTGGCTGCTGTTCGGGCATGGCACCGACCAGGGCAACAACGTCGGCCAGCAGGGCACGATGACGGCCGCGCTCGCGCTGCTCGGCAGCGTGACGGGCAAGCGGGTCGCGCAGACCTTCGGCCTCGACGAATTCTCGATCGGCCGCAGCGACGTCGGCCTGACCGATCCGCAGGTGATCCAGGTGTCGAAGGCGATCAACGAGCGCTTCGTGCTCGGCTTCGAGCAGGGCTTGCAGTCGGCCAGCAACGCGTTCAAGGCGACCATCAACCTGACGCGCTTCTGGTCGGTGTCCGCGTACGGCGGCACGTTCCAGGGCGTCGATCTGAACTACACGCGGCGCTTCGACCGCTGGTTCAGCCAGCGCTGACCGAGCCCACGCACGCACGGCCCGTGGCGCGACCATGAAAAAAGCCCCGCACGTCATCGTGCGGGGCTTTTTCGTTGTGGCGGGTGCGGCGGGCCGCTTACTTCACGCGCATGCCGGGCTTCGCGCCGCTGTGCGGCTCGAGGATGTAGAGGCCCGGCTCGGCCTTCTCGTCGGCGGCCGACGCGGCGAGCACCATCCCTTCGGACAGCCCGAACTTCATCTTGCGCGGCGCGAGGTTCGCGACCATCACCGTCAGCTTGCCGACGAGCTGCTCGGGCTGATACGCCGACTTGATGCCCGAGAACACGTTGCGGGTCTTTTCCTCGCCGACGTCGAGCGTGAGCTGCAGCAGCTTGTCCGAGCCTTCGACGGCCTGGCACGCGACGATCTTCGCGATGCGCAGATCGATCTTCGCGAAGTCGTCGATCGAGATCGGGCCGTCGTTCGCGGCGTTCGCGGCGGCGGCCTTCGCGTTCGCCTTGGCCGGCTTCGCGTCCTTCGCGGCGGCGGCGCCGGTCGCGCCCGAAGCGGCCGCCGCAGCAGCGCCGTCGGCCTGCAGCGAACCGCGGTTCGCGGCGAGCAGCGCGTCGATCTGCTTCGCGTCGACGCGCGTCATCAGATGCTGGTACGCGTTGATCGGCTGCGCGGACGACAGCGGCTTCGCGGCATCGGCCCATGCGAGCGGCGCGATCCCGAAGAACGCCTCGACGGCCTGCGCGACGCGCGGCATCACCGGCTTCAGCGCGAGCGACAGCAGGCGGAACGCCTCGAGGCTCACGCTGCAGGTCTCGTGCAGCGCGACCGCGTTGGCCGGATCCTTCGCGAGTTCCCACGGCTTCGCGCCGTCGACGTACGCGTTGACTTCGTCGGCGAGCTCCATCGTCTGGCGCAGCGCGCGGCTGTATTCGCGGGCTTCGTAGTGCGCGGCGATCGAGTCGATCGCGCTGCGCAGCTTCGCGACGAGCGGATGATTCATCGCGCTGTCCTGCACGCGGCCGTCGAAGCGCTTGATCAGGAAGCCGGCCGCGCGGCTCGCGATGTTCACGTACTTGCCGACCAGATCGCTGTTCACGCGCGCCTGGAAGTCGTCGAGGTTCAGGTCGATGTCTTCCATCGTCGCGTTCAGCTTCGCGGCGAAGTAGTAGCGCAGCCACTCGGGGTTCAGGCCCGTGTCGATGTAGCTCTGCGCGGTGATGAACGTGCCGCGCGACTTCGACATCTTCGCGCCGTCGACGGTCAGGAAGCCGTGCGCGAACACGTTGGTCGGCGTGCGGTGGCCCGAAAATTCGAGCATCGCCGGCCAGAACAGCGTGTGGAAATACAGGATGTCCTTGCCGATGAAGTGATACTGCTCGGCCGTCGCGCCCGGGCGGACCCACGCGTCGAAGTCGATGCCCTTGCGCTCGCACAGGTTCTTGAAGCTCGCGTAGTAGCCGACCGGCGCGTCGAGCCACACGTAGAAATACTTGCCGGGCGCGCCGGGGATTTCGAAGCCGAAGTAGGGCGCGTCGCGCGAGATGTCCCAGTCGGCGAGCTTCGCTTCGCCGGCGTCGCCGAGCCATTCGCGCATCTTGTTGGTCGCTTCGGGCTGCGCGAGGCCGCTGACCCAGTCGCGCAGGAACGACTCGCAGCGCGGGTCGGACAGGCGGAAGAAGTGGTGCGTCGACGTCTTGCGCACCGGCGTCGCGCCGGACACGACCGAGTACGGATTCAGCAGCTCGGTGGGCAGGTAGGTCGAGCCGCACACTTCGCAGCTGTCGCCGTACTGGTCCTTCGCGTGGCACTTCGGGCATTCGCCCTTGATGAAGCGGTCCGGCAGGAACATTTCCTTGACCGGGTCGTACGCCTGCTCGATCTCGCGCTCGGCGATCAGGCCGTTTTCCTTCAGCGCGACGTAGATCTTCTCGCTGAGCACGCGGTTTTCGTCCGAATCGGTCGAATAGAAATTGTCGAACGACACGCCGAAGCTGTCGAAGTCGCGCTTGTGCTCGGCCCACACGCGGTCGATCAGCTGCTTCGGCGTGAGGCCTTCCATCTCGGCGCGCAGCATGATCGGCGTGCCGTGCGTATCGTCGGCGCCGATGTAGTAGACCTCGTGCCCGTGCATTCGCAGCGTCCGCACCCAGATGTCGGTCTGGATGTACTCGACCAGATGGCCGATGTGGATCTGGCCGTTGGCATAGGGAAGGGCGGACGTAACGAGGATCTGGCGGCTGCCTTGCGGCGCCGCGGCCTGCACGGAAGCGAGGTCGGTTGCGGACATAGGGTCTGTAGAAGGAACGGCTAAACGACGGAAACTGCGATTCTAGCAGGGGCGCGGGTCGCCCAGTCGGGCCGGGGCGGTGCGAGGGCGGGCGCGGCGTGCGGCGCCCATGAAGTGCCGTGCCCGGCACTGCGATGTTGCATCGCAGCACGAAAATTCCGGGCAAAAAAAACCGGGGCGGATACGGCCCCGGAGCAACAACGACAAGAGGAGAATGGTGACGCGCCGGCTGCGCCAGCCGCGTACCGTAAAGACAGACCGCGGGTCGCGACAGAAGTTCGAAATTTTTTTCGATTTGTTACGGAGCCCGCGGCAAGCCTTGTGGCACGCGGCCGCGCGCCGAATGCGCGGCCTCGTCTCCGGTCGTCGTGCCGCTTACTGCTGCGCTGCGCGCAGGTAGATTTCGACGCGGCGGTTCTGCGCGCGGCCGGCTTCGGTCGCGTTGTCCGCGATCGGGTTCGACGCGCCCATGCCCTGTGCCGACAGGCGGCCGCCGGCGACGCCGCGCTGCACGAGCGCATTGACGACGCTCTGCGCGCGGTTCTGCGACAGCGTCTGGTTCAGCTGTGCCGAGCCCGTGCTGTCCGTGTAGCCGACGATCGAGGCCGTCACTTGCGGGTTCTGGTTCAGCGTCGTCGCCAGATCGTTCAGCAGCGGCGTGAATGCCGGCGTGATCGCGTACTGGTTGGTGGCGAACGTCACCGAGCTCGGCACGTTCAGCTTCAGCGAGCCGTCCGGCTGCTCGGTCACCTGCGTGCCCGTCTTCGCTGCCGACGGCGCGAGCTTGTTCTTGATCGCCTGCCAGTTGTAACCCGTCACGCCGCCGACCAGCGCGCCGACGCCCGCGCCGATCGCCGCGCCCTTGCCGCCGCCGGCCAGCGCGCCGATGCCCGCGCCCAGCGCCGCGCCCGTGCCGGTGCCGACGGCCGTGTTGTTGCCTTGCTGCGTGGCGCAGCCGGCGAGCAGTGCGCCGGCGAGTGCGAAGACGGACAGGCGAGTCGCGATTTTCATGTTCATCTTGGATTCCTCTGTTGGTTGAACGAGTCGACAACGACGACAAACATCAGGTGCGGCTCCGTTGCACGGACGCCCGGAAAACGGCGGGCAGGCCCGTGTAGACGGTTGCCGCGAAGGCGGCTGCATGCCCTGTTCGCCAGCGGGGCTGTTCGTACAGGGCGACGCATCAGCCTCTACAATATAGGCGGTTCGCGGCCGATTTGGCCCCATAGCATACCGCACGCGAAGATTGCGCCGTCGTGCGCATTCGCGCAATGGCGTGCAACAGATTCTTTCACTTTTCCTGATTTTTGCTGCGTAATTTGATCTTTTTTGACGATTGCGCGTGGAAAAACGATTTCACGGAGTTTCGATGAGCATTGACCGGGCACAAGTCGACGCCGCGCTGGCGGCTGTCGTCGACCCCAACACCGGCCGTCCGTATGCGGCCAACAAGGGCGTGCGCAACGTCGCGATCGATGGCGACGTCGTGGCGGTCGACGTGGTGCTCGGCTATCCGGCGCGCAGCCAGCACGATGACGTGCGCGCGCGCGTCGCGGCGGCCCTCCAGGCCGTGCCGGGCGTGCGTGACGCACGTGTCGCCGTGTCGCAGGAGATCGTCGCGCACACGGTGCAGCGCGGCGTGAAGCTGCTGCCGAACGTGAAGAACATCGTCGCGGTCGCGTCGGGCAAGGGCGGCGTCGGCAAGAGCACGACGGCCGTGAACCTGGCGCTCGCGCTCGCCGCCGAAGGCGCGTCGGTCGGCATTCTCGACGCCGACATCTACGGCCCGTCGCTGCCGACGATGCTCGGCATCCACGGCCAGCGCCCCGAGTCGCCGGACAACCAGTCGATGAACCCGCTGGTCGGCCACGGGCTGCAGGCGAACTCGATCGGCTTTCTGATCGACGAGGACAATCCGATGGTGTGGCGCGGCCCGATGGCGACGTCGGCGCTCGAGCAGCTGCTGCGGCAGACCAACTGGCGCGAGCTCGACTACCTGATCGTCGACATGCCGCCGGGCACCGGCGACATCCAGCTCACGCTCGCGCAGCGCGTGCCGGTGACGGGCGCGGTGATCGTGACGACGCCGCAGGACATCGCGCTGCTCGACGCGAAGAAGGGGCTGAAGATGTTCGAGAAGGTCGGCATTCCGATCCTCGGCATCGTCGAGAACATGAGCATCCACGTCTGCTCGAACTGCGGGCACGAGGAGCACATCTTCGGCGCGGGCGGCGCCGAGCGGATGGCGAAGGACTACGACGTCGACGTGCTCGGCAGCCTGCCGCTCGACATCGCGATCCGCGAGCGCGCCGACAGCGGCACGCCGACGGTCGTGGCCGACCCGGACGGCGCGCTGGCGCGGCGCTATCGCGACATCGCGCGCGGCGTCGCGCTGGCGATCGCGGAACGGGCGCGCGACATGACGTCGAAGTTCCCGTCGATCGTTGTTCAGAATACTTAAAGCCCTTGCGGGGCGGGCCTGCACGCTGTTTACGGCGCCGCGAGGCGCGGTATCATGGCGACTTTTCCCGGGTCCCTTTACCCGCCCGGTATGGCCGCCGTGTGATAACGGCTGCCAGCCGGCATGAGGATCGAATGAACCAACGACACCACGGCGCGCGCGTCGGCCGCGCGCGGCGCGCGCTGCTGACCGCCGCCGCGCTGGGCCTGCTGGCCGGCTGTACCTCCTTTTCCTCGACGCACGAGAAGCGCGCCGACGCCCAGTTGCAGCCGACCGTCGGCTCGCAGGCGCGCGGCGCGGTCACGTTCGTCGAGCGCCCGGACGGCGTCCAGGTCACTTACAACCTGGTCGGGCTGCCGCCGAACACCGATCACGCGCTGCAGGTGCACGAACGCGGCGACTGCAACGCCGGCGACGGCTCGAGCGCCGGCCAGGTGTTCGCGCCGGCCGCCGACCGGCTGCGCGCCGGCGCGCGCGTCGCCGGCGATCTCGGCAACATCCACGCGGACGCGAACGGCGTCGCCGCCGGCTTCATCGTCGCGCCCGATCTGGCCCTCGACGGCGTGCGCTCCGCGCTGAACCGCGCGGCGCTGGTCTACCGCGACCCGAGCGATCCGGCGTTCGCGCAGCACGGCGCGGGGCCCGCGCTGGCCTGCGGCGTGATCCGTTGAGCGCCGCCGCGTATACGCGGCGATCATCGCGTAAAATGTCCGGTTTTCCCGGCTGCCGCGTCGACGCGGCGGCCGCCGTCTGTCACCGTCACGCACCGTTTCCTGGCGCCCCGTTATGAGCATCAAGTCCGACAAGTGGATTCGGCGCATGGCCGAAGAACACAAGATGATCGAGCCGTTCGTGCCCGATCAGGTTCGCGCGTCCGAGGACGGCCGCAGGATCGTCAGCTACGGCACGTCGAGCTACGGCTACGACATCCGCTGCGCGGACGAATTCAAGATCTTCACCAACATCAACTCGACGATCGTCGATCCGAAGAACTTCGACGAAGGTTCGTTTGTCGATTTCAAGGGCGACGTGTGCATCATCCCGCCGAACTCGTTCGCGCTGGCCCGCACCGTCGAATATTTCCGCATCCCGCGCACGGTGCTGACCGTCTGCCTCGGCAAGTCGACGTACGCGCGCTGCGGAATCATCGTCAACGTGACGCCGTTCGAACCCGAATGGGAAGGCTACGTCACGCTGGAATTCTCGAATACCACGCCGCTGCCCGCGAAGATCTACGCGAACGAAGGCGTCGCGCAGGTGTTGTTCTTCGAAAGCGACGAAGTGTGCGACGTGTCGTACGCCGATCGCGGCGGCAAGTATCAGGGTCAGCGCGGTGTCACGCTGCCGAAAACCTGATCTGCTTGCATAACGTCTCACCAGTTTCCGGGTGACCGCTGCGCGTGACGCGCCGCGGTCGTTCTTTTTGGAGAATCGCCCATGAAGTTTCGTTTCCCCGTCGTCATCATCGACGAAGATTTCCGCTCCGAGAACATCTCGGGCTCCGGCATCCGGGCGTTGGCCGAAGCGATCGAGAAGGAGGGCGTCGAAGTCCTCGGCCTCACGAGCTACGGCGATCTGACGTCGTTCGCGCAGCAGTCGAGCCGCGCGTCGTGCTTCATCCTGTCGATCGACGACGACGAACTCATGCTCGGCGAAACGGGCCCGGACGGCGAGCTGCCCGAACTCGCGACCGCGATCATCGAGCTGCGCGCGTTCGTCACCGAAGTGCGCCGCCGCAATGCGGACATCCCGATCTTCCTGTACGGCGAGACGCGCACGTCGCGCCACCTGCCGAACGACATCCTGCGCGAGCTGCACGGCTTCATCCACATGTTCGAGGACACGCCGGAGTTCGTCGCGCGGCACATCATCCGCGAGGCGAAGGTCTATCTCGACTCGCTCGCGCCGCCGTTCTTCAAGGAACTCGTGAAGTACGCCGACGAAGGCTCGTACTCGTGGCACTGCCCCGGCCACTCGGGCGGCGTCGCGTTCCTGAAGAACCCGCTCGGCCAGATGTTCCATCAGTTCTTCGGCGAGAACATGCTGCGCGCCGACGTGTGCAACGCGGTCGACGAGCTCGGCCAGCTGCTCGATCACACCGGCCCGGTCGCCGCGTCCGAGCGCAACGCCGCGCGGATCTTCAGCGCCGATCACCTGTTCTTCGTGACCAACGGCACGTCGACGTCGAACAAGATCGTGTGGCACGCGACGGTCGCGCCCGGCGACATCGTGCTGGTCGACCGCAACTGCCACAAGTCGATCCTGCACGCGATCACGATGACCGGCGCGATTCCGGTGTTCCTCACGCCGACGCGCAACCACTTCGGCATCATCGGGCCGATCCCGCGCGACGAATTCAAGCCGGAGAACATCCGCAAGAAGATCGAGGCCAACCCGTTCGCGCGCGAGGCGCTGCGCGAGAACCCGGACATGAAGCCGCGCATCCTCACGATCACGCAGAGCACCTACGACGGCGTGATCTACAACGTCGAGATGATCAAGGACCTGCTCGGCGACCTGCTCGACACGCTGCACTTCGACGAAGCGTGGCTGCCGCACGCGACCTTCCACGACTTCTACCGCGACATGCACGCGATCGGCGACGGCCGGCCGCGCACCGGCGCGCTGGTGTTCGCGACGCACTCGACGCACAAGCTGCTCGCCGGCATCTCGCAGGCGTCGCAGATCGTCGTGCAGGATTCGGAGAATCGCACGTTCGACAAGCACCGCTTCAACGAGGCGTATCTGATGCACACGTCGACGAGCCCGCAGTACGCGATCATCGCGTCGTGCGACGTCGCGGCCGCGATGATGGAGCCGCCGGGCGGCACCGCGCTCGTCGAGGAATCGATCGCGGAGGCGATCGACTTCCGCCGCGCGATGCGCAAGGTCGACGCCGAATACGGCGACGACTGGTTCTTCAGCGTGTGGGGCCCGGACGACCTGTCGGCCGAGGGCATCGGCTCGCGCGAAGACTGGATGCTCAAGCCGAACGATCACTGGCACGGCTTCGGCTCGCTGGCCGAAGGCTTCAACATGCTCGACCCGATCAAGGCGACGATCATCACGCCGGGGCTCGACGTCGACGGAGAGTTCGGCGACACGGGCATCCCGGCCGCGATCGTCACGAAGTATCTGGCCGAGCACGGCATCATCGTCGAGAAGACGGGCCTGTACTCGTTCTTCATCATGTTCACGATCGGCATCACGAAGGGCCGCTGGAACTCGATGGTCACCGAGCTGCAGCAGTTCAAGGACGACTACGACAACAACCAGCCGCTGTGGCGCGTGCTGCCGGAGTTCGTCGCGCAGCATCCGCGCTACGAGCGCGTCGGCCTGCGCGACCTGTGCACGCAGATCCACGACGTGTACCGCGCGAACGACATCGCCCGCCTGACGACGGAGATGTACCTGTCCGACATGGAGCCTGCGATGAAGCCGTCGGACGCGTTCGCGAAGCTCGCGCACCGCAAGATCGACCGCGTGCCGCTCGACGAGCTCGAAGGCCGCGTGACGAGCATCCTGCTCACGCCGTATCCGCCGGGCATCCCGCTGCTGATTCCGGGCGAGCGCTTCAACAAGACGATCGTGAACTACCTGCGGTTCGCGCGCGACTTCAACGAGCGCTTTCCCGGCTTCCATACCGACATCCACGGTCTCGTCGCGGAAGAAGTGAACGGCCGCGTCGAGTACTTCGTCGATTGCGTGCGCGACTGATGGCGACGCGCGGACGAATCCGGACGATGCGCGCGGCGGCGGCCGCGCTCGTCGTCTGGGCGGCGGGGATCGCCGGGCAGGGCGCCGCGCACGCGGAAGTCGCGGCCGCCGACCCGATCGACGTCGCGATGCGGCAATGCCTCGCGCGGCGCGACCGGTCGTCGACGGCCGGCCAGATCCAGTGCATGGGCGAAGCGCAACGGCAGTGGCAGACGGTGATGGACGGCGCGTACCAGCGCCTGTCGAACGACGCGCCGGCCGACGTGAAGCGCGGCTGGCAGGATAGCCAGCGTCGCTGGGTCACGTGGCGCAAGGACGAGATTCAACTGCTGAAGGCCGTGTACGACACGACGCGCGGCACGTCGTATGCGATGTCGAGCGCCGACATGCAGCTGCAACCGGTGCGCGATCGCGCGCTGGCGCTGCGGGCGGCGGCCGACCGCTACGCGCCGCCGCCAGCGGCGGTGCCGGTCGCGGCCACGAGCGGCGCGGCAGCGGCCGCCGCGGCAACGGCCGCCGCGGCAACCGGCGGCAAGCCGGCGAACGCGGCGCCGCGCGATGCCGCGCTCGCACGCGTGCGGCCGTGCGCGCAGGATGCTTCGTGCGAGCACGCGCTGTTCGACTTGAACCGCTATTACCAGAAGCTGCGCCGCAAGATGCCCGCGCATTCGGCGGCGACGCTGGTGCGCGCGCAGCGCGCGTGGGTCGCGTTCCGCGACGCGACCGCGCCGCTCGTCGGCGAGGAAGGGCGTGTCGATCTGATCGGCGCGCGGATCGCGACGATGAAGCGGCTGTCGGAGACGGCGGGGAACAAGTAACGCGCGTTGCGCAGCCGGCCGGCGCGCGCGTCACGCATGAACGAACGGGCACCTGCGGGTGCCCGTTTGCATATGGACCGCGCGAGCCGCGCGGTGCCGGGCGTCAAGCCGGTTGCTGCGTGTCCAGACGGCCGAACCACGACGGCACGAGCGCGAGCGCGTCGTCGAGCGACGCCAGCACGTGCAGGCTCAGCGCGACGATCTCGGGCGTGGGCGCCTTCAGGTCGGGCACCGTGACGACCGCGGCGCCGGCGCCGGCCGCCGACTGCGCGCCGAAGTCGCTGTCCTCGAACGCGACGCACGCGTGCGCGGGCACGCCGAGGCGCTCGGCCGCGAGCCGGTAGACGGCCGGGTCGGGCTTGCCGCGCGCGACTTCGTCGCCGCCCGCGATCGCGTGGAAGTACGGCAGCACGCCGACGGCGTCGAGGCGCGCACGGATCACGTCGCGCGCGGACGACGACGCGACCGCGCACGGAATGCCGGCCTGCGCGAGCGTGTCGAGCAGCGCGCGCGCACCGGACTTCAGCGGAAACTTCGGATGCGGCTCGGGCGCGGCGAGTTGCTCGCGCACGCGGGTGCGTACGGCGTCGAACGTGTCGGCGTCGCCGATCAATCGCGCGAGGATCACCTGGCCTTCGGCGAACGAACGGCCGACGATCTGCAGGTAGTCGATCTCGGTGAGCACCACGCCGTGCGCGGTCGACACGTCGATCCACGTGTTCATGATGGTCCGCTCGGAATCGACGAGCAGGCCATCCATGTCGAAGAGCGCGGCGGAGAAGGTCATCGGCGGTTTCCGGGAAGCGGCGAAGCGGGGCAGGCAACGGGCGGCGCGACGGCCGCCCGGATCATGGGAACGGGACGCCGAAGCGTCCGTGCGCGACGGGCGCTTACTCGCCGAGGGCGGCGCGCGCGACCTTGATCGCCGCACGCACCTGGTCGGGTGCGGTGCCGCCCGGATGGTTGCGGCTCGCGACCGAACCTTCGAGCGTCAGGTAGCCGAACACGTCGTCGCCGATCAGGTGCGCGACGTTCGGCAGTTCCTGCTTCATCTCGTCGAGCGTCAGGTCGGCGAGATCGATGCCGCGATCGTCGCAGATCCGCACCGCGTGCGCGACGGCTTCGTGCGCGTCGCGGAACGGCAGGCCGCGCTTCACCAGGTAATCGGCGAGGTCGGTCGCGGTGGAGAAGCCCTGCAGCGCGGCCGCGCGCATCGCGTCCGGCTTCACGGTGATGCCCGCGACCATCTCGGCGAAGATCCGCAGCGTGTCGGCGACGGTGTCGACCGTGTCGAACAGCGGCTCCTTGTCTTCCTGGTTGTCCTTGTTGTACGCGAGCGGCTGGCCCTTCATCAGCGTGAGCAGCGCCATCAGGTGGCCGTTGACGCGGCCCGTCTTGCCGCGTGCGAGCTCGGGCACGTCGGGGTTCTTCTTCTGCGGCATGATCGAGCTGCCGGTGCAGAAGCGGTCGGCGATGTCGATGAAGCCGACGCGCGGGCTCATCCACAGCACGAGCTCTTCCGAGAAGCGCGACACGTGCGTCATCACGAGCGCGGACGCGGCCGTGAATTCGATCGCGAAGTCGCGATCCGACACCGCGTCGAGCGAATTCGCGCAGATGCCGTCGAAGCCGAGCGTCTTCGCGACCGCATGACGGTCGATCGGATAGCTGGTGCCGGCGAGCGCGGCCGCGCCGAGCGGCAGACGGTTCACGCGCGTGCGGCAGTCGCGCATGCGCTGCGCGTCGCGCGTGAACATCTCGACATAGGCGAGCAGATGGTGGCCGAACGTGACCGGCTGCGCGACCTGCAGGTGCGTGAAGCCCGGCATGATCGTGTCGGCGTTCTGCTCCGCGAGATCGAGCAGCGCGCCGCGCAGGTCGTTGAGCAGCCCGCCGATCCGGTCGATCTCGCCGCGCAGCCACAAGCGGATGTCGGTCGCGACCTGGTCGTTGCGCGAGCGGCCCGTGTGCAGACGCTTGCCGGCGTCGCCGATCAGCGCGGTGAGGCGCGCCTCGATGTTCAGGTGGACGTCCTCGAGATCCAGCTGCCATTCGAATTCGCCGCGCTCGATCTCGCCCTTGATCTGCGCCATCCCGCGTTCGATCGCGGCGAGGTCGTCGGCGCTGATGATCTTCTGCGCGGCGAGCATGCTCGCGTGCGCGAGCGAGCCGGCGATGTCGACGAGCGCGAGGCGCTTGTCGAAAAACACCGACGACGTGTAGCGCTTGACCAGCTCCGACATCGGTTCCGAGAAGCGGGCCGACCAGGCCTCGCCCTTTTTGTGCAGTTGGGACGTCATGGCGATTCTTCGAAGGGGAGTTGGGCGGCCGTATGCCGCCGAGGGAATCCCGCAATTCTAGCATTCGTGACTCGCGCGGCCGCGCGGGGCATGGGGCGGCGTGGGGCGGAGGCCGGGACGTGCAGCCGTGCAGTGGGCCAGCGTGCAGATGCGCAGACGCCAGAGAGGTGCAGACGCGCTCAGGAGTGCAGGCGTACGGACGCGCCGGGGTTCAGGCGTCGGGCGCCCTGCCGCGCTGACATATCAGGCCCGGGCGCCGATGCCGGTGTCGCAGATCGCAAGTCGCGGACCGCAGACCGCGCACCAAGCACCAAGCACCAAGCACCAAGCACCAAGCACCAAGCACCAAGCACCGCCGCCCGCGCGCCTCCCCCGCCTCAGTCGCGCACGAGCACGACCAGCTTCAAATCTTCGCGGTGCGCGGGTTTCAGCGTGATCTGCTGATAGACGACGCGGCCGTCGGCCGGATGATCGAATTCGCGCCGTCCGCCCTCGCGCTCGAACACGTCCTGCGACGCCCAGTACTGCGCGAACGCCTCGCTGCCGGCCATCAGCGCATCGATCAGCGCGCGGGTCGGCGCATCGGCGAGGTGGCGGATCGAGTCCGCGCGGAATTCGGCCGCGAGCCGGCGCGCGCGCGTCTCCCAGTCGACGATCAGCGTACGCGCGGACGGCGCCATGAACGTGAAGCGCAGCAGATTGCGATCGTGCTCGCCGTCGAGCCAGCCGGTAAACAACGCGGCGGCCGGCGCGTTCCACGCGAGCGCGTTCCATTGCCGGTCGAGTACGTACGCGGGCGTGGCGATCGCGGCGACGGTCGCCGCGAGCGTCGGCGGCAGGTCGCCCGCCGCGACGTCGGGCTCGGCCGGGTCGCGCTGCGCGGCCAGCTCGAACAGGTAGGCGCGCTCGGCCTTCGACAGCTGCAGCGCGACGGCGATGCGCGCGAGCGCGTCGGCCGACGCGGACACCGGCCGGCCCTGCTCGATCCACGTGTACCAGGTCGGGCTGACGCCGCACAGCTGCGCGACTTCCTCGCGCCGCAACCCCGGCGTACGGCGGCGCGGGCCGGGCGGCAGGCCGACGGCCTGCGGCGACAGACGTTCGCGGTGCGCGCGGATGAATTCGCCGAGCGCACGGGCGGGCGTGGCATCGAGCGGCGGGTGAGGGGCAGTGGACGGCTGGTTCATGCGAATGCGGCTGAAACGACTCGTGCGAACGGATCGACGTAAAAGGGCACGCCGGGCGCGGCAAGCGCCAGGCAGGTGTAACGAATACCAGAATAACCGCTTAACTTGTACTGGTACCAACGCGGCCCTATTGTAGCGATTCGCGCGCTGGCAGGCAGCGGGCGCATCCAACCAAGGAGCGAACGATGAAACACCACGACCAGGTCGCCGACGCATTCGGCACGACGGCTGCCGCCTATCTGACGAGCACGGTCCACGCGACGGGCGCCGATCTCGACATGCTGGCGGCCGCCGTGCGCGCGATGCCGGCGGCCGCGGTGCTCGATCTCGGCTGCGGCGCGGGCCATGCGAGCTTCGCGGTGGCGCCGCACGTGCGCGACGTGGTCGCGTACGATCTCGCGGCGCCGATGCTCGCGACCGTCGACGCCGCCGCGCGCGAGCGCGGGCTCGCGAACGTCCGCACGCAGCAGGGGCCGGCCGAGCGGCTGCCGTTCGAGGCGGGCAGCTTCGACTGGGTGATCAGCCGGATGAGCGCGCATCACTGGCACGACGTGCCGGCGGCGCTCGCCGACATGCGCCGCGTGCTGAAGCCGGGCGGGCGCGTGCTGATGATCGACATCGCGGGCAACGATCATCCGTTGCTCGACACGTATCTGCAGGCGGCCGAAGTGCTGCGCGATGCGTCCCATGTGCGCGATTACCGCGCCGACGAGTGGCTCGCGATGTTCCGTGGCGCCGGGTTCGACGCGCAGGTGCAACGCCGCTGGCGTCTGCCGATCGATTTCGACACGTGGGTGCAGCGGATCCGCACGCCGGCCGACAGCGTCGCGGGCATCCGCGCGCTGTGGGCGCATGCACCGGACGAAGTGCGCGGCTACTACGCGGTGCAGCCGGACGGCTCGTTCGAGCACGATGCGCTGCTGATCGAAGCGTGCTGATCGGCGCGCAGTGACCGAAGCCCACTGAGCAACGCCCGCACCGACCGGCGCGCGCAACGCGCCGCGCCGCGCGATGAAAAAAGCCGCGATACGCAAGAGCGCGTATCGCGGCTTTCGTTTGACCGCTGCCGCTGGCCGTTCGCGGCGACCGTGCCGGCCGTGGCGCGAAGCCGGCGCGAAGCTATGCGCCACGCCCCAGCCACCGCGCCGGATGCGGATCAGCCCGTGTTGCGCAGCCCGGCCGCGATCCCGTTGATCGTCAGATGAATCCCGCGGCGCAGACGCGCGTTCGTGTCGCCCGCGCGGTGACGCTTGATCAGCTCGACCTGCAGGTGGTTCAGCGGATCGAGATACGGGAAGCGGTTCTTGATCGAGCGCGCGAGCAGCGGGTTGGTCGCGAGGCGCCCTTCGTGCCCGGTGATCTCCGCGAGCGCCTGCGCGGTGCGCTCCCATTCGGCGACGATCCGCTCGAACACGTGCTTGCGCAGCTTGCGGTCGGCGACCAGCTGCGCGTAGCGCGACGCGACCGCGAGATCGGTCTTCGCGAGCACCATGTCCATGTTCGACAGCAGGTTCGCGAAGAACGGCCAGGTCTTGTTCATCTTCTTCAGCAGCGCGACGCGCTTCGTGCGCGCGGCCACGTCCGGCGCGCCGTCGAGATACGCGCTCACCGCGCTGCCGAAGCCGTACCAGCCGGTCAGCAGCAAGCGGCACTGGCCCCACGAGAAGCCCCACGGAATCGCGCGCAGATCCTCGATCCGGCGGTTCTTCGGGTCCTGCAGCTTGCGCGACGCCGGGCGGCTGCCGATGTTCAGCTCGGCGATCTCGGTGATCGGCGTGGCCGCGAAGAAGTAGTCGGTGAAGCCGGGCGTTTCGTAGACGAGCGCGCGATACGACGCCATCGCCGCGTCGGACAGCGCCTGCATCGCGGCTTCGAACGCGGGCAGTTGCGCGGGCGCGTTCGACTGCGGCAGCAGCGACGCCTCGAGCGTCGCGGCCACCACGGTTTCGAGGTTGCGCCGGCCGATCTCCGGGTTCGCGAACTTGCTCGCGATCACCTCGCCCTGTTCGGTGAGGCGGATCTGGCCGTTCACGGTGCCCGGCGGCTGCGACAGGATCGCCTGATAGGTCGGGCCGCCGCCGCGGCCGACCGTGCCGCCGCGGCCGTGGAACAGGCGCAGCGTGATCTTGCGGTCGCGGAACAGGTCGACGAGCGCGAGCTCCGCGCGATACAGCTCCCAGTTCGACGTCAGGAAGCCGCCGTCCTTGTTGCTGTCCGAATAGCCGAGCATCACTTCCTGCTCGGCGCCCTGATGCGCGATCAGCGCCTCGATGCC
Source organism: Burkholderia sp. WP42 (assembly GCF_000745665.1). Classification (NCBI taxonomy): domain Bacteria; kingdom Pseudomonadati; phylum Pseudomonadota; class Betaproteobacteria; order Burkholderiales; family Burkholderiaceae; genus Burkholderia; species Burkholderia sp. WP42. The sequence goes on along the minus strand of NZ_JQJT01000006.1, from coordinate 40,866 downwards.
CGGCAGCGCGAAGTATTCGCGCATGATGCGCGCGGCGTCGCGCAGGTCGGGAATGGTCTCGAACAGCGGGATCACCATCAGGCCGTTGCGCGCGCTGTCGTGCGCCGCGCCGAACGCACCTTCGAGCAGGCCCGTTTCCTTCTGCAGCAGCAGCACCTCGACGAGGTCGCTGACCGTCTCCGTGTGCGAGATGATGTAGTTGCGCACCGCGCGCGGCCCGAACTGCGCGCGTACCTCGCGCGCCTTCTCGAACACGCCCAGCTCGCTTTGCGCGAGCACCGAGTATTCGATGTACGGCGAGCGCAGCGGGCGCGGATCGGCGAGCGCGGCCAGCAACGCGATCAGCTTGTCGTCCTCGGACAGCGACGCGTAGTCGGCATGCACGCCCGCGCGCGCGAACAGCTCGGCGACCACGGCTTCGTGGATGTCGGAGCTCTGGCGCAGGTCGATGCTCGCGAGGTGGAAGCCGAACACTTCGGCTGCGCGCATCAGCGGCGTGAGGCGCGGCGCGGCGAGCGACGCGCCGTGATGTTCTTCGAGCGACGCGGTCAGCACCTTCAGGTCGGCGACGAACGCTTCGGAATCGGCGTACGGCACCGCGCGCACCGGCGGCGCGCCGCGGCCGGCGCTGCGCACCGGCACGGTGCCCTCGCCGAGGCGCACGCGCGCGCTCGCCGCGAGCCGCGTGTAGATGCCGATCAGCGCGCGGCGGTAGGGTTCGTCGACGCGGTGCGGCGACTGGTCCGGCGACGCGGCGGCGAGCGCCTTCACCGCGTCGTTCGCGCCCACCAGCAGGTTCGACACGGAGAGTTCGGCGCCGAGCTTGTGCACCTGTTCCAGATAGTGTTCGAGGATCACCGCGGCCTGGCGGTTGATCGCTTCGTCGAGCGTCGCGGCCGTCACGTTCGGGTTGCCGTCGCGATCGCCGCCGATCCAGCTGCCCATCTGGAAGAACGCGGGCACGCGTGCGGGCAGGCCGTGCTCGGCGAGCGCGGCTTCGATGTCGCCGTACAGCGCGGGCAGTTCGTCGAGGAAGGTGGCGCGGTAGTACGACAGCGCGTTCTCGATCTCGTCGCCGACCGTCAGGCGCGCGTCGCGCAGCATGCGCGTCTGCCACAGCGCGGTCACGCGCGCGCGCAGCATCGATTCGTTGTAGGCGCGTTCGCGCGCGGTCAGCGGCTGGTCGCGTTCGGCGAGCAGGCGCGCGATGTCGTGCTGCGCGTCGAGGATGCTCTTGCGCTGCACCTCGGTCGGGTGCGCAGTCAGCACCGGCACGATCAGCGCATCGTCGAAGAAGCGCTGCAGCACGCGCTTCGATGCGTTGCCGCTCGTCTTCAGCTGTTCGAGCGCGTACGCGACGGTGCCCGGTTGCGGCGCGGAGCCCGCGAGCGCGTGAATGCGGCGGCGGCGGTTGTGATGGCGGTCTTCCGCGATGTTCGCGAGATGCGAGAAGTAGCTGAACGCGCGCACCACGCTCACCGTCTGTTCCGGCGTCAGCTTGCGCAGCTTCTTCTCGAGCGTCTGCGCGGCTTGGCTGTCGTCCTCGCGGCGAAACTTCACCGCGGTCTGACGAATCGTTTCGACGACGTCGAACACGGTGTCGCCTTCCTGTTCGCGCACGACGTCGCCGAGCAGGCGGCCGAGGAAGCGGATGTCCTCGAACAGCGGGCCGTCCTTGTCCTCGCGCGTGCGCGCGGCGGGCTTCGACGCGCCGGCCGCCTTCGTCGTGCGTTTTGTCTGACGTATCGAGTCTTTCGGTTTCGTTGCCGGTTTCGCACGGCCGTTCGCGACGGTGGCGAGGGCGCCCGTCTGGGCGTCGGTGGAGGGCAGGGCAGCATTGCGGCGCGCCGTACGCGCCGATCCGGAAGACTTCACGATGGGTTTCCTTGGGAAAGCTCGAGTCAAAAGGGACTGCGGGGACTGCGGAACTGCGATCAAGCAACCAGCTACGTGCGGCACATCCGCGCATTGGTGGCGCCGCGCGCGCCCGGGCGCCGCGGATGCAGGCGCCGCGCCCGGGCGGGCGGGGGCCTGCGTGCTACCATTGTTCGGTCTTCAATCCCGTCCTTCGATGTTCCAGCAATGAATTCCGAGACCTTTTCGGCCGGGCCGAAATCGGCGCCAGCCCCCGCGACGTTGACGATTGCGTCGCGCGAGAGCCGCCTGGCGATGTGGCAAGCCGAACACGTGCGTGATGCGCTGCGCAAATTATATCCAGCTTGTGACGTGAAAATCCTCGGGATGACGACGCGCGGCGATCAGATTCTCGATCGCACGCTGTCGAAGGTCGGCGGCAAGGGCCTGTTCGTGAAAGAGCTGGAGAATGCGCTCGCCGACGGCCGTGCCGATCTCGCCGTGCATTCGCTGAAGGACGTGCCGATGGCGCTGCCCGACGGCTTCGCGCTGGCCGCGATCATGGCGCGCGAGGACGCGCGCGACGCGTTCGTGTCGAACGACTACGCATCGCTCGACGCGCTGCCGGCGGGCGCCGTCGTCGGCACGTCGAGCCTGCGCCGCGAAGCGATGCTGCGCGCCCGCTATCCGCATCTGAACGTGCTGCCGCTGCGCGGCAATCTCGACACGCGCCTCGCGAAGCTCGACCGCGGCGACTACGCGGCGATCATCCTCGCGGCCGCCGGCCTGAAGCGTCTCGGCCTCGAGGCGCGGATCCGCGCGCTGATCGACGTCGAAGACAGCCTGCCGGCCGCCGGCCAGGGTGCGCTCGGCATCGAGATCGCCGCGCACCGCAGCGACGTCGCGCAATGGCTCGCGCCGCTGCACGACCCGCACACCGCGCTCGCGGTCGAAGCGGAGCGGATGGTGTCGCGCGCGCTCGGCGGCAGCTGCGAAGTGCCGCTCGCCGCGCATGCGGTGTGGCGTGCCGGCGAGCTGTACCTGACCGGCCGCGTGTCGACCACCGACGGCCGGCGCGTGCTGAGCGCGCAAGCGTGCGGCGCGGTCATGACCGCCGCCGATGCGCTCGCGCTCGGCCGCGCGGTGTCCGACGAGCTCGACGCGCAGGGCGCGCGCGACATCGTCAATGCATTGCTCGCCGGCTCGCAGGTCGGCAAGGGCGACGCCTGATGGCGGGCGGCGCGCGCGCGTTCACCGCTGTCCTGACCCGCCCGGACGGCCAGTCGGCCGCCCTCGCGGCGCAGCTCGCCGACGCCGGCTGCGACGTGCTCGAATTTCCGCTGATCGACATCGCGCCGCTCGACGATCCGGCGCCGCTCGTCGCCGCGTTCGCGACGCTGGCCGACTACGCGCTCGTGATCTTCGTGTCGCCGAACGCGATCGACCGTGCGCTCGCGCACTACGGCGCGATCTGGCCGAATGCGCTGCCGGTCGGCGTCGTCGGCCCCGGCAGCGTCGCGGCGCTCGCGCGTCACGGGATCGCGGCGCCCGCGCATCGCGTGATCGCGCCGCAGGCGGGCGCCGACGGCGGCGTGCCGCGCTACGATTCGGAAAGCCTGTTCGCCTGCATCGAGGCCGCCTTCGGCGGCGCGCAGGCGCTCGCAGGCAAGCGCGTGCTGATCGTGCGCGGCGACGGCGGCCGCGAATGGCTCGCCGAGCGCCTGCGCGAAGCCGGCGCCGAAGTCACACTGGTCGCGGCATACCGGCGCGTCGTGCCCGAGCCGCGGGTCGGCGCGTGGGAGCGCGTGCATGCGCTGCTGGCCGGCGCACCGCACGCGTGGCTCATCACGAGTTCCGAAGGCGTGCGCAACCTGCACGAACTCGCGCGGACCCATTTGAACGACGCCGAGATCGACGCCCTGAAGCATGCGCGGCTCCTCGCGCCGCACCCGCGGATCGAGCAGACCGCGCGCGCACTCGGTTTTGATAGGATTACGCTGACCGGCGCGGGCGATGAGCGCATCGTCCGCGCGTTTCGAACGATGGCCGACGAGGCCGTCCAACCGGCGACAGCCGCACCGGTGACTAAACGCATGACAGATACCAACGATTCCAAAAGCGTCGCTTCCCAGCCGGCCGCTGCCTCCGCGCCGCCGCGCAGTCCCTCTTACGTTGCGTCCGAACCGCCGGCGCGCCGCGGCGGCAGCGCGGCGCTGTGGTTCGTCATCGTCGTGCTCGGCTGCGCGGCGGGCGTCGGCGGCTATGCGCTGAACCGCAAAGTCGACCGGCTCGACGCTTCGTTCGTCGCACGCCAGAAGTCGCTCGACGCGCAGACGGCCGAGCTGCGGACGAAGACTGAACAGGCGCTCACGGGCACGCACCAGGTCGACACGCAGCTCGCGCAGCTCGACGGCAAGCTCGCCGACGCGCAGAGCGCCCAGCAGGCGCTGCAGCAGCAATACCAGGACCTGTCGCGCAACCGCGACGCATGGATGCTCGAGGAAGTCGACCAGATGCTGTCGAGCGCGAGCCAGCAGCTGCAGCTGACCGGCAACACGCAGCTCGCGCTGATCGCGCTGCAGAATGCCGACGCGCGCCTCGCGACGTCGCAGAGCGCCCAGGCCGTCACCGTGCGCAAGGCGCTCGCGCAGGACATCGAGAAGCTGAAGGCCGCGCCGTCGGCCGACCTCACGGGCCTCGCGATCAAGCTCGACGACGCGATCGCGAAAATCGACGCGCTGCCGTTGTCGGGCGAGGCGATCGTTGCGCACGCGGCGCCGCAGGCCGCACCGGCCGCCGCGTCGTCCGCTGCGCCCGCCGCCGCGGCCGGCGAGCCGCGCTGGAAGGTGTGGTGGCACGATTTCTCGGCGGGCCTCGGCCAGCAGTTGAAGGGCCTCGTGCAGGTGCGCCGCATCGACAACGCGGACGCGATGCTCGCGTCGCCCGACCAGGGCTACTTCGTGCGCGAGAACGTGAAGCTGCGCCTGCTCTCCGCGCGGCTGTCGCTGCTCGCGCGCAACGACGCGGCGATGAAGTCCGACCTGCATGCTGCGCAGGCGTCGCTCGGCAAGTATTTCGATCAGGCCTCGAAGGACACGCAATCGGTCGAGGATCTGCTCAAGCAGGTCGACGGCGCATCGCTGACGGTCGCGGTGCCGAACCTGAACACGAGCCTGAACGCCGTTCAGCAGTTCAAGAGCCGGGGGTAACGATGACGCTTCGAGGAATCGTCTGGCTCGCGATCCTGTTCGCGATCGCCGCGGCACTCGCCACCGTCGGCCGCTTCGACGCGGGGCAGGTGCTGCTCGTCTATCCGCCGTACCGTGTCGACGTGTCGCTGAACCTGTTCGTGATCGGCATCGTCGTGCTGTTCATCGTCGTCTATGCGCTGATGCGCATCGTGCGCAACATCTGGCTGATGCCGCGGCGCGTCGCCGCGTATCGTGCGCGTGCGCGCAACGAGAAGGCGCAGTCGTCGCTGCGCGATGCGATCGCGAACCTGTACGCGGGCCGCTTCTCGCGCGCCGAGAAGGCCGCGCGCGATGCGATGGCGGTCGACGCGAACCAGGGTGCGGCGAGTCTCGTCGCCGCGACCGCCGCGCACCGCATGCACGAGTACACGCGTCGCGACGACTGGCTGTCGAAGGTCGACGCGCCCGAATGGCAGGACGCGCGGCTGCTCGCGACGGCCGACATGCGCGCCGATGCACGCGACGCCGACGGTGCGCTCGCCGCGCTGGCCGATTTGCAGGCGGGCGGCAAGCGCATCCATGCGCAGCAGGTCGCGCTGCGTGCGCAGCAGCAGCTGAAGAACTGGGCCGAGGTGCTGAAGCTGGCGAAGGCGCTCGAGAAGCGCGACGCGCTGCATCCGGCCGCGGCGGTCCGGCTGCGCCAGCAGGCAGCCGAGAATCTGCTGCGCGAGCGTCGGCACGATGCGGACGCGCTGCTCGAAGTGTGGCAGTCGCTGTCGGCGCTCGAGCGCCAGTCGCCGCGCCTCGCCGATCTCGCGGCCGAGCTGCTGGTGTCGCTGGAGCGCCGCACGGAGGCGCGCCGCATCGTCGAGGATGCGCTCGCGCACAACTGGGATGCTCGGCTGTTGCGCCGCTATCCGGACACGGCCGGCAACGACGCGCTGCCGCTGATCCAGAAGGCCGAGGGCTGGAAGAAGGATCATCCGGACGATGCCGACCTGCTGTTCGCGCTCGGCCGTCTGTGCCAGCAACAGCAGCTGTGGGGCAAGGCGCAGTCGTTCCTGGAGGCCGCGCTGAAGCAGGCCGACAACGACGCGCTGAAGGTGCGCACGCATCGCGCGCTGGCCCGCCTGTTCGAGCATCTCGGCGAAACCGACAAGGCCGCGAAGCACTATCGCGAAAGCGCGCTCGCGATCACGACGGTGTGACGCGCGCGGCGCGCGTTCGCCGCACGATCAAAAGCCCCGAACGCCTTCCGGCTTCGGGGCTTTTTTGCGCGTGTGCGCGGCGGGGCGGCGGCCGGCCGCGGCGTCACGCCGCGCGCCTCATTTGTCGACGAGCCGCTTCGGCACCGACAGCGCGAGCAGGCCGCCGAGCACGAGGAACGCGGCGAGCAGATACATGCCGGCATCGTTGGCGCCCGTCGCCTGCTTGAGCCAGCCCATCATGTATGGGCTCAGGAAGCCCGCGAGGTTGCCGATCGAGTTGATCATCGCGATGCCGGCCGCGGCCGCCGCGCCGCCGAGGAACGCCGTCGGCAGGCTCCAGAACAGCGGCAGCGTCGTGAGGATGCCGATCGTCGCGAGCGTGAGGCCGAGCATCGCCAGCGCCGTCTCGTGCGCCCACATCACCGACAGCACGAGCCCGAGCGCGCCGATCGCGGCCGGGATCGCGAGGTGCCAGCGCCGCTCGCGCCGCTTGTCCGCGCTGCGCGCGATCAGGATCATCGCGACCACCGCCGCCGCATACGGAATCGCGGACAGCAGGCCGATCTTCAGCGTGTCGGTCACGCCAGTCGCCTTGATGATCGTCGGCAGCCAGAAGCCCACGCCGTACAGCCCCATCACAAACGAGAAGTAGATCAGCGCCATCAGCCACACGCGCGGGCTCGACATCACCGCGCCGAGCGCGAGGTCTTGCTTGGTCGCTTCCTCCGCGTCGACGTTGCGCGCGAGCAGCGCCTTTTCCTCGTCGGTGAGCCACGCCGCGCGCGCGATGCGGTCGTCGAGCGCGAAGAACACGAGCACGCCGGCCAGCACCGACGGAATCCCTTCGAGCAGGAACAGCCATTGCCAGCCGTGCCAGCCGCTCACGCCGTTGAACGCCTTCAGGATGAAGCCGGAGATCGGCCCGCCGATCACGCCGGACAGCGCGACGGCCGTCATGAAGAAGGTGGTCATCCGGCCGCGCCGGTGCGCGGGATACCAGTACGTGAGGTACAGGATCACGCCGGGGAAGAAGCCGGCCTCGGCGACGCCGAGCAGGAAGCGCATCACGTAGAACATCGCGGGTGTCGTGACGAACATCGTCAGGATCGAGATCACGCCCCACGTGGCCATGATGCGTGCGATCCACACGCGCGCGCCGACCTTGTGCAGGATGATGTTGCTCGGCACCTCGAACAGGAAGTAGCCGAAGAAGAAGATCCCGGCGCCGAGCCCGTAGACGGTATCGCTCAGATTCAGGTCGCTCGCCATCTGCAGCTTCGCGAAACCGACGTTGACGCGATCGAGATACGCGACCACGTAGCACAGCAGCAGGAGCGGCGTGAGCCGCCACGACACCTTGCGGTAGGTCGCTTCCTCGAATGCGCCGGACGAGCCCGGCAGCGAATGCGTCGATGTTGCCATGTTGTCTCCTGTCCTTTCTTGTCGTGGGTCGTGATGGGCCGGATCGGGCGCGCGGGCGCGCGATCCGGTGTCGTGCGAAGCATGGCCGGTGCGTGACGCCGGCGCCGGCCGGCAGCGGCGGCGCGGCGCCGTTGCCGTCGTGCTAGATGCAGCGGCCGCCGTCGACTTCGAGGCAGACGCCCGTGATGAACTCGGCTTCGTCGGATGCAAGGTAGAGCGCGGCGTTCGCGATGTCCTGCGGCGTCGAGAAGCGGCCGAGCGGAATCGTCGACAGGAACCGGCGGCGGTTTTCGGGCGTGTCCTCGCAGCCCATGAACTCGGTCATCAGGCCCGTTTCGCCGAGCACCGGGTTGATGCAGTTCACGCGAATCCGGTCGGGGCCGAGCTCGGCCGCGAGCGACTTGCTGGCGGTGATCATCGCGCCCTTCGTGCTGTTGTACCAGACGAGGCCGGGGCGCGGCCGCACGCCGGCCGTCGACGCGACGTTGACGAACACGCCGCCGCCCTGCGCGCGGAAGTACGGGACGAAGGTCTGCACGCTCCAGAACAGGCTCTTCATGTTCACCGCGTACACGCGATCGAACTCGGCTTCCGTCACGTCGAGCACCGGCTTGTTGCGGTGCGTGGTGCCCGCGTTGTTGACGACGATCTGCACCGCATGGAAATCGTCGAGCGCGGCCTGCAGCAGCGCACGCCAGTCGGCGTCGCGCGACACGTCGCCGGCGAATGCGATCGCCTTGCCGCCGGCCAGTGCGATCTCGCTCGCCACGCGCTCGGCCGCCGCGCCGTTCAGGTCGTTGACGACGACGTTCGCGCCTTCGCGCGCATACGTCTTCGCGATCCCTTCGCCGAAGCCCGAGCCGCCGCCCGTGACGACGGCCGTCTTGCCGCTCAACCGCATGGTGTGTCTCCTGTGTTGGAAGAGTGCAGGGTGCGCCGCTGCGCGGCCGGCCGCTGCCGGCTGCTTCCGCCCGCGCGGCGCGATTCAGCCGTGCCGGATCGCGATCGTCTTCAGCGCGGTGAAGCCGTACAGCGCCTCGAAGCCTTTCTCGCGCCCGTGGCCCGAATGGCCGACGCCGCCGAACGGCAGCTCGACGCCGCCGCCCGCGCCGTAGTTGTTGATGAACACCTGGCCCGCGCGTACGCGCCGCGCGAGGCGCAGCTGGCGCGCGCCGTCGCGCGTCCAGATGCCGGCGACGAGCCCGTACGGCGTGCCGTTCGCGAGCGCGACGGCTTCTTCCTCGTCGACGAAGCGCATCGCCGCGAGCACCGGGCCGAATACTTCCTCCTGCGCGAGCCGATGCGACGGCGGGACGTCGCGCAGCAGCGCGGGCGCCTGGTAGAAGCCGCTTTCCGGCGCGTCGGCGACGACCTGGCCTTGCGCGGCCATCGGAATGCCGTCGTGCTGCGCATCGGACAGGAAATCCCAGACGCGCTGCTGCTGCTTCGCGTTGATCAGCGGGCCGCAGTCGAGGTCCGCGCGGCTCGGGCCGACGCGCAGCGCGTTGAACGCGGTGGCGAGCCGCTCGACCAGCGGCTCGTAGGCCGCATGCTCGATCAGCACGCGGCTGCCGGCCGAGCAGGTCTGCCCGCCGTTCTGCACGATCGCCGACACGAGCACCGGCAGCGCGGCGTCGAGGTCGGCGTCGGCGAACACGATCTGGGGCGATTTGCCGCCGAGCTCGAGCGTGACGGGCACGTGATTCTCGGCGGCCATCTGGGCGACCAGCTTGCCGGTCGCGGGCGAGCCGGTGAACGAGATGTGGTCGATGCCGGGGTGGCGCGCGAGCGCGGCACCGGCTTCGTGACCGTAGCCGGTGACGACGTTCAGCGCACCGGCCGGCAGCCCGGCCTCGATAGCCAGCTCGGCGACGCGCAGCACCGACAGGCATGCGTCCTCGGCCGGTTTCACGACGCACGCGTTGCCGGCGGCCAGCGCCGCGCCGACGCTGCGCCCGAAGATCTGCGTCGGGTAATTCCACGGCACGATGTGGCCGGTGACGCCATGCGGCTCACGCACCGTCAGCACCGTGTAGCCGGCTTGGTAGGGAAGCGTCTCGCCGTGCAGCTTGTCGGCGGCGCCCGCGTAGAACTCGAAATAGCGCGCGAGCGCGGCGGCGTCCGCGCGCGCCTGCTTCAGCGGCTTGCCGGTATCGCGCGCCTCGATCGTCGCGAGTTCTTCGATGCAATCGGTGACGCGCGCGGACAGCCGCATCAGCACGCGGCCGCGCTCGGCGGCGCTCGCCGCGCCCCACGGGCCCGCGAAGGCGTCGCGCGCCGCGGCGACGGCGCGCTCGATGTCCGGCGCCGTGCCGCGCGCGATCGTCGCGAACGGCCGGCCGTCGGACGGGTCGACGACGGCAATCGGCTCCAGCTGCGCGGGCAGCGTCCATTCGCCTGCGATGAAGTGCTTCGCCTGTTCCATGCGTGCTCCTGTCTCCGGGTGGGCGCGTACCGCGGGTGCCGCGGCGGCCGTGCATTGCGGCCGCCGTGCGGCATCGCTCGCGGTCAGTGGCAGAACGTCCGGACCGATTATCACGCCGATCGTCATCCGGACGCCACCGGTCGATTGGCTATAATGGCGCATTCCCTGCGGGGAGGCCCGCGGCCGCGCACCGGTCGAGGCACCCTGCGCCGCATTCCCATCGACCAACAGAGAGCGCTATGAGCTTCAATCATGTTCCGGCCGGCAAGGACCTGCCGCACGATTTCAACGTGATCATCGAGATCCCCGCGCAAAGCGATCCGGTGAAGTACGAAGCCGACAAGGAGCTGGGCCTCCTCGTCGTCGACCGCTTCATCGGTACCGGCATGCGTTATCCGGTGAACTACGGCTACATCCCGCAGACGCTGTCGGGCGACGGCGATCCGGTGGACGTGCTGGTGATCACGCCGTTCCCGCTGCTGGCCGGCTCGATCGTGCGTTCGCGCGTGCTCGGCATGCTGCAGATGACCGACGAGTCGGGCGTCGACGCGAAGCTCGTCGCGGTGCCGCACGACAAGGTCTGCCCGATGACGGCGAACCTGAAGTCGATCGACGACGTGCCCGAGTATCTGAAGGACCAGATCAAGCACTTCTTCGAGCAATACAAGGCGCTCGAGAAGGGCAAGTGGGTGAAGGTCGAAGGCTGGGCCGGCATCGACGCCGCGCACAAGGAAATCGCCGACGGCGCTGCGAACTACAAGAAGTAAGCCGAATGGCCGGCTTCGCGGCCGGTTCGCTAGCATCGCAAACCGCGCGTGTCTCGTCAGGAGGCCGCGCGGTTTTGTTTTGTGTGCGGTTTGCCGCGGGCGCCGGGCGGGCGCGGTGCGGCGGAGGGCGGTGCGGATTGCGCGCGTTTCGCGGCGGTCGTGCGGCGGGGGGCGGTGGTGACGGGTGGGGTTGCGGCGTCCTTCGCAGCGGGTTTGGTGTCGGGCTTCGCACCCGACCTTGCGCCGGACTTCTCGTCGGATTTCGCTCGGAGATTTGCGTCGGAGTTGGCCTGCGGCTTGGCAGCGGGCCTCGCACCTGGCCTCCTGCCGGACTTCACACCGGGCTTGGCGTCGGACTTGGCCTGCGGCTTGGCGGCGGGCTTCGAACCGGGCCTCGCATCGGACTTCTTGTCGGACTTGGCGTCGGGCTTCGCATCTGACTTGGCACCGCGCCTCACCCCGGACTTCGCTCGCGACTTCCGCGCGTCGCCGGCCGACACCTCGCTCTCTTTCGCGTTCTTCGCACCGCCCGACGCGACGCGTGCCTCGGCGCCCCCGTCGCTCGATATCCCATCCGGCAATACCGAAGCGAGCGTCCGCCCGCCAGCCGCCAGCTCCCGTTTCTGCGCGGCCGTGAGGCGTTTCACCCAATACTCGGCGCGCGATGCGCTCGACCGGTCGGGCAACGGGAACGACGCGAGCACCGCGCGCGGCTTGCGCGAGCGCGTGTAGCGGGCGCCCTTGCCGGACGCGTGCTCGTCGAAGCGGGCGGCGACGTCGGTCGTGATGCCCGTGTAGACGCTGTCGTCGGCGCACTCGATCAGATACAGAAACCAGGACATGGGAACGCGGCAGGCTGCGAAGCCGTCAGTGTCTCAGAAATGAAGGCGGCCGCCGCGAAACACGCGTGGCGCGAGCGTCGTCACGTGCCGCGGCGGAACGGATCGTGTTCGCGCAATTCGTCGACGTAGGCGTGGATATGCTCGGTCTCGCGCTCCAGAAAGCGCGCGACCGCATCGGAGAACGCCGGATGCGCGAGCCAGTGCGCGGAATGCGTGACGGTCGGCAGAAAGCCGCGCGCGAGCTTGTGCTCGCCTTGCGCGCCGCCCTCGAAGGTATCGAGCCCGGCCTCGATGCAGAACTCGAGCAACTGGTAGTACGCCGTCTCGAAATGGAGGCACGGCACGTGTTCGAGCGCGCCCCAGTAGCGGCCGTACAGCGTGCCGCCGCGGCCGTCGGCGCCGCGCCGGTACACGGCGAGCGAGCTCGCGATCGGCCGCCCGTCTGCTTCGGCGATGACCAGCAGCAGATTCTCGGGCATCGTCGCGCCGATCGTGCGGAAAAACTCGAGGTTCAGGTACGGGCTCGAATAGTGCTCGCGATAGGTCTGCCGGTAGCAGCGCGTGAAGAAGCGCCAGTCGGCATCGGTGATCTGCTCGCCGGCGAGCCGCCGGAACGTGATGCCGGCGTCGCGCACCTTGCGCCGTTCCGCGCGGATGTTCTTGCGCTTCTTCTGCTCGAGCGTGCCGAGGAAGTCGTCGAAGTCGCGATAGCCGTCGTTGAGCCAGTGGAACTGCACGCCCTCGCGCAGCATCATGCCCATCGATTCGAGCAGGCGGGCCTCGTCGCCGGTCGGAAACAGCACGTGCAGCGACGACACGTCGCTCTGCTCCGCGAACGCGAGCAGCGTGGCCGCGAGGCGGCGGCGCGCGTCTTCGTCGGCGGCGAGCAGGCGCGTGCCCTGCACCGGCGTGAACGGCACCGCGCACAGCAGCTTCGGGTAGTAGGGCAGGTCGTTGCGCTGGTACGCGTCGGCCCATGCCCAGTCGAACACGTATTCGCCGTACGAATGCTGCTTCGCGTAGACGGGCGCGGCGGCCGCGAGGCGGCCCGTGTGCGCGTCGGTGAGTGTGACGAAGTGCGGCGACCAGCCGGTGTCGTCCACTGCGCAGCGCGCGACGTGCAGCGCGTCGAGGAACTCGTGGCGCAGGAACGGCGTCGGCTGCGCGTCGCGTTCTAGCAGCGCGTTCCATTCGTCGGCCGGCACCTCCGCGGGAGACGACAGGATGCCCGTGCGATAATCGATGCGTTCGTGTTTCAAGCGTGAATCCGTACTGTTGGATGCCGCCGGAAGCGTGCCGCGGTGGCTCGCGTCCGGGGCGTTTCGTCAACCGTTCAGCGCGCGCCGCCCGGCTGCGCCGATGCCGTCATGAAGACCCGACTCGCTCTTGCCCAGATCAACGTCACCGTCGGCGATTTCGCCGGCAACGTCGCGCGGATCGTCGCGGCCGCCCGCGCAGCGCACAACGATGGTGCGCATCTGATGATCGCGCCCGAACTCGCGCTGTCGGGCTATCCACCCGAAGACCTGCTGCTGCGGCCCGCGTTCTACACGGCGGCGGCGGCCGCACTCGACGCGCTCGCCGACGCATTGCGCGAGTTCAACGGGCTCGCGGTGCTGGTCGGCCATCCGCTGCGCAGCGCGGCGGGCGAGGCGGCCGGCGGCGAGCCCGCCGTCGATGGTAATGCAAACCGCCCGATCGAGCGCGGTGTGCCGCCGGTCGACACGTACAACGCGGCGTCGCTGATCGTCGGCGGCAAGATCGTCGGCACCTACCGCAAGCAGGATCTGCCGAACGCCGACGTGTTCGACGAGAAGCGCTACTTCGCGACCGACACCGAGCCGCTCGTGTTCGAGCTGAACGGCGTGAAATACGGCGTGATCATCTGCGAGGACGCGTGGCACGCATCGGCCGCGCAGATCGCCAAGGCCGCCGGCGCGCAAGTGTTGCTGATCCCGAACGGCTCGCCGTATCACATGAACAAGGAGGCGCTGCGCATCGACATCCTGCGCGCGCGGATCCGCGAGACCGGCTTGCCGATGGTGTACGTGAACCTGGTCGGCGGCCAGGACGAGCTCGTGTTCGACGGCGGCTCGTTCGTGCTGGACGGCGACGGTGTGCTGGTCGCGAAGATGCCGCTGTTCGACGAAGGCCACGCGATCGTCGAATTCGACGGCGCACGGCCGCTGCCGGGCGCGATCGCCCCCGAGTTGCCGGTCGACGCGCAGGTTTATCGCGCGCTCGTGACCGGCGTGCGCGACTACATCGGCAAGAACGGTTTTCCCGGCGTGCTGATCGGGCTGTCGGGCGGCGTCGATTCGGCGCTGGTGCTGGCCGTCGCGTGCGATGCGCTCGGCCCCGAGCGCGTGCGCGCGGTGATGATGCCGTCGCGCTACACGGCCGACATTTCGACGACCGACGCGGCGGAGATGGCGCGGCGCGTGGGCGTGCGCTACGACGAGATTGCGATCGCGCCGATGTTCGACGCGTTCCGCGCGGCGCTCGCGGGCGAGTTCGCCGGCCGCGCGGAGGACGCGACGGAGGAGAACATCCAGGCGCGCATTCGCGGCACGCTGCTGATGGCGCTGTCGAACAAGTTCGGCTCGATCGTGCTGACGACCGGCAACAAGAGCGAGATGGCGGTCGGCTACTGCACGCTGTACGGCGACATGGCCGGCGGCTTCGCGGTGATCAAGGACATCGCGAAGACGCAGGTGTACCAGCTGTGCCGCTACCGCAACGCGACGCCCGATTACGGCACGCGCGACGTGATCCCCGAACGGATCCTGACGCGCGCGCCGTCGGCCGAGCTGCGCGAGAACCAGACCGACCAGGACAGCCTGCCGCCGTACGACGTGCTGGACGCGATCATGCGGATGTACATGGAAGAGGACCGGCCGCTCGGCGAGATCGTCGCGGCCGGCTACGCCGAGGCCGACGTCGCGCGGGTGACGCGGCTCATCAAGATCAATGAATACAAGCGCCGCCAGGCGCCGATCGGCATTCGCGTCACGCACCGGGCATTCGGACGCGACTGGCGCTATCCGATCACGTCGCGCTTCACCGAGCGGGTCGACTGACCGGCGCCCGGCTTAGCCCTGATTAGCGCTTACTAGCGCTTACAATCGGGATCGCGATTCGGGATCGCGATTCTGCATCCAAACGAGCATTGAGGGACAACCATCATGAAACGCATCACCGCCATCATCAAGCCGTTCAAGCTGGACGAAGTCCGCGAAGCGCTCGCCGAAGTGGGCCTCACCGGCCTGACGGTGACGGAAGTGAAGGGCTTCGGCCGCCAGAAGGGCCACACCGAGCTGTACCGCGGCGCCGAATACGTCGTCGACTTCCTGCCGAAGATGAAGATCGAGGTGGTCGTCGCGGAAGCGCAGGTCGATCAGGTGATCGATGCGGTGATCGGCGCCGCGCGCACGGGCAAGATCGGCGACGGCAAGATCTTCGTGTCCGACGTCGAACGCGTGATCCGCATCCGCACCGGCGAAGAGAACGAAGCGGCGGTCTGAGCGTCGCCGCCGGCCCGCGCGGTCGTACCGCGCAGCGGGGCGCACGATTGCGGGCCGCCCAATAAAAAACGGTGCGGATACCCGGTTGGGTACCGCACCGATACGCGCCTCTCGCAGCAGCGTGGAAAGTGTTGTCGATTCGTTCTTTGACGGCGCCCGATCAGAACAGGTGCTGGATGCCGGCGTAGACGCCGGTCTGGCTGCCGCCCGGATGCGGGTTGCCGGTCGACACGGCGGTGCCTGCACCGTTCGCGTTCAGACCGAAGTTGGCCGTCGAGCTGTTGCGCACCGTCGCGGCCTGCAGGTCGAACAGCGTGCGCTTCGAGATGTTGTACGAACCGCCGATCGTGTAGATGTTCGCGTTGCCGCCGCCGTGGTTCGCGTTCACGTGATACACGGCCGCGATCAGCGCCGCTGCCGGCGTGGCCTGCCACGTCACGCCGCCCCACACCTGTTGCGTACCCGTCACGCCGGCGTTCACTGCCGGGCCGCCGCTGCCGTCGGCGCGCGATGCCTGGTAGGCCGCCTGAACCTTGAACTGGCCGAGGAACACGTTTACGCCCGCGAAGTATTCACGCGAGTAGTTGAACACGTCCGAGAAGCGGCCGTTGCTGTCGCGCGTTTCGTCGTAGATGCCGCGCAACTGGAACAGCGAGTTCGTGTAGGTGACCTGACCGCCCATTGCACGACCCGGTTGGCCGGCCGTCGTGTTGCCGTTGAAGCTGGTCGAGTTCGAGAACGAGAACTGGCCGTAGAAGTCGAGGCCGTAGAGCGACGGCGACTGGTACGACACGTTGTTGCTGGTCTTGTTCCAGTTGCGGCCGCGCACCAGCGATGCCGTCGACCAGGCCGACTGGCCGAACGGGTCGAAGTCCCACACGCCGTTCGCGATCGCGAGTTCGCGACCCAACAGCAGCGTACCGTAGCGATCGTTCGAGATCCCGACCGTCGCGAAACGATCCCAGATCGAGCCGCTCGTGCCCAGGCCGCCGTTCATCGTGTTGAACGCGCCTTCGAGGTGGAACAGGACCTTGTTGCCGCCGCCGATGTCCTCGCTACCCTTCAAGCCCCACAGGCTCGTGCCCCAGTCGCCGCTTTCCGCGCGCACTTGGTGGCCGTTCTGAAGGCCGTTCAGGTACTCAATGCCGGCATCCAGGCGACCATACAGCGTCACGCTGCTCTGCGCGTGCGCCGTCACCACCCCAGCAGCCATCAGCGCGGCCGCGACCAAAGCTTTCTTCATCATCTCCTCCATACCCTGTCAAAAAGTCAACCCAGACTGCACGAGATGCCCGTTGCAGCGAGCGCCGGGCAAAAGCGAAAAGCGGGATAACCAGGGAGACCTCGTGCAAGGCCGGTTCGGCGCCGCACGCGGGCAAGCAGACGGAAAACCGTTGAGCGGTCCCGCGCGGCCGGGTGGGCTTGCGGGGTCTCCTTGTTGTGTCGTGAAGCTAAACTACATTTCACGAACTTCGTTTTGCTACTTTGGTTACTAATTTAGCAAAAATACAATTTTGTGGCGATGGAAATCGTTGTTTGACTAGCGCATGTCGCCAAATTGCCATGCAACACGGGTCGTCACGGTGGCAAGGACTACCGTCGATCGCCGGAAAACCCTTGTCCTGCAAGGGATACATGGATTCTCCAGACATGGGTCAAGGATTGCCACTATTGACGACGCAGCGGGTGTCGGCGTAAGCGGCGGGAAGGCAGGATTGGTAAGTAATTCGTAATAAGTTGGCGGCGCTTCGACGTCGTGTCGACGCGGCCGCGCACGGCCGTCGGCGCCCGTCGGCGGCGCGCGAGGCGGGGGCTTGGGTGCGTGTCGGGTCAGTCGGGCGCCGGCCGCGCGGCGAGCAGTTGCGCGCGAAGCCAGCGATGCGCGTCGGTGCGCGCGTGCTTCGCGTGCGAGTAGATCTTCACCGTGTAGCGCGGGATGTCGAACGGCGCGGCGTAGATGCGGATCGGCGCCGCGTGCTGCAGCACCTGCGCGGCGCGGTTCGGCACCGTCATCAGCAGCGTCGACCCGGCGATCACGAACGGCGCGGCCAGCACGCTCGGCAACTGCATAGCCACCTGCCGGGCAAGGCCGAGCCGGTCGAGCACGTAGTCGACCACGCCGCGCGGCTCGTTCCACGGCGTGACGACCACGTGGCGGGCTGCGAGGTACTGATCGAGCGTCAGCCGGCTGCCCACGTCCGGGTGCGTCGCGCTTGCGATCACCACGTAGTCGTCGGAGAGCCAGTCGAAGTCGTCGATGCCCGGCGCGGCGGCGGACGATTCCTCGTGATAGCCGAGCGCGAAGTCGATCCGGCCTGCCGCCAGCTCGTCGGTCGCGATCTTGCGGTCGGAGTGAACGATGCGGAAGCGCAGATGCGGTGCGACGCGCTCGATGCGCGCGAGCAGCGCCGGCAGCACGGCGAACGCCGTGTAGTCGCTGGCGGCGAGCACGAACGTGCGGTCACTCTCCGCGGGATCGAAGCGACGCGCGCGGGCGAGCCCCTTCGACATCGTGTCGAGCGCCTCGGCGGCCCAGCCGGCGATATCGTCGGCGCGCACGGTCGGCTGCATCTCGTTGCCGAGCCGCACGAACAGCGCGTCGCCGATCGCGTCGCGCAGCCGCGCGAGCGCGTGGCTCAGCGCCGACGGGCTCATCGCGAGTTCGTGCGCGGCAGCGGCGACCGAGCGGTGGCGGTACAGCGCGTCGAACGCGAGCAGCAGGTTCAGATCGAGACGGCGCAGGTCGGGATGCATCATGTTCAGATCCGGATGAAGAAACTGCACTTCCTGCAGCAGTGCCGCGACCGTAGCATGTCGCTACGCGCAGCGCCACGTGCAACCGCGCGCTCGCTGCAATCCGCCGTCAATCCGGGCCGAAGGAGGGCTCCCCGCCGTGCAAATCGACATCCGTTCCGCGACCGTCGCCGACGTGCCGCAAATCCTGCGTTTCATCACCGAACTGGCCGTCTACGAGAAGGCCGAGCATGAAGTGGTCGCGACGCCCGCGTCGCTCGAGCGCAGCCTGTTCGGCGAAGGCTCGCCCGCGCGTGCGCTGATCTGCGACGTCGACGGCGAGCCGGCCGGCTTCGCCGTGTATTTCTTCTCGTACTCGACGTGGCTCGGCCGGCAGGGGCTGTATCTGGAGGACTTGTACGTGTCGCCGCGCTTTCGCGGCGCGGGCGCCGGCCGGCGGCTGCTCAAGGCGCTCGCGCGGATCGCCGTGGACACCGGCTGCGGGCGGTTCGAATGGAGCGTGCTCGACTGGAACGAGCCGGCGATCCGTTTCTACGAGAGCGTCGGCGCGGCGCCGCAGGACGAATGGGTGCGCTACCGCCTCGCAGGCGACGCGCTGCGCGCGTTCGCCGACGGCGCGCCGGTCGACGCCGCGTAAACGCAAAAACGGGCGCCGCGTGGGCGCCCGCTTCGAGTTTACGCCGCGCGTGGCGGGCTTACTTGAGGCTGCCCGACAGGAACGCGCGCAGTCGCTCGCTCTTCGGGTTGGCGAACACGTCGGCCGGCACGCCTTGTTCCTCGACGCGCCCCTGATGCAGGAACATCACGTGGTTCGACACGTTGCGCGCGAAACCCATCTCGTGCGTGACGACGATCATCGTGCGGCCTTCCTCGGCGAGCTTCTGCATCACCTTCAGCACTTCGCCGACGAGCTCCGGATCGAGCGCCGAGGTCGGCTCGTCGAACAGCATCACGTCCGGATGCATCGCGAGCGCGCGCGCGATCGCGACGCGCTGCTGCTGGCCGCCCGACAGATGCGACGGATACTGCTTCTCGACGCGCGGCGCGAGGCCGACCTTCTCGAGGTATTCGCGCGCGCGGTCCTCGGCTTCCTTCTTCGGGATGCCGAGCACGTTCACGGGCGCTTCCATCACGTTCTCGAGCACGTTCATGTGCGACCACAGGTTGAAGTGCTGGAACACCATCGCCAGCTTGGTGCGCACGCGCTGCAGCTGCTTCGCATCGGCCGCGCGCAGCGCGCCGGTCTTGTCGGGCGTGGTGCGCACTTCCTCGCCGTCGACGACGATGCGGCCCGCGTTCGGCTGCTCGAGGAAGTTGATACAGCGCAGCATCGTGCTCTTGCCGGAGCCGGACGAGCCGATCACGCTGATCACGTCGCCGGAGTTCGCCTTCAGCGACACGCCCTTGAGCACCTCGTTGTCGCCGTACCGCTTGTGCAGATCGTCGACGAAAAGCTTCTGAGTCTGGGAATTCATCAATAGTCCTGCGAAAACTTACTTGCCTTGCGGGCGCAGATACGCGAGCCAGCGGCGCTCGGCCTGGCGGAACAGCCACACGAGCGTGAACGAGATCACGAGATAGAGCAGGGCGGCGATGCCGAATGCATGGAACGACATGTAGGTCGCCGAGTTGACGTCGCGCGCGATCTTCAGGATGTCCGGCACGGTCGCGGTGAACGCGACGGTGGTGGCGTGCAGCATCAGGATCACTTCGTTGCTGTACAGCGGCAGCGCGCGCCGCAGCGCCGACGGCAGGATCACGCGACGGTACATCGTGAAGGTGGACATCCCGTACGCGCGCGCCGCTTCGATCTCGCCGTACGACGTCGCCTTGATCGCGCCGGCGAAGATCTCCGTGGTGTACGCGCAGGTGTTCAGCGTGAACGCGAGCAGCGTGCAGCGCATCCCGTCGCGGAAGAACGCATCGAGCAGCGGCGTGCCGCGCACGATCTGCAGGCTGTAGAGGCCCGTGTAGCAGAGCAGCAGCTGCACGTACAGCGGCGTGCCGCGGAACACGTAGGTGTAGAGCCACACCGCGCCCGACAGCCACTTGCGCTTCGACACGCGGGCGACCGCGAGCGGCACCGACAGGCAGAAGCCGAGGCCGATCGACACGACCAGCAGCCACAGCGTGATCGCGACGCCGGTGGTGCGGAAGCCGTCGGTATAGAGGTAGTTGCGCCAGTATTCTTGGATGAGTTCGATCATAGGTCAGCCTTGCGGACACCGGTCGAGTAGCGCTTTTCGAGCCACATCAGCACGAAGTTCGACATCGTCGTGATCGCGAGATACACCGCGCCGGCGATCAGCGTGAAGAAGAAGAACCGCAGCGTGCCCTTGCCGGCGTCCTGCGACGCCTTGACGACGTCGGCGAGGCCGATGATCGACACGAGCGCCGTCGATTTCACGAGCACCTGCCAGTTGTTGCCGATGCCCGGCAACGCGAAGCGCATCATCTGCGGGAACATGATCCGCGTGAACACCTGCCAGTTCGTCATCCCGTACGCGCTGCCGGCCTCGAGCTGGCCGCGCGGCACCGACAGGAACGCGCCGCGGAAGGTCTCGGTGAAGTAGGCGCCGTAGATGAAGCCGAGCACCAGCACGCCGGCGAGAAACGGATCGATGTCGATCTGGTCCCAGCCGAGCGCGTCGGTCGCCATGTTCAGCCAGATCTGCAGGCTGTAGAACAGCAGCAGCATCAGCACGAGGTCGGGGACGCCGCGAATCAGCGTCGTGTAGACGGTGCCGATGCCGTTCGTCAGGCGGTTGCGCGACAGCTTCGCGCCCGCGCCGAGCAAGCCCAGCAGGAACGACAGCGCGAGCGACAGCACCGACAGTTTGATGGTTTGCCAGGTGCCCGCGAGGATCAGCGGGCCGTAACCTTGTAGAAACATATGTGGTCCCTGGTGTGGTCCCAGAAGGCGCACGTCGTGCGCCGCGAAAGACGCGCCCGCCAAGCTGCGCGGAACGCCCCGTGCATATCATGACCGTCCGCCCCGGCAGCGATGCCGGGCCGGCCTGCCGCGACCCATGACGGGCGGCAGGCGGCGGAGGCGGGCGGCGCGTGGTCGACAGCCTGTGTTGCGCGGATGCGGGGCCGCCCCCGCATCCGCTTCCCGTCATTGTCCGGGCTCAGCGAGCCGAATAGACGCTGAACGAAAAATACTTGTGCGACAGCCGGTCGAAGGTGCCGTCCTTGTGCATGTCGGCCAGCGCGTTGTTGATCTTCAGCTTCAGGTCGGTGTCCTGCTTGCGCAGGCCGATCGCGGTGCCGTCGCCGATCGTCTTCGGATCCTTCACTTCCGGCCCGGCGAACGCGAAGCCCTTGCCGCGCGGCGTGCGCAGGAAACCGTAGTCGGCCTGCAGCTCGTCCTGCAGCGTCGCGTCGAGGCGGCCCGAGCCGAGGTCGGTATAGACCTGGTCCTGGTTCTGGTAAGGAATGACCGTCACGCCTTGCGGTTCCCAGTACGCCTTCGCGTAGCTTTCCTGCGTCGAACCCTGTTCGACGCCGACGCGCTTGCCCTTCAGCGATGCGACCGTCGGCTGCAGCGGCGAGCCGGCCTTCGCGATCATTCGCGCGGGCGCGTCGTAGACCTTGTCCGAGAAGTCGATCTGCTCGCGGCGCTTGTCGGTGACGGTCAGCGACGACACGATCACGTCGTACTTCTTCGCCTTCAGCGCCGGAATGATCCCGTCGAGATCCTGCGCGACCCACACGCACTTCACGTTGATCCGCTTGCAGATTTCCTTCGTGAGGTCGACGTCGAAACCGACGATCTCGCCGCTCGGCGCGGTCGACTCGAACGGCGGGTAGCTGGCATCGACACCGATCCGCACGGTCTTCCACTCTTTCGCGAAGGCGCTTCCCGCCACGAGGGCGAGGGCGGCGCACAGGGCGGCCTTCTTCATTTCCATCCTTTTGTCGCTCACTTCCGGGTGACGCTCGCGGCCGGTGGTCGTGCCGGGCGCCGCGGCGTATTCTAGACGGCCAAAATTCGTGTTTCGGCGCGCTGACATCGGCGCTCGCCGCACGGGCGAACGCCAAAAGGGCGGTATTTTACCCGAACGCGAAAGCCGGAAAACGGCAATCCGGCTCGATCGACTGATTCTTCGAACCGGCTGTTGCGGCAATCGATGTATTGATAACGAGCAGCGCGTCGATTGGGCTCGTCAGTGCAACGATTCGATTGCGGCGCTCGTGGGCTCCACGTAAACCCCGGGGCAAGGAAGGCGACGGCGGTGCGGGCAGGGCGGGCGAAACGCGCGCGAAGCCCGCTCCGGACCGAGACGCGTTCGGACTTGGCCGGTTCGACGCTGCCTGAAATGAAACAGGAGACGCGGGCACGAAGCCACGCGTCTCCTGCAATGCCGCCGGCGAGCGGCCGACTTACTGCGGGCCGGCTTACTGCGCCGGTGCCGACGCGGCCTTCGCCGCGCGGTGCTGCTCCCAGCGCTCCTTCATCTTCTCGTGACGCTGCTCCATCCGCGCGAATTGCTGCTTGAGCGCCGTGCTGACGGTGGTCTTCTGCTGGTCGTTCAGCCCGTTGTAGAAGGCGAGCCATGCGGCGGCGCTCTGCTCGCGCAGCTGCGCGTTCTGCTGCTCGGCCTGCTGGCGGGCCGCGTGCATCGCGTTCAGGTCGAGAATCGGCTGGTTCTGCTGCGCGCTGAACTGCTCGCGCAATTGCTCGTGGCTCTTGCGCATCGCCTCGTGGTTCTGCTTCATCGTGTTGACGGCCGCTTGCCACTGCTGTTCCTGCGACGCGTTGAGCTTGAGTTGATCGTGCAGCTTCATGATCGCGCCGAACGGGCCGCCGTCGTGACCGCCATGCATCATGTGCATGCCGGGGCCACCGGGCGGCGGCATGTCGGCGGGCGGCGCGGCATGCGCAGTGCCGAAGGCGAGAGCGAGCACGGTGGCGGCTGCGAGGGCCGCGCGGGAAGTCTTGTACATTTCGGAAACTCCTTGAATCGAACGGGTCCGGCGATGCGATGCGCGGGGTGGCCCGCGTGCCGCATCCGGTAAGACGCAGGTTAGCGGGGCGTCCGCAGGCCGGTGTTACGCGGGGAGGTTGGCGGGTTACCGCGCATTACAGTTGGCTTGCGCGGTAACCCGCAGTAACCCTTTCGCGCGTTTGTCCCGTTCTTTCATGCCGCGCTCGCGCGCTAAACTTGCGGCCATGACTACCCAGATCCTCATCGTCGACGACGACCAAGAACTCCGAGACCTGCTGCGCGACTATCTCGTGCGGCAGGGGATGGAAGTGTCCGTGCTGCACGACGCGGCGACGCTCGAAAAGCGCCTCGAGCGCGAGCGCCCCGACCTGATCGTGCTGGACCTGATGATGCCCGGCGTGGACGGGCTGACCGCGCTGCGCCAGCTGCGGGCGGCCGGCGACGACATCCCCGTGATCATGCTCACCGCACGCGCGGACGACGTCGATCGCATCGTCGGCCTCGAGCTCGGCGCCGACGACTACCTCGGCAAGCCGTTCAACCCGCGCGAACTGCTCGCGCGCGTGCAGGCGGTGCTGCGCCGGCGCCGCGCGACGCCGTCGGCGGCGGCGCCCGAACAGCGCGAGCCGTTCGCCTTCGGCCGCTTCGTGCTCGACTTCCAGGCGCGCACGCTGTCGGTCGACGGCAAGCCGGCCACGCTGTCGAGCAGCGAATTCGCGCTGCTCAAGATCTTCGTGAACCATGCGCTGCGCACGCTCACGCGCGAGCGGCTGCTCGAGCTGCTGCACGGGCCCGAGTACGACGGCACCGACCGCGGCATCGACGTCCAGGTGTGGCGCCTGCGGCGCATCCTCGAAACGGATCCGTCGACGCCGCGTTTCATCCAGACCGTCCGCGGGCGCGGCTACGTGTTCGTGCCCGACGGCGAGGCCCATGCGCAAACCCATTGATTCGCTGTTCGGGCGGCTCGCGCTGCTCGTGATCGGCGTGCTGCTGTTGTCGCACTTCGCGTGGTTCTTCGCGATCCGGCTCGAACGCAGCCAGATGCAGACGCGTTATGCGGTCGAGGAGGCCGCGTTCCTCGTCGATGCAGTGCGCCAGCACATCCAGCGCACGCCCGACCAGCCGCTGCCGTCGCGCGTGCGGCTGGTGGCGCCCGACAGCCCCGACGTGCCGAAGACCGACGATTCGAATCTGCCGGTGCCGCTCAAGCGTTTCCGCGACGACGTGAGCGAGCGGATGCCGCGCGGCACGCAGGTCGAGATCGGCGCGCCGGGCCATCCGCCGGTGCTGTGGGTCAAGGAGCCGACCGACCGCAACTGGATCGTCGTGCCGGTGCAGCCGTTGCGCCCGCCGCGCTCGCTCGACCGCATGCTGCTGTGGCTCGGCACGATCTTCTCGGCCGGCGTGATCGCCGCGCTGTTCGCCGCGTGGCAGCTGCAGCAGCCGCTGCGTTCGCTGGCGCGTGCGGTCGCACGCTTCGGCCGCGGCCAGCCGGTGCCGCCGCTGCGCGAGCGCGGCCCGCGCGAGCTGCGCCAGCTCACGCACGGCTTCAATCAGATGGTGGAACAGGTGTCGCAGGCGGAGAACGACCGCGCGGTGATGCTGGCCGGCGTCGCGCACGATCTGCGCACGCCGCTCGCGCGGATGCGCCTGCGCGCGGAAATGATGGACGACGCGCGGCTGCGCGACGGCGTGGTGCGCGATGTCGACTCGATGTCGCACGTCGTCGATCAGTTCCTGGTGTTCGCGCACGGCGGCGCGGACCGCAGCGAGCCCGTGCCGGTCGACGAGGCATGCGAGCGGATGGCGCGCAGCTATCGCGCGGTCGCGCCGAACGCACCGCCAGTCCAGACCCGTCTGACGGCCGGCGCAGGCTTCCTGCTGCCGACCGCGACGCTCGACCGGATTCTGTCGAACCTGCTCGACAATGCGCATGCGTATGGTGCGCCGCCCGTATTGATCGAGACGGCGCGGACTCAGGCGGGGTATCTGTTGTCGGTCAGCGACAGCGGCGGCGGGATCGCGCCGCGCGACCTCGCGGTTGCGACGCGGCCGTTCGTGCGGCTGGACCCGGCGCGCGGCGGGAACGGCCACAGCGGGCTCGGGCTCGCGATCGTCGAGCGGCTCGTGCTGAGGCTGGGTGGAGCGTGCGAGATCGGCAACCGCCCGGAGGGCGGCCTGCGCGTGGCGATGACGTTCCCGTTCGACGCGGTGCCGAAGGACGATCTGCGCGCACCAGGCGCGTAAGCACCCGATGCGGCGCCTGCCCGGCAGGCGCCGCGCGGCATCATTCGCCGAACAGTGAGCCGAGCGTTTCGGCGGCGTTGCTGTCGATCGTGTTGTAGGTCACGCTCGTGGCCTCGAAGATATAGACGGTCGTATAGCGGCCGAGGCGCTCCAGGATTTCCTCCTGCAGCGATTCCGGCACGACGTTCATGTTCAGGTACCACGCCGTCGACGACAGCCGGGTCTGGAACGACCCGTATTCCTGCATCAGCTCGTAGAACGCATCGGCGTCCTGATCGCGGCAGACGATCACCAAGTTTCCTGCCATTCCCTTCCTCCCGCTGGTCGGTCGATCCCCGGCAGCGGTCGGTCGACCGACGCCCGGGGGCCAGCCCCGATCATACCCGCTTCGTCGCGATCGCCCGTGACGCCCGACGCTGTTTGCGGCCGAGTGCGGCGGGCGGGTTCCCGCCCGGCCCGGATCACGGCATAATTCGGGCCTGCATGCTGGCTGAAAGACTGCGGCCGCGCTGCCTCGCGCCGCGGGGCCGCCGCATACGGCGCCGCGTGCGCGCCGGGCACGCACCGTGCGCTGCCCGCGCGGCGCCGTGCCGCTCCCGCACGGTTGTACCTGAAATACAGGTTGGTGTAGTGTCGTGCCGTCGCGGCCCGACTCGGCTCCGCCGGGGCGCAGCGTGCACGCACGGCGCATCGCGCCGGCGTGAGATCGTGAATCAATCGAATTACCGCGTCGAATTACCGCGCCCGTGCGCTTTGCCATGAATCAACATCGTCTGCCGGCTTCGTTCGGCCTTACCGGGGAGGGCGCCTGATGGACGTCGGATTCTTCAATCCGAACCGGACCGCCAACGCGTCCGCGTGGCGCGTCTTGCCGAACCGATGGGACTTCATCGCGTTCCCGCTGATCATCTGTCTGATCGCGATGGCGGTCGTCGGCTTCCACGAAACGATGGCGCCGATCGCGACGCTGCAGACGCAGAAGATCTCGCTCGACCCGTCGAACCTGCCCGAATACGCGTTGCGCACCACGCTGCGGATGCTCGCCGCGATGGTCGCGTCGCTCGCGTTCACGCTCATCTACGGCACGCTGGCCGCGAAGAGCCGGCGCGCGGGCATGGTGCTGATTCCGATCCTCGACATCCTGCAGTCGGTGCCGGTGCTCGGCTTCATCTCGTTTACGGTCACGTTCTTCCTCGCGCTGTTCCCGAGCCGCGTGCTCGGCGCGGAGCTCGCCGCGATCTTCGCGATCTTCACGAGCCAGGCGTGGAACATGACGTTCAGCTTCTATCAGTCGCTGCGCACCGTGCCGCGCGACCTCGACGAAGTCTCGCGCGGCTTCCATCTGACGTCGTGGCAGCGCTTCTGGAAGCTCGAGGTGCCGTTCTCGATGCCGGGGCTGATCTGGAACATGATGATGTCGATGTCGGGCGGCTGGTTCTTCGTCGTCGCGTCGGAGGCGATCACCGTCGGCAACCAGACGATCACGCTGCCCGGTATCGGCGCGTATCTCGCGCAGGCGATCTCGGACAAGAACCTCGGCGCGATCGGCTGGGTGATCCTGACGATGACCGTCGTGATCCTCGCTTACGACCAGTTGCTGTTCCGGCCGCTGATCGCGTGGGCCGACAAGTTCCGGATGGAGAACACCGCGTCGGGCGACGCGCCGCAATCCTGGCTGCTCGACCTCGTGCGCCGCACGCGTCTGATCCACCAGCTGCTGGTGCCGGCCGGCTGGTTCTTCGCGAAGGCCGCGCGGATTCCGCTGCGCCTGCCGGTGTCCGGCGCGATGCGCTTCTCGCTGCCGAAAGTCGAGAAGAAGGCGTCGCGCACCGTCGACATCGCGTGGGCCGTGCTCGTGGTGCTCGCCACCGTGTACATCGTGTGGCGCGTCGTCAGCTTCGTGGCGACCGGCGTCACGCTGGCCGAGGTCGGCCACGTGATCGTGCTCGGGCTCATCACGCTGCTGCGGGTGGTCGTGCTGATCTCGATCGCGTCGGTGGTGTGGGTGCCGATCGGCGTGCTGGTCGGGCTGCGCCCGAAGCTCGCCGAGAAGCTGCAGCCGCTCGCGCAATTCCTCGCCGCGTTCCCGGCCAACCTGCTGTTCCCGGTGTTCGTGATCGTGATCGCGCGCTTTCACCTGAACCCCGACATCTGGCTGTCGCCGCTGATCGTGCTCGGCACGCAGTGGTATATCCTGTTCAACGTGATCGCGGGCGCGACGTCCTATCCGAACGACTATCGCGAAGCCGCGACGAATTTCCGCATCCGCGGCTGGCAGTGGTGGCGCCAGGCCATTCTGCCCGGCATCTTCCCGTACTACGTGACGGGCGCGATCACGGCCTCGGGCGGCGCGTGGAACGCGAGCATCGTGTCCGAAGCGGTGCAGTGGGGCACGACGAGGATCGAGGCGCACGGCCTCGGCGCGTACATCGCGCAGACCACCGCCGCGGGCGACTTTCCGAAGATCATCCTGGGTATCGCCGTGATGTCCCTGTTCGTTACCCTGTTCAACCGCCTGCTGTGGCGCCCGCTGTATGCCTTTGCCGAAGCGAAGCTGCGGCTCGACTGAGACCGATTGAGAGCGAAACGCGATGCACAATCCGAATGCTGTAAACGCCCCCGTCCAGACGTCCCAGCCGCTTCAGCCGCCGCGGCCCGGCGCCGAAATCCTGCGCGTCGACCACGTGAGCCGCGGCTTCAACAAGACGCAGGGCGAATTGCTCGTGCTCGACGACGCGAACCTGTCGCTGCGCGAAGGCGAAATCGTCGGGCTGCTCGGCCGTTCGGGCTCGGGCAAGTCCACGTTGCTGCGGATCATCGCCGGGCTGATCGAGCCGACCGGCGGCGAAGTGACCTATCTCGGCAAGCCGCTGACCGGACCGGCCGAGGGCGTCGCGATGGTGTTCCAGACCTTCGCGCTGTTCCCGTGGCTCACCGTGCTGCAGAACGTCGAAGCCGGCCTCGAAGCGCTCGGCGTGGGCGCGCGCGAGCGCCGCGAGCGCGCGCTGGCCGCGATCGACCTGATCGGCCTGGACGGCTTCGAGAACGCGTACCCGCGCGAGCTGTCGGGCGGCATGCGTCAGCGTGTGGGCTTCGCGCGCGCGCTCGTCGTCGATCCGACCATCCTGCTGATGGACGAGCCGTTCTCCGCGCTCGACGTGCTGACCGCCGAGACGCTGCGTACCGACCTGCTGGACCTGTGGACGCAAGGCCGCATGCCGATCAAGTCGGTGCTGATCGTCACGCACAACATCGAGGAAGCGGTGTTCATGTGCGACCGGATTCTGGTACTGTCGTCGAATCCGGGGCGCGTGATCGCGGAGATCAAGGTGCCGTTCAAGCATCCGCGCAACCGGCTGGACCCGGCGTTCCGCAAGCTGGTCGACGACATCTACGCGAAGATGACCGCGCGCCAGACCGGCGAGGCGACCAAGAAGGGGCTCGAGCTCGGCAGCTGGCTGCCGCAGGTGTCGACCAACCTGATGGCCGGTCTGATCGAAACGCTGGCGATGGCGCCGTACCACGGCCGCGCCGACATGCCCGAAATCGCGCGCACGCTGCATCTGGAGGTCGACGATCTGTTCCCGATCGCCGAAGTGCTGCAGTACCTGGGCTTTGCCGACGTGCGCGAAGGCGACGTGTTCCTGACGCCGCCGGGCCGCGTGTTCGCCGAGTTCGGCACGCAGGAACGCAAGCTGATGTTCGCCGATCATTTGCTCAAGCACGTGCCGCTCGCCGCGCGGATCAAGAAGGTGCTGAACGAGCGCCCGGGCCATCGCGCGCCGCGCGTGCGCTTCGAGCAGGAGCTGGAGGATTTCCTGTCCGACGGCGCGGCCGAGGAAACGCTCGACGCGGTGATCGACTGGGGGCGTTACGGCGAGATCTTCTCGTACAACGACCAGACCGAAATCTTCAGTCTCGAGGACGTCGAGTCCTGATTCGCCAGGCCGGGCCGCGCGGCCCGGCACACCGCAGCGCGGCGGCGTCCGACCGCCGCGCCGCGCAACATCACTGCAGCGCGCCCCAGCGGTCCACGGCCGGTTCGGCCGACGCCCATTTCCATTGCTTGCCTTGCTGGCACGCGTTCGCGAAATACCAGTCGGCCTTGTCGCCATCCTTCACCGAGAACGCGAACTCCTTGCACAGCGCGAGCGCCGTCGAATAGGCGCGCGTCACGCGCACTTCGCCTTCGCCGTTCTCGAGCGGCAGCGTGTTGCTGACCTTCCACGGCTTCGCTTCGCCGACGGCCAGGCTGCCGGCCGCGTTCGCGATCGCGTCCTGCTGGTTCTGGTGAAGCTGTTTCATCGTGCGATTGACGGCTTCGTCGGTCGCCGCCTGCACCGCGATGCCGACACCGATGCCGACGGCCGGGTTCGCGGTCACGAGGCCCGTGGCCGCACCGGCGAGCGCGCCGCTCGCCGCGCCGACCGAGCCGCAGCCCGACAACGCCGCGCTCGCCGCCGCGCACAGCAGGCCGAGCGCCGCGATACGGATCGGGACGCTCATTGCAGCGCGCCCCAGCGTCCGGTGGCGGGCTCCGCCGACGCCCATTTCCACACCGGCCCGTCGCGGCAGATCGTGGCGACGTAGAACGCCGATTGCGCAGTCTTGTCGGCCTTGGCCGGCGTGTCGACGGCGAACACGATCTCCTTGCAGTCGAGCGGGCCGACGCTGATCATCCGGCTGACCGTCACGCGGCCTTGTTCGTCGTCTTCGATCGGAAACGAATGGTGCGTCGACCATGGCGCGACGCCGCCGACCTCGAGCGGGCCGGCAGCCTTCGCGATCTGCTCCTGCGTGTAGCGGTGCGCGACGCGCTGCGTGTACTGCACGCCCGCACGCGCGCCGGCCACGGCGCCGAGGCCGATGCCCGTCGCGACGGCCGCGTTGTTGGTGACCTTGGACGCGATTGCGGCGCCCGCGATACCGGCGCTGGCCGTCGCGCCCTCGCTGTACAGCGAGTTGCAGCCGGACAGTAGTGCGGCCGCGGCGAGCGCGGCCAGTGCGACGCGCGCCGGCATGACCGGGCGCCGCGGTTCGAAACGAATCTTCATCCCTGAGTGCAAGTCCTGTCTGGATGGGCGGCGCCGCATGCGCGTCCCGTGCCGCATCATTGTTTCGCAATTGTCATACGAAAACTGCAAAGCTTTGACAAATCGCCGTGCGACGGCTCGCGCGCGGACGCGCGGCGCTATTGTCGGACAGGCCGCCGGCGCAGGGTCGAATCGTTACAAATTGAAGGTAATTGTTACCTTCGCTCGCAATGAAGCGACCTAGACTCATTGTCTGTGGAATGTTTCAACGACGGCTTCGAGCCGCGCCGACCATGAGACACCCAGCCATGCACCGTTCGAAACGGTTTTCACCTCGGTCGTCCGATACGGGCGCCGAGCCCCCGCCGCCGCCGGACGGGCCAGCGGCGCCGCCGGCCGGCGCGCCCGACGATGCACCCACCGACGGCGATCACAACCAGGGCGGCGCCCGCCCGGAAGGGCTCGACTATCAGCGCGACCTCGGCCACGAGCAGGACGCTTGATTTCGTCGGCGCATTCCACTGCCGTAGTTCCCGGCATTTCCCGCAACTGAATCGCCGCGCGTCCGCCTGCGGGCGGCCCGCGTCCGCCGCGGCTTGCGCTGCGCGGCGACCTATCGAATCGAGGAGGGAAGTCGCATGAGCAGATTGATCGTGGTATCGAACCGTGTCGCCGCCGGCGAGGACACGCGCCCGAGCGCCGGCGGCCTGGCGGTCGGCGTGATGGACGCGCTGAAGCAAACCGGCGGCGTGTGGTTCGGCTGGAACGGCGAGATCGTCGGGACGCCCGACGCCGCGCCCGCGGTGCGGCGCGACGGCAACGTCACGTATGCGACGCTCGGCCTCACCCGGCGCGACTACGATCAGTACTATCGCGGCTTCTCGAACGCGACGCTGTGGCCGGTATTCCACTACCGAAGCGATCTCGCGCGCTTCGACCGGCAGGAGTACGCGGGCTATCTGCGCGTGAACGCGATGCTCGCCCGGCAACTCGCCGCGCTGTTGCGGCCCGACGATCTGATCTGGGTGCACGACTATCATCTGCTGCCGTTCGCGCATTGCCTGCGCGAGCTCGGCGTGAAGAACCCGATCGGCTTCTTCCTGCACATCCCGTTTCCGTCGCCCGACATGCTGCGCGTCGTGCCGCCGCACGACGAGCTCGTGAAGTTCATGTGCGCGTACGACATCGCGGGGTTCCAGACCGACGCCGACAAGCGCGCGTTCACCGACTACATCGAGCGGCGCGGGATCGGCACGGCGAGCGACGACGGGATGCTGCATGCGCACGGCCGGGTCGTGAAGGTCGCGGCCTATCCGATCGGCGTGTATCCGGACGCGATTGCCGAGGCGGCCGTCCAGTACGGCGGGCGCAAGCCGGTGAAGATGCTGCGCGACGCGCTCGGCGGCCGCAAGCTCGTGATGAGCGTCGACCGTCTCGACTATTCGAAGGGGCTGGTCGAACGTTTCCAGTCGTTCGAGCGTATGCTCGCCGGCGCGCCGGACTGGCAAGGGCGTGTGTCGTTCGTGCAGATCGCGCCGCCGACGCGCTCGGACGTGCAGACCTACCAGCGCATTCGCGAGACGCTCGAACGCGAGGCCGGCCGCATCAACGGCCGCTTCGCGCAACTCGACTGGACGCCGATCCAGTATCTGAACCGCAAGTACGAACGCAATCTGCTGATGGCGTTCTTCCGGATGTCGCAGGTCGGCTACGTGACGCCGCTGCGCGACGGGATGAATCTGGTCGCGAAGGAATACGTCGCATCGCAGGACCCGGCCGATCCCGGCGTACTCGTGCTGTCGGAATTCGCCGGCGCGGCCGCCGAGCTGGGCGGCGCGCTGCTCGTCAATCCGTACGACCACGCGCAGATGGCCGATGCGCTCGCCCGCGCGCTGGCGATGCCGCTCGCCGAGCGGCAGGCGCGCCATGAGGAGAACCTCGCCCAGTTGCGCAACAACGACCTGTCGGTGTGGCGCGACACGTTCGTCGCCGATCTGCGCAGCGTCGCCGCCGCCGCCTCGGTCACCCAGCGCGCGGGCCGGCGGACCGCGCATGTTTGAGCGCGTCGACGGCGAAAGCCTCGACCAGGCGTGCGCGCGCTTCTTCGTCGTCACGGGCGGCCCGGGCTCCGGCAAGACGACCTTGCTCGATGCGCTGGAGCGCAGCGGCTTCGCGCGCTCGCACGAGGCCGGGCGCGGCGTGATTCGCGACCAGATGGCGATCGACGGCCCGGCGCTGCCGTGGCGCGACCGCGCCGCGTTCGCCGAGTTGATGCTGAACTGGGAACTGCGTTCGTACGAGCTGGCGCGACGCGCACGCGGGCCGGTGTTCTTCGATCGCGGCGTGCCGGACGTGCTCGGCTACCTGCGGCTGACGGGCCTCGAGGTGCCCGCGCACGCGGAGGCCGCGGCGCGGCGGTTTCGCTATCACCGGCGCGTGTTCGTCGCGCCGCCGTGGCGCGAGATCTACACGCAGGACGCCGAACGGCGGCAGGATTTCGACGAGGCCGTGCGTACCTTCGACGTGATGGTTGCGTGCTATACGGCGTATGGCTATCGGCCGATCGAGCTGCCGCGCGCGAGCGTGAAGGCGCGCGTGCGGTTCGTGATGGACGCGCTCGACGCCGCGTGAGCGGCGCGAGCGGCGAGCGGCGGCGTCACGCCGCGGTATCGGCCCGCGGCGACGCGATGCGTAGCGTGCTGACCACCGAGGCGACGGCTGCGAAGGCCGCCGCGGCATAGAGCGCGATGGTCGGCCCGTGCTGCGGCGCCACGCCGAAAATCAATGCGACCAGCGCGGCGCCGAGCGTCTGGCCGGTCAGCCGTGCGGTACTGAGCATCCCGCCTGCGCCGCCGCTGCGCTCGCGCGGCGCCGACGACAGCATCGCGCGATTGTTCGGCGACTGGAACAGCCCGAAGCCCGCGCCGCACAGCGCCATCCGCCACACGATGTCGACGGTGCCAGGATGCGCGCCGATCGTCGCCAGCGACAGCAGGCCGGCCGCGAACAGCGCGAGCCCGATGCCGCCGAGGATGCCGGCCGAGTAGCGATCGGACAGCACGCCCGCGAGCGGCGCGGCGAACACGATCACGAGCGGCCACGGCGTCATGTACAACCCGGTTTCGACCTGCGAGAAGCCGAGCGAATGCTGCAGCCAGAATGGCAGCGCGACGAACGCGAGCATCTGCGACGTGAAGGATGCGACCGACGTGCCGATCGACAGCGCGAACATCGGAATGCGCATCAGGTCGACCGGCAGCAGCGGCGCCGGCTGCGACAACTGGCGCTTCACGAAGAAGTAGCCGATGCCGAGCGCGACCGCGAGTTCGGCCGCGACGTATGCGCGGCTTTCGCCGTGGCCGAGCCCGTCGACGGCCATGATCAGCAGCCCGAACACGCACGCGTTCATCAGCGCGCTCGCGAAGTCGTACGGTGCGTCGTGCAGCGGGTTCGCCGGCAGCGCGCGCACGCTGCCGAACACTGCCGCGATGCCGATCGGCACGTTGACCGCGAACAGCCACGGCCACGACGCGAACGACAGGATTGCGGAGGCGACCGTCGGCCCGATCGCCGACGACAGCGCGACCACCATCGCGTTGATCGAGAGCCCGCGTCCGAGCATCGACGACGGGTAGATCATCCGCACGAGCGCCGCGTTCACGCTCATGATGCCGGCCGCGCCGAAGCCCTGGATCACGCGCATCACGGCGAGCGTCGGCAGCGAGCCGGACAGCGCGCAGCCGAGCGACGCCGCGGTGAAAACCGCCAGCCCGGAGATGTAGACGCGGCGATAGCCGATGCGCTCGCCGAGCGATGCGAGCGGCAGCAGCGTGATCGTGACGGCGAGCTGATAGGCGTTGACGATCCAGATCGATGCGGCGTCGGAGGCGTGCAGGTCGCGCGCGATCGTCGGCAGCGCGACGTTCGCGATCGCGCCGTCGAGCACGGCGAGCGTGATGCCCAGTGCGACGCAGACGATCGCCCAGTAGCGTTGCGGAAGCGGCAGGCCGGTATCGGCGTTCATGTCGGGAGCGAAAGCGTGGTTGTCCGCGCGCCCGGGCGCCGGTTGCGTGCGCAACCATGCTCGCGGGCGCTGGCGATGGGGAATGACCCGGCCGGCACGACGGCGCCGAAGCGGGGCCGGTCGAGTGTATCACCGGGCCGCGTTGCGCGACGCCGGCGTACCGAGCCGCTTGCCGGCGCGCGCACTCAGCCTTCGAAGTCGAGCCCGCCGAGCCGTACCAGCGGTTCCGCCTGCGTGCGCGACGCGAGATCGATGTCGCGTGCGCTTTCCCAGGCATTCAGCTTCTTCGGCAGCGCGCTCAGGTAATGTTCGAAGCGCGCCGCGCCGTCGGGCTCCATCAGCCGTTCGATTTCGTCGGTGTCCCAGGTCAGTTCGAGGTTCAGCGGATAGGCGAAGCCGCTGACGTGCTCGTGCGGTGCGCTGCTGATGTGTACGCGGGTCGGTTGGCCGTGGCCGCCATACGGGACGACGTCGGCGTGCACGTGTTCGGCGAAGAAAGCGGCGATCGCGTGCGCGATGCGCGGCGCGAATTCGGTATCGAAACGGCGGGCGGTTTCGGGCTGCATGCGGGGCGTCTCCTGTATGCCGAAAATCGTAGCACGGCAGCGCAGCGTTTCGCTGGGCGCGTGCCCGGTAATCGCGCGTTACCACTTGCTGCATCTATTACGGGCGGGCGCAGCCACAATGCATCGCATTCAGTACCACTTCGCGTGGGAGTCCATCATGAAGAAGATTGCCGCAGTATGTGTGCTCGCCGGTTCGCTCGTCGCGGCGGGGCCGGCCTCCGCGCACGGCCGCGACGGCGGTGCAGTGATCGGCGCGTTGATCGGCGGCGCGGTGCTCGGGGCGATCGTGACGTCGGCGATGAATCCGCCCGTCGCGTATCAGGCGCCGGCTTACCAGCCGCCGACCTACTATCAGGCGCCGGCGTATCAGCAGCCCGCTTATCCGGCCTATCAGCAGGCGCAGTATCAGGACGACGGACCGAACTATTGCTACGACCGGTATCAGCGCGCGTATGTGTGCGGCGCGCCGGTGTCGGGCGGGTATGCGCAGCCGGGCGGATGGTGAGCGATTTCACCGCTGCACGCGGCGCCGAGCGGGGCGCCGCGTGCAGCATCACGTCACGGAAGGCGAAAGGCCCTCGCACGATGCGAGGGCCTTTCGTCATTTGATGGGGGGCCGGAGGAGCGCGGGCGGCCGGTGTGAGGATACAAACGGTTGCAATTGCGCGGCGCGACGATCAGTGGCGGTGGCCGCCGCCGTCGCCCGGACCGCGTCCGCCGTCGTTCCAGTCGCCCCGGCGTCCGCCGCCGCGGCCCCAGCCGCCACGGTTGCCCCAGCCGCCACGGTCGCGGTCCCAGTGGCGGTTGTCGCGGTGTCCGCGATCCCAGTCGCCGCCGCCGCCCCAGATATTGACGGTGCCGTAGACCGGCGCGGCGCCGTAGGCCGGCCCGTAGGCATAGCCGGGATCGGAATAGTACGGCTGCCCGTAGCTGTATCCGGCGTCCGGGGCGACGACGCAACCGGCGAGCAGCGTGGCGACGCTGGCGGTGGCAATGAGCTTCAGCATGATGATCTCCGTTGGTTCCGCTATGAATACCGCGGGCGGAGATCGGCGGCTGTTTGCAATTGTGTCGCGAAATTACGGTGCCGTAAGGTCTTGAGGTGAAAGTGTTAGCATCGGGAGCCTATTCGTCAGACAGGAGCACATCGATGAAATACGCGATCCGGGCCGCTTTGGCCGCCTTTTGCGTGACGACCGCCGGTGCGTGGGCGGCGGGGCCGGCATCGGCGCCTGCCGTGTCGGCCGAGTCGATCAAGATGTTCCCGCAACCGGCCGCCGGCCAGCAGCGCGCGGTGATCGCGCTGCCCGCGCTCGACAACGAGGCCGACGCGCGCGTCGAGTTGATGATCGGCAAGACACTGCCGACCGACTGCAACCAGCAGTGGTTCGGCGGCGAGCTTACCGCCGAGGACGTGAAGGGCTGGGGCTATACCTACTATCGGCTCACCGACGTGAAGGGGCCGGCGTCGACGCTGATGGCATGCCCCGCTCAAGCGCCGCAGCAACGCTTCGTGCAGGTGCGCGGCGATGGTCAGCTGCTGCGGTACAACAGCCGGTTGCCGTTGGTCGTGTATGTGCCGGAAGGGTTTGAGGTGCGGTATCGCGTCTGGCATGCGGCGAAGGATGTGGGGCAGGCGGGGATGCAATAACGTAGCGGGCGCGGCTTGCGCCGTGCCGGCATGGGCTTGCGCCTGCGTTCGCAGTCGGCGTTCGCGCGAAGCCCCCGTGATAGATACCCCTATGTGGACGCGATTAACGCGGCACGGTCGAGATTGCGCTGTCCACATGCGCGGCGCTACGAAAAGTCTCCGACCAGATAGGGAATTAGTGGCGGGTTGTTAGGGTCACCATTGATGAGGTGCCGACTGCTTATCTGAAGGTTGACGTCGTCAGGCACGGCGTTAAATTCGTTGTCAATGATGACGATCTGCGTTTGGGCCAACTCCCCGGCGGCAAGCTCGTAGACCAATCGGAAGAATGCTGCAATGACTTCGGGGTTCTCGACCGAGCTAACGTTTTTTGTCGGCGTATCGATCAGGAGCACAGGCGGCAACCTGGCGTCCCCTATTCGGGCGCAGAGTCGATGCAACGCAAGGGCGTAGCAGGTCTTAAATAACGCCTTCATCCCGCCGCTTCCCGCGTTGTCGAAGGAAAGCACCACGAGCGCTTCGCCCGGACCTAAAGGAATACGCGGGTAGAACGTCGCAGGGTCGATCTCCACTCGGTAGTCAGCCCTGACATCGGGAAACTTGGCCCGTACCAAGCAGTCAAGGAACAATTCGCTCAGCAACGCAATGTTCTTTCTATCGTTAAAAGCTGACTTCTTTGCGGACTCAAGTTCGACCCGTAGCGCAGCTTCGTCAATCTTCAATGACTCCGCCTGGGCCCGTTGCTCTTGCAGCACGTCCGGCAGCTTTCGATATTTCAACATTGCATCAAGTCGCTGCTCCAAGGTCGCGATATTGCGCTCATGCTGCAATGCTTGAGAGAGGAAGGCCGAATCGTATTCTTTGAGCCTGATTTCCAGCGAACGATCCGCTGCGCTGCGCTCCGCCGCTATCTCGGCAGCACGGAGCTGAACAGCTCGCTTTTGCGCGTGCATACGCAATAGCGTTTCCTTCAGTTCGGTTTGACGAGCGCGGAGGTCTTCGTCGATGACTGACTCGCGGAGCGAACCCGCTGCTTCGGTGATGTGCTCCCGTTGTCCGCAAACTGAACAGAGGCCGGGTTCACGGCTCGGAAGGACTTGCGTGCATCGCGGGCACGAGGAAAAATCAACGCCCCCAAGTACCATCCGCGCAGACGCCGTTCGTTGAAAACGAACGGAAAGCATCTGCAGTTCGTTGGCGTGACGCTCAAGCTCTCTAATACGGAGATCGATATCGGAAGAGGCTTGCTCCAGTGCAATCTGTTCTTGTGCAAGGCGCCGCGCGTGATCCCGTAGTTCCTCGGCGGCGTGCGGGGCCGGCGAACGTTGCTCTCTGGCGGCTCGCGCGGCGGCGCGCGCACGGTCGATCTCGGCCTTGATCGACTCAAGCTTCGCATCATAGGTTGTGATGTCGTCGAGACCGGCATCCATCAATGCTTTTGCGAGCGCCTGCGCGCCGGACGACAGCGCTAAGCGCCGCTCGCGGACGTCCTGAAGGCGCGACTCTAATTCGGCTACCTGTTCTGTGCGATAGCCGAGCACATATCGCAACGCATCGACGCTTTTTGCACGAATCGCGTAGTTGTCTGAGTCTAGTCTGAACAGGTCGTTGTCCATCCCCTCTTGGTCGAGGTAGCAAAAGCGAAATAAGTCCCGAAAGCTCAAACGCTCAAGCCGCTCTTCCGGTGTTCCCTTCCGCCGGCGCACGTACGGCGGCTCCTCTTTTGCAAGGTGAAATAGCAGGTCCGACAATATCGTGACCCCGGAGCTCGGCAGAACTTCGTTCGTCCCTGTTCGTGCTGGAATCAAAACCTGAAGTGTTTCATCGGCTTCTTGCCACGACACCATCACCTGATTGGAATCCCTGTCACGATGCAATGTCACCGGGACATCGCAGACCGACATTTCCAAACCCGCTGAGACCATTTCCGCTTGCAGGGCAGGCGTCCAGGCGTGATTGCCGCCAAGGCAAAAGTCGATGAGGCGACCAATGCTAGATTTACCGGACCCGATTGGGCCGAAGAAATAGACGATTTTCGGTAGATCGATTCTCTCTACCGATTTATGGAGGGAAAGATGCAGTGTCTTTAATGATAGTTTCATATAGCGATTTCCTCTCCCCACTTCATGTCGGTCAGTTCAGGGAAGGTGGCATAGATGAAGTTTTTCAAATTTGTCCCGCTTCGACTGCCGAAGTTCGTCGTTACAAGTTTCGCCCGGGTGGCAAGATCCCCGAGCGGCTGTTGGTCAGCGAGAGCTGTGGCCACGGCTTGCCCTTCTGGCGTAAGCCAAAGATGAACGGTCCTGCCTTTGACCTCTACTGCTACGAGCCCCCGGGCCGCCATCAACGCGACCCATCTGCGATATCTGTGATCCCATGGGCCGTATCGGAACCGAACCATCTTGCTTTCGATAGTCGTTCGTTCGAAATCGGCTACCTCAGCCTTCGCGGGGTTCTTTCCGGCGGACGTCAGCGCGCGCTCTAGGCAATTGGGGTAGCGCAGTAGGAAGTCGAGCTTCGCGAGCTTCGTTAGCCCCTCGACGGGCCGAGCTTTGTCGCCCGCGTGCGAGGCCATCAACAGCAGCAGGCGAGCCATGTGGAGGTTGTCGTCTCGCTCGCTTGCGGCAAGGGCGCGGGCGAGTTCAAGTGCCATCTGGGGCCTCCTCTTCGAGAGGGGAGCCCCATGCAAACTTGCATTCGCCCGAAAGCATTCCGGCGATGCCCATCAGCGTGTCTTTGGGCTCGCGGCACACGCGCTCGGGTTCCTCTTTCGCAAGGGTTTCCATACGCTGCAAGATTTGCTTGTAAATCGCGAGTCCACGCGTTTTCTCGTCTGCATGGTCGAAGGTCATTGCCTCGACATCTTTGCATTCGACAAGTACGGTACTGACAAGCTGGTTGGCGATGGCATCAAAGCCATCGGGCTCCAACAAGGCCCGCTCCATCAAGCGTTGGTCCGCGGCATCCATGCGCATGCGTAATGGCTCGAATTGACTGCCTAAATAGGCATTGCGCATTTTTCTGTTGAGCACTTCCGTTCGACCAACCGTGGCACCGATATCGATGCCTGCGCCACTGCTCACAAACCGGAAGGTTGGCTGCCGTACTCGAATCATCAATTCGGCTGCCGCCTCAGGAGTTATGCATTTGCCTCGAATAGCAGCTTCGGGCCGGCCGTTTGTAGCGAGGTAAGCAATAGCGCCGTCTATCCAGTCGAATCGCAACCTACAAGCGGCTTGAACGAGTCCTATCAGTTCGTCCCTTAGCCGGCAACACGAGATCATTGTTAGACCCGCGCAGCCAGGTAGCTTTGGAACGATCGAAGCGGCTAACGTGTCGTCATACCCGCGCAGGACTGGCCCCAGCGCGAATTTGAGCTTCCGCAGGACTTGGAACAGTGCGGCCGCATCACCGCCGGTCTTCGCGACAAGTGCAGAGAAGGCCGCGATGTACGGTTCTTCTAATTCAGAATGGGTCGACGCCCGGGAACAGCACTGAATGAGGCGGCCAGGGCTTGCCGCAAGTGAGTCTGGTCTTTTGGCAGTCGCCGCCGGCACATAGGGCGCTGCATTCGAGACAAATTCGTAGTTGTCGATCTCGGCTCCATGCATTTTCTCGAAAGCACAGAATCGTGCAACGGAGTTGACTAGCGCATCGTCGCTCCAACGCCAGTGCGCATTTTCGCGGCTATCCGTCTTGACCTGGACTGCGATGTAGCGTCCGGTCGGCAACTCCAGCAGGTAGTCTTCATGATGCTCGCACCACAGAGCACGGATCGCACGTTCGCCCGTGAGGCTTTGCGCGAGTAGCGACACGCCAATGGCCCATTGATAGCGAAATCGCTCCTGCGTTTCGTCGCCCCGGTCCGAGGGCGCAGTCGCAAGTCCATTGACCTGCTCTGGCAATCCGAGCGGTATTTGTTCATTTTTCTCCCAGCTCATCTGAACACCTCAGAGTTTGGTCCCAAGCTCTCTGAACCGCACCGGGAATCGTGGAGGCCGGTTGGTTTAAGTTAATGCAGGCACTTCAGCAGCATTTCTGAGTTGCCTGTAGTAGTTTGCCTCAGCCTCGGCGGGCGGGATATAGCCGAGCGGTTCCATCAGCCGATGATGGTTGTACCAGGCGACCCATTCCAGCGTTGCCAGTTCGACGGATTCCCTCGTTTTCCAAGGAGCGCGCCGATGAATCAGTTCCGTCTTGTAGAGACCGTTGATCGTTTCAGCCAGCGCGTTATCGTAGCTGTCGCCACGGCTGCCGACGGACGGCTCGATACCCGCCTCGGCCAAACGTTCGCTATACCGAATGCTGACGTATTGAGCCCCCCTATCGGAGTGGTGTATCAAGGTCCCATCGTCGCCCGGTTGGCGCGCGTACAGCGCCTGTTCGAGCGCATCCAGAACGAA